>JBOHLC010000191.1:0-14945 GCA_050729395.1 Caulobacteraceae bacterium
GCTTGGCGTGATGTTCCAGAATGCCGCCGGCGATGGCCCCGGCCGCGCCTGCCGCGCCCACCGCGACCAGCGCCTGGTCGTGCTCGCGTTGCGCCCGGGCGCCGTCGTTGTCAGCCTGGTCCACGCGATAGGCCTCGGCCTCGCGGCGATAGCGCTCCTGCCGCCAGGTGTCCTGGTACTGTTGCCCGTTCTGCTGGTCGTAGGCCTGCCAATCCGGGTTCTGGGATTCAGCGTGGCCCCACCATGTCTGGTCGCGGTCAAGATCGGCGCGCCGCTGTTCCCAATGGCCGCGCTGGACGGCATGATGCTGGCCGCGCGAGGCTTGCGACAGGTCCTGTCCGCGCCGGAAATAGCGGCCGCCATCGTCCCACCAGCGTTGGGCTTCGGTCTCGGGCAGGGGACGCCCGTTGCGGTCGTAGACGACGACCAGGGCACCATTCTGGAAGCCATAGGCATGATCCGGGTCGCGTACGTAGTAGGGCGCGTCCTCGCCCGGCGCATAGTAATAATAGCGGTCGCCGCCGGGCACCGGCACGACCACGGTCCTGTAGCCGTTGTTCCCCTGCCAGGCCCACGGCGAGACGCCCCCATAGTCAAAACCATAGTCTGGCGGGGCATCGCCATAGCCGTAGGAAGCGTAGCGCGCGCGCTCGGCAAAGGCATAGGCGTCCGGCGGATTGGCCGGAGCGGCGTGGCGGATCGTGTAGGCCGGCAGAGCCTGGGCCGGCGGTGCGGTGGCGATGGGGCCGGTCGCGGGTGTGTCGGCCAGCGGAATGGTGGCCGCGGGCGGGGCGGCCGCCGCGACATTCGACGCGGAGGCGGCCGGCTTCTGCTGGCAGGCCACGAGCAGGCCCGCTGTCAGACTGGCGAGCGCCAGCCCGGAAGCCTGGCTGAGGAAGATGGATTTTGTCATGGATAGTTCTCCGCGCCCCCGCGTGGCGCCACGGCAACGCATGTGCACATGTCAAGGTTGCAGTGAACCGGCGGTGAATGGGTCTGGAGAGCCTCCATCTTCCAGGGCAGACGGCTTTTCGGGCGCGTGTTAAGGGCTCCCCCATGATCCCAAATACCGGACCGATGATGGATTTCGGCCTTGGCGTGACCGCCGAGGCCATTCGCGAGACCACCGCTCGGTTCGCCGCCGACAAGATCGAGCCCCTGGCTGCGGAGATCGATCTCTCCAACGCCTTCCCGCGCCACCGCTAGACCCAAATGGGCGCCCTCCGCCTGCATGGGATCACCGTCGAGGAGGAATTCGGCGGGCTCGGCCTCGGCTACCTCGAGCATGTCATCGCCATAGGGCAGTCCGTGCCCGCATTTAAGACGACCTCCCTGCGGCGGCGAACCGAGCGTCAGATTTTCGCCATTCAAGATTAGCTCCGAGCGGCGCCAAGCGCCGCTGCCAGCAAGTCTTTGCAACCCAGACTATCCCCGCGCCCGATCCCCCGTGGCGCCTTCTTGTCGAGTGCGGCAGAGCGGCCAATCTTCATGCCTCGGACGGTCTTGCCGTCGACAGGGTTTGAGGGAGTTCCGTGTCCGACCCCGACAGAATCATCCGCCTCAAGACCGTGCTGGCCCGCACGGGGCTTTCGCGGTCCACCCTCTACCGCAAGATCGCCGAGGGCACGTTTCCAAGACAATTGAAGATCAGCGTCCACGGCGCGGGCTGGCGTGAATCGGCGGTCGGTCTGTGGATCGCCGATCCAGCCAGCTATCGGACGGGCGGCGAGTAGCCCGGTTTAGGCCTCGCGCTTGAAGGGCAGGATGTCAGCCCCATCCCGCAAGGCGTCCAGGTAGTCGCTCCACCACTGCATCATCTTGACGCGCTCGGCCCAGTGAATCCCCCGATGGTAGGTTCCGCGCACGACATCGCTGTCGCCATGGGCGAGCGCTTTTTCGATGGCGTCGACAGACCACTTGCCCGACTCGTTCAAGAGCGTGGACGCCATGGCCCGGAACCCATGCCCGGTCATCTGGTCGTTACTGAAACCCATGGCGCGCAGGGCGACATTGAGCGTGTTTTCGGACAAAGGCCGGCCCGGTCGATGAGATGACGGAAATACGAGTGCTTCATCGCCGGAGATCGCGCGGGCCTCCCGCAGGATTTCCACGGCCTGGCGCGACAGCGGAATGGCGTGTTCCTTCTTCATCTTCATCCGGGCGGCGGGGACACGCCAGATGGCGGCCTCAAGATCGAACTCCTCCCAGGTCGCCAGGCGAAGTTCGCCGGTGCGAGGGAAGGTGTGAGCCACGAGCCGCAACGCCAGTCGGGTTAGCCTCTGACCTGCGTAGTCCTCAGTCGCGCGCATCAGGCTACCCACGCCCCTGGCATCGAGGATCGCCGCGTAGTGCCTGACCTTCGGCGTGGTGAGGGCGCCCTTCAGGTCGGCGGCGACATCCCGCGTGACGCGGCCCGTGGCAATGGCGTAGCGGAACACGCGCCCGGCGAACTCGCGTGCGTTGCGGGCGGTCTCGTATCTCCCGCTCGCTTCTATCTTCTTGAGCGTGTGCAGCAGCTCGAAGGCTTCGATCTCGGCTATCGGCCGCAGGCCGAAGGCGCCGCCCATGAGACGCAGATACCATCGAAGTTTGCTCGCCGTGGTCGCCGCGAGACCTTCCGTCTCGCGCTTGGCGACGAATTCCTCGGCGACCACGGCGAAGGTATTGCCCCGCGCCGCCTTGACCAGCATCCCGGCGCGGCGCTTCTCGACTGACGGGCTCCTGCCGTCCCTGAGCTGTCTGCGCGCCTCATCCCGCTTCTCTCGGGCGTCGGCTAGGCCAACCTCCGGGTAGGGCCCAAAGCTGAGCAGGCCCTCTTTGCCCCCATAGCGGAATTTCAGGCGCCAGAGCTTCGATCCCCCAGGGGTTACATGCAGAAACAAACCGTGCGCGTCGGTCAACCGATAGGGCTTGGGGCCGGGTTTGGCGTTGCGGATTCTCACATCAGTCAGGGGCATTGGGGGTATCGCGGGCCAAGGGTTTCTGGATACCCCCTAAACTAGCCCAAAATATCCCGGCTGTCATGGGTCGAATTGGCACGCGACGATCCGACGTCGCGAAGTTCGCGACCGCATTACTACATGTATTTCAAGAGAAAATGAGACACAATGGGATTTGATGGGGCGTCGGCGGACTACCCGCCAAACTGCCAAATGGTGCCCAGGAAAGGACTCGAACCTTCACGGCCGTTAAGCCACTGGCACCTGAAGCCAGCGCGTCTACCAATTCCGCCACCTGGGCCCGCCCGCCCCGCGCGCGAGGCCGGGACGCATAGGGCGCCGACTCGGGAAGGTCAATGTGGCGAGTCGTCCTCAACCTGGACACCCTCGCTCGCCCTCGATAACTCGAAGGCATGAGCAGATTCCCAAACCGCCCGAACGCCGCCCTGCTGGTCATCGACGTGCAGAACGGCGTCGTCACCGGGGCGCACGATCGCGTCGCGGTCGTGGCCAATATCGCGGTCGCGGTCGAAAAGGCGCGGGAGGCGCGCGCGCCCGTGATCTGGTTCCAGCACGCCAGCGACGAGCTGCCTTCCGGGAGCGAGAAGTGGCGGATCGTGCCCGAACTCCTTCCGGGCGAAGGCGAGCCGGTGATCGAGAAGCGCTATGGCGACTGCTTCGAGGAGACGCCGCTGGAGACCGTGCTGGCGGACCTCGAGGTCGGGCGGCTCATCGTCGCCGGCGCGCAGACCGACGCGTGCATCCGTTCGACGCTGCACGGCGCGCTGGCGCGCGGCTACGACGCGATCCTGGTCAGCGACGCCCACACCACCGAGGACCTCTCCAAGTGGGGCGCGCCGCCGCCGGACCAGGTGATCGCCCACACCAACCTCTACTGGGCCTTTCAGACCGCGCCCGGACGGACGGCCGGGACGATCAAGGCCAGGGATGTGAATTTCAAGTCCTGACGCGGGATGCGCGACCAGCTCCGCTGGAACCCCGGCGCTCGCGTCGCGTTCGCTTCGAGCGTGCGGCTTGCCACGCGCGCGCGGCGTTTATGACGGGAACCGTGGCCACGGACAACGCACACGCGCCGCCGGTGAGAGGCATGGACGAACGCGCCTACGAGCGCCTCGTCCAGTCCGTCATCGATTATGCGATCTTCATGCTGGATGCCTCGGGACGCGTGGCCAGCTGGAACCCCGGCGCGCAACGCATCAAGGGCTATCGGGGCCCCGAGATCGTCGGCCAGCACTTCTCGGCCTTCTACACGCCCGAAGACCGCGAACGCGGGGCGCCCGAACGGGCGCTCCAGGCCGCGTCGGAGGAGGGCCGCTTCGCCGGAGAAGGCTGGCGCGTGCGCAAGGACGGCAGCCGCTTCTGGGCCAGTGTCGTCATCGACCCGATCCGCGACGATGAGGGCGGACTGATCGGCTTCGCCAAGGTGACGCGCGATCAGACCGAGCTTCATGAGACTCAGATCGAACTGGAAAAGTCGCAGGAACAGCTCCTGCAATCGCAAAAGATGGAGGCGGTCGGACAACTGACCGGCGGCCTGGCGCACGACTTCAACAATCTGCTGGCCGGCATTACCGGCAGCCTGGATCTGTTGAAGACCCGCATCGCCCAAGGCCGGCTCAACGAGCTGGAGCGCTATATCATCGCCGCCCAGGGCGCCGCCTCGCGCGCCGCCTCCCTGACCCACAGACTGCTCGTCTTTTCGCGCCAGCACGCGCTGGCGCCGAGGGCCACGGACACCAACAAGCTGATCGCCGGAATGGAGGAACTCGTCAGGCGGACCATGGGCCCGGCGATCAAGATCGAAACCGTGCTGGCCGCCGGCCTGTGGCCCTGCTTCTGCGACCCGAACCAGCTGGAAAACGCGATCCTGAACCTGTGCATCAACGCCCGCGACGCCATGCCGGACGGCGGCCAGCTGTCCATCGAGACCAGCAACGGCTGGCTCGACAGCGACCAGGCGCGCCGTCGCGAGATCGCGCCCGGCCAGTATGTCGTGCTGTGCGTGACCGACACCGGCGAGGGCATGGCGCCGGACGTGGCGGGGCGCGCCTTCGATCCGTTCTTCACCACCAAGCCCGCCGGCAAGGGCACGGGGCTGGGCCTCTCCATCGTCTATGGCTTCGCCAGGCAGTCCGGCGGCCAGGCGCGGATCTATTCGGAGGCCGGCAAGGGCGCGACGGTGAAGATCTACCTGCCACGCCATCATGGCGAGGCCGAGGACGAGGACCTCGAGACCTACGGGCGGATCGTCCTGCCGAGATCCGCCGACGGCGAGACCGTTCTGGTCGTCGACGACGAGCCGACGGTGAGGATGCTGGTCAGCGACATCCTGGCCGACCTGGGCTTCCAGGCCATCGAGGCGGGCGACGCGGCCGCCGGACTGAAGGTGCTGGAATCCGACGTCCGCATCGACCTCCTGATCACCGACATCGGCCTTCCGGGCGGGATGACCGGCCAGCAGATGGCGGACGCGGCGCGGCGCGCGCGGCCGGACCTCAAGGTCCTGTTCATCACCGGCTACGCCGAGAACGCGGCCATCGCCAACGGCCGTCTCGAGCCGGGCACGCACCTCCTCAGCAAGCCGTTCGCGGTGGAGAAGCTCGCCTCGCGCATCCGCTCGATCATCGACGGCGAATAGGTTCCTGGAGGTTCGCGACGCGCGGGTCGCGCCCGCGCGCGGCCCGCGGTCCGCCGCCGTTGCGCGCGAACGCCCCCTCGTCTATCGCAGGCCGCGCGGGGTTTCAGAGGGAGATTTGATGAAGGGTCTGGCGACGGTGTTCGGCGGCTCCGGTTTCGTGGGCAGCCAGATCGTCCGGGCTCTGGCCAAACGCGGCCACCGCATTCGCGTGGCCGTGCGCCGGCCGGGCCGCGCCTATCGCCTGCCGATGCTGGGCGACGTGGGCCAGATCGAGATCGTCCAGGCCAATGTGCGCGACGACGAGTCCGTGGCCCGCGCGCTCGACGGGGCTGAGGTCTGCGTCAACTGCGTCGCGGTGCTCTACCAATCCGGCCGGCAGACGTTCGAGGCCCTGCATGTCGAGGGCGCGGAACGGGTTGCGAGGACCGCCCGAGCGGCCGGCGCGGGGCGCCTCGCGCATATCTCGGCCATCGGCGCGGACAGCGGCAGCGGCGCGGCCTACGCCAGGACCAAGGCGGCGGGCGAGGAGGCGGCGCGGGCGGCCTTTCCGGGCGCCACGATCGTCCGGCCATCGGTCGTGTTCGGACCGGGCGACGCCTTCTTCAACCGCTTCGCCGAGATGGCCACGATGGCCCCGGCCCTGCCGCTGATCGGCGGCGGACACACGCGCTTCCAGCCGGTGTTCGTCGGCGACGTGGCGGCGGCCATCGCCGCCTGCCTGGGCGAGCCGTCCGCGCCCGGCGTGACCTATGAGCTGGGCGGTCCGGCGGTCTACACCTTCGAGGCGCTGATGGGGCTGATGCTGGAAACCATAGGCCGTCGGCGGGCGCTCATTCCCGTGCCTTTCGGCGTGGCCAAGGTCCTGGGCCGCGTCGGCGATCTGATGGCCTGGGCGATCGCCCCGCCGCTGACCTCCGATCAGGTGGAGATGCTGCGCGTGGACAACATCGTCTCCCTGGGCGCGCCGGGCCTCGCGGAGCTGGGCGTCACGCCGAGCGCCATCGAGCCGATCATCCCCACCTACCTCTACCGCTATCGCAAGGGGGGCCAATACGCCGAGGCCCTGGCGGAGGCGGCCATTCCGGCGCCGCCGCGCCAGGCATGAGCGAGACACCCGAACAGAAGCGCGGACGGCTGTGGCTGACCGTCGGCGAGGGGGCCGCGGTCTTGGCGGTCGTGATTGCCGCCCTCAGCTATTGGGATTCGCACCGCGCGCATGTCGATGAGGCCATGCGCGACGCGGCCGCCGCGCGCCAGGCGAGCCTCGCCTCCGCCCTGGTGCTGGAGGCGAGCGTCGCGGACGACGGGCGCCAGCTGACCCTGAAAACCGCCGCGCCCGGCCAGGTGATCGAGTCTCAGCGCTATGTCTTTCCGCGCCAGATCCACGGCGGGGCCGTGGACGTTACCGCCGCGGCCCCACAGATAGACGCCGGCTGGATCTCGGCCGGCCTTGCCAAGGCCCTCGACGCCCGCCACGTCAAGGCCGAGGGCCAGGGACGGCTGCCGGTGGCCATTCTCACCTCCTATGTCGAGAACGGCGTGACGCGGCGGGACAGCGCGCTCTATCTGATCGGCTATGCCTGGAAGCGGCGCTTCCTCGGCGGGAGGGAGATCAGCCTGAGCGGTGTCGCCCTCAGCGGCCGGCTTGCCGCGGGCGACCCGCAAGCCGCTGTCGACAAGGCCTGGGCCGGCGCCGGCTGATTAGGGCGCGTCGTCGAACAGGGCGTCGATGATCGGACAGTCGGGCACGCGGTCGCCGGTGCAGCGCGCGGCGATCCGGCTCATCGTCCGTTCGAGCCGCGAGAGATCGGCGATCTTGGTCCTGATCTCGGCCACATGGGCGAGGGTCAGGTCGCGCACCTGCGCGCAGGTGTAGTCGTGTCCGTCGACCAGACGCAGCAGCGTGCGCAGTTCGTCCAGGCTGAAGCCCAGCTCCCGGCCGCGTCGGATGAAGGTCAGCCGCCGGAGATGCCCGGCGTCAAACTGGCGATAGCCGGCGGCGCTGCGCGCGGGCGCCGGCATGACGCCGATCCGCTCATAGTAGCGGATGGTCTCAATGTTGACCCCGCTCATCTTGGCGAGCGCGCCGATGGAAACCTCTTTCTCCGCCTTCGCATCGATCACCGAGAAAGCCTCTTGAGTCTGTAGCGACTACAGGGTTTACGATCATCTAGCTGGCCGGGGCGGGCAGGGCAAGGCGCGATGAAACTTGAACCCCCGACGCCGATTTCGACCAGCGAACTGACCTGTCCGCGCTGCGGCCATCGCTCGGTCGAGACCATGCCGGATGACGCCTGCGTCTATTTCTTCGACTGCGCGGCGTGCGGCGCGGTGCTGAGGCCCAAGCCCGGCGACTGCTGTGTCTTCTGTTCGTACGGCTCGGTTCCCTGCCCGCCAATTCAGGGCGCGCACGCGGCGCCGGAGGCCACGCCATGAACAACCCCCGCGATATATTGGCGAGCCGGCCGATGGTCTTCCTCATCTACGGCCTGCCCACCCTCGCCATCTTCGTCAGCGGGGTCCCTGCTGTCACGAACGGCGCCCGCACCCTGATCTGGGCGCTCGCCTGCGCGGTCATGGGCGCGGGCTGCCTGGCCAACGCCATCCGTTGCGGCCGGGTGCATTGCTATTTCACCGGGCCATACTTCCTCGCGCTCGCAGGGTTGGTGGTTCTCTACGGAACCGGCGTGGCGCCGCTCGGACCGAGCGGCTGGAACCTCATCGGCGCCGCGCTCCTGGCGGGGGCCGTTCTCCTGATGTGGGCGCCGGAACGGCTGTTCGGCAAATACCGCCAGATCCTTGGTCGCTGAGCCCTCGCTCCGCCTTACTTCAGATAGCGGTCGAACCACTCGAGCGTACGGCGTTCGGCGTCGGCCACATGGGCCGCCTCGCGCAGGCCATGGCCCTCGCCGGGATAGATGGCCATGGAGGTCGGCACGCCGAGATCGTGCAGAGCGTGCCAGAACTCCTGCGTCTGCGGGAACGGGCACTCGATGTCCTGCGCCCCGACATATTCGAACGTCGGCGTTGTGACGTTCTTGATGAATTCGATGGGCGAGGAGCGGGCATAGACCGCCGGGTCGTCGTAGACCGACTTGCCGAAGTAGGGGATCATCCACTGATCGATGCCGTTCTCGCCGTAGTAGGACAGCCAGTCGCTGATGCCGGCCGCGGCCACCGCCGCCTTGAAGCGATGGGTTTGCGTCACCGCCCACATGGTCATGTAGCCGCCGTAGCTGCCGCCCATCAGGCCCAGGCGGTTGGGATCGATCGGCGCGGCGGCGATGGCGGCGTCGACGCCGGCCATGATGTCATTGAGGTCGCCGTGGCCGAAGTCGCGGACATTGGCGAGGGTGAAGGCTTCGCCCTGGCCGAAACTGCCGCGCGGATTGTGCAGGAACAGCGCATAGCCGCGCTCGAGCAGCGTCCGGTCGAGGCCGGGCGCGACATAGCGCGGGGTGACCGCCGCCGCCGGCCCGCCATGGATGATGGTGATCATCGGCAGCCTGGCGTTCGCCGGCATGTCCGCCGGCAGGAGCAGCCAGCCCTGCACGTTGAAGCCGCCGCTGCGCCAGTCGAGGCTGCGGACCGTGAACGGTTGGGCGAGGCCGCTGTTGAAGTGGGTGAGGTCTCCGACCCACGCGCCGATGCGGCCGAACTCGATCTGCGGCGGCGCGGTGAAGCTCTGGTGGATGGCCACTGCCCGCGACGAGGGGCAGGCGAGCGAGACGCCCGCGTCGGGGCCGTCGAGGCTTTCGCGACCGCTCCACAGGATGTCTGGCGCATGGCCATCCGGTCTCAGCCGGACAATCTCCTTGTGGTCGGCCTTGTCCAGCTCGGCCAGGAGCGCGCCGTCGCAACCCCAGGCGAGTGAGGTGGCCGAAGCCGGGAGGCCGGGCGTGACATCGCTCGCCACGCCGCCGGCCAGCGGCGCGACAAAGACATCGCCGCCGGTCGCGCCGAAGTCGCTCATGAGGCCGCTGATGAAGGCGACCTGCCGGCCGTCGCGCGAGACGCGCGGATGGGCGATCTGCGAGCGGGCGTTCGGCGGCGCGTAGAGCACCTGCGCGCCCCCGGCCGAGAAGCGATAGAGCTTGGCCGTCCACCAGTTGTCGTCGCCATTGCCCGGCGCGGCCGTGCCGACGAACGAGCCGTCGGGCGCGGCGTCGTACTCATAGACGTACAGGTCTGGCGGCGAGACGAATTGCAGGGCGCCTCCGGCCAGAATGCCGATACGTTGCTCCGGTGTCGGACCGCCGAGATCGCCAGTGATCGGCGCGCCGGCCTGGGTCGCCCCGACCTCCTTGGTCGCGCCGGCGGTGGCCAGCATCGCCAGGCGCCCGTCGGACAGGACGCGCAGGCCCTCGATCGTGCCGTCGAACTGAATGAGCCGGGTGAGCGCGCCGGTGGCGACGGTCAACCGGTAGAGCGAACGGGCATGCGTCCCTGGCGTGCGCAGGGCGAACACGAGGCGCGCGCTATCCGGATACCAGGCCAGGGACGATGGCCAGCACTGCGCCTGGCCCGCGCAGGGCAGCTTGACCGGCGCGGAGAACCCGTTGTCGGGCGCGTTCAGGCCGCGGATGATGAGCTCCCGTCCGGGCGCCATGGCCCCCGAGGCAGAGGTGTCGCCTTCGACCGAAGCCACCCAGGCGCCATCCGGCGAGATCACCGCCTCGAGGAATCGATGCACCGGCGGCTCGGCCGCCCTCGCGCCGCCCGCGCAGGCGAGCGCCAACACCAGCAGACCAAGAACGTTTGACGGTTTCATTGCCGGCGTTTGGCGCGCCCGTTGCGCCTCGTCAACTCTCCGCCAGGACGCCGGTGTAGCGGGCGCGGGGACGGATGAGCGCGCCCTCGGCGATCTGCTCCATGGCGTGGGCGGTCCAGCCCGCGCAGCGGGCCATGGCGAACAGCGCGAACGGGGCGTCGGGCGGCAATTCCAGGGCGCTCGCCAGGGCGTAGAGCGCGAAGTCGGCGTTGTCGCGCGCACCGGTGGCGCTGGCCATCGCCCGGCGCAGGGCCTGAAGCGACGCCGAGGGGTCGAAGGCGCGCAGCAGGGCGGCGGCGCGCGGATCGCCGTCGGGGTAGAGCGGGTGGCCGAAGCCTGGCGCGCTGATCCCGTGGGCCAGGCGGGCGGCGACCGCCTCGTCGGGTCCGAGGCGCTCGGCCTCCTCGGCCAGACGCCCGACCCCGGCCACGGCGTCGCCGTGCAGCGGGCCGGAGAGCGTCGCCAGGCCGGCCAGGGCGCAGGCGGCCAGCGACGCGCCGGTCGAAGCGGCCACGCGGGCGGCGAAGGTCGAGGCGTTGAGCTCGTGGTCGGCCAGGAGAACGAGCGTGCGGCGGACGAGTTCGATGCCCGCCCTGCCACAGCCCCAGGCATGGCCCAGGCGCTCATGGATCGGCCCCCCGGTGGTCTCGCCGGTGATCGCATCGCACATTAGATCGAGCAGGTTGGCCGCCTCGTCGGCCAGTTCCTCGGCGGTGAGTTCGCGGGCGGCGGGGGCGAGAGCCGCCCTCAGCGCCAAGCCGGCGAAAGCCCGCTCGCGCATGCTCGCGACCTTCGGCGTAGCGGCGCGCACGGTGCGCGGCGCGGCGCGGCCGCCTCCCCTGAGCAGGCGGGCGACGCTCTCCAAGGTCTCGGTCTCGGCCAGGCGGGCGGCGTCGCGGCCACGGTAATAAAGCCGACCGTCGGCGACGGTGGTGATGGCCGAGGCGAGCACCGGCTCGCCCCAGGCGATGGCGTCGGCGGCCACGTCGGCGGCTTTGCGGCCTCGCGCCTTGCGCACCTGCAAAGCAGCCACGTCGCTGGCGCGATAGCGGCTTCTTCGCGGGTCTATCGGGTCCGGTTCGGCTCTCAGTCGGCCCCGGCTGACATAGGCATAGAGGGTCTGCGGGCGCACGCCGAGGCGCTCAAGGGCTTCGTCCGCTTTCAGCCATTCGGTCATGTTGATCAAATTGATCAATCTTGATTCTAAGGTTCGAACCTCGCATGTGCCGGGCGCGACTTCAAGGAGCCTGGCCATGGACGCGCGCGATGGACTCGAGGGGATCGTGGCGGCGGAGACGGTCCTCTCCGACGTGGACGGCGCGGCCGGGCGCCTGATCATCCGCGGCCACTCGCTGGACGAGATCGCCGGCCGTTGGACCTTCGAGGACGCCATCCGGCTCCTGTGGACGGGCTTCTTCGATAACCTGCCGGCCGACATCGGCGCGGCGCTCGGGGCGGCGCGGGTCGAGGTCGCGGCGGAGTTCGTCGCGCTCGATGACCGCCTGGCGGAACGCGCCCCGATCGAGATCATGCGGGCGCTGACCGCCCGTCTGGCCGACGGCGACGATCTCCGGACGGCCCTGCGCCTCGCCGCCGCGCCGGCGATATTCACGGCGGCCGCGATCCGCGTCCGGGCGGGCGAGGCGCCGGTCAAGCCGGATGCAAGCCTCTCGCACGCCGCCGACATCCTGCGCATGTGCCGGGGCGCAGCCGCCACGCCAGCAGAGGTGGCCGCGCTGCAGGCCTATCTCGTGACCATCTGCGACCACGGCTTCAACGCCTCGACCTTCGCCGCCCGCGTCGTGGCCTCGACCCGCGCCGGCCTGACGTCCGCCGTGCTGGCCGGCATCAGCGCGCTCAAGGGGCCGCTGCACGGCGGCGCGCCGGGGCCGGTGATCGACATGTTCGACGCTATCGGCGCGGCCGAGAACGCCCGCGCCTGGCTGGAAGCCGCCCTCGACCGCGGCGACCGACTGATGGGTTTCGGCCACCGTGTGTACCGCGTGCGCGATCCGCGCGCCGATGCGCTCAAGCGCGCGGTCAAGACCCTGGGCGCGCAGTCGAACGTCCTTCCCGGCCGGCTGGCCCTGGCCGAAGCGGTGGAGAGGGCCGCGCTCGAGGTGCTGCGCGAGCGCAAGCCCGGCCGCTCTCTCGACACCAACGTCGAACTCTACACGGCCCTGCTGCTGGAGGCCCTGGCCTTCCCGCCCGACGCCTTCACCTGCGTCTTCGCCATGGGACGCGTCGCCGGCTGGATCGCCCACGCCCGCGAGCAGGTGCTGGGCGGTCGCCTGATCCGGCCGGCATCGCGCTACGTCGGACCGACGCCGCTCGCCGCGGCGTGAGAGGACATCTGTAGCCCGGGCGCGCAAGCCGCTAAGCTGGCCCGATGGGCCCGCCAACGAGCCATCGCGCCACTCACACTCGCCGCGTCACCGCCATGTCGGTCGGCGTCGCCCTGACGCTGGTCGCGCTCAAGCTCGCCGTTTGGTGGGCCAGCCGGTCGGTGGCCCTGCTTGCCTCCGCCGCCGACTCGGGCCTCGACCTCGTCGCCTCGCTGACGACCTTCTTCGCCGTGCGCTACGCCGCCGCGCCGCCGGATAGGGAGCATCGCTTCGGCCACGGCAAGGCCGAGGCTTTCGCCAGCCTGATGCAGGCGGGGCTGGTCTTCGCCTCGGCCGCGCTTATCGTCGAGGAAGCCATCCGCCACCTGATCCGGCCCGAGCCGATCGCGCGCGAGGGCTGGGCCATCGGCGTGATGATCGTCTCCATCGCGCTCACCGGCGCGCTGATCCTGGCCCAGAGCCGGGTGCTGCGCACCACCGCCTCGGTCGCGGTATCGGCCGACCGCACGCACTACGCCGCCGACCTCGCATCCAACGTCATCGCGCTCATCGCCATAGCGGCGGCGTGGCTGGGCCTGACGTGGTTCGACTCGCTGGGCGGGCTGGGCGTCGCCGCCATCCTGCTGTGGGGAGCCGTGTCGGTGTTCCGAGAGTCGTCCAATCAGCTGCTCGACCACGAACTACCGGAGGAGGACCGCAAGAAGATCATCGACCTGATGATGCGCGAGCCGGCCATTACCCATGTCCATCAGCTGCGCACTCGCGCCTCGGGTCCGACCGTGCACATCCAGATGCACGCCGAACTCGATCCGGACCTGACCCTGGAAGCGGCGCACCGCGCGGTGGTCGCGGCCGAGCGGCGGGTGCTCGAAGCCTTTCCGGACGCCGACATTCTGATACACCCCGACCCGCGCGGCCGGGCCGAGCCCCATGGCGGCGCCTTCGGCGAAGCCGCCAGAAAGGCGGAACAATCGGAGTAAACGCGACCTTAAGGGGCGTAGGCGTTGTTGGCCTTTCACCGAACCTTAGTATAGCTCGCGACGCTCACATGAACCTCGTTCGCACGCTGCACCATTTTCCGCTCGATCCCGCCTCCCGCCAGGTGCGCCTGTCGCTGGGCGAGAAGCGCCTCAACTTCGTCGAGGAGATCGTCCGCTACTGGGAGCAGCCGAAGGCGTTTCTGCAACTCAATCCCTCGGGCCTCACCCCGGTGCTGGTGGAGCAGGGCGCGACCGGCGAGCCGGCCGTGATCTGCGAGGCGCGCGCGATCCTCGAACATCTGGAGAGCGAGGCGCCGGGCTACGATCTCCTCGGCGCGACGGCGGCCGACCGGGCCGAGACGCGCCGGCTGATGCAGTGGTTCGACCGCAAGTTCGACAATGAGGTCAATTCCTATCTGCTGCGCGAAAAGCTGGAGAAGCGCCTGCTGAAGCTCGGCGCGCCGGACCTCTACAGCTTGCGCGCGGGGCGCGAGGCCCTGCGCACCCATCTGACCTATCTCGAGAAACTGCTGCAGTCGCGCGACTGGCTGGCCGGCCGCCGTCTCAGCCTGGCCGATTTCGCCGCCGCGTCCCACCTCTCGGTGCTGGATTATTTCGGCGACGTGCCATGGCGCGACTTCGGGGGCCTGAAGACCTGGTACATGAAGATCAAGTCGCGGCCGGCGTTCCGCCCGATCCTTCTCGACCGCTGGCCCGGCCTGCCGCCGTCGACACACTATGACGACCTCGATTTCTGACGACCGCGTCGAGCTCATCAGATCGACAGCGCGCGACCTGGGCTTCGATGTCTGCGAGACGGCGGCGCTGCCCGACAATTGGCCGGCGGCCGAGGCCCTGCGCGCGTTCGCCGGCGGCGGGCGTCACGGAACCATGGCCTGGATGGAAAGTACGCTCGAGCGGCGATCCCATCCCCGCGCCATGTGGCCGGGCGCGCGCTCGGCCGTCGTGGTGGGCATGAACTACGGGCCGGACCGCGATCCGTTGGAGCCCCTGAAGGATCGCTCGAGCGCGGCTATCTCGGTCTATGCGCAAGGAAGCGACTATCACGACCTGATCAAGGGCAAACTCAAGATGTTGGCAGGCACCATCGGCGGGCGCCTCGGAGCCGAGGTCAAGGTGTTCGTCGACACCGCGCCCCTGATGGAAAAGCCGCTCGCGGCCCTGGCCGGGCTCGGCTGGCAGGGCAAGCACACCAATCTCGTCTCGCGCGAATTCGGCTCATGGCTGTTC
>JBOHLC010000192.1:0-14252 GCA_050729395.1 Caulobacteraceae bacterium
AATCGGCGCCTCTCATGCGTGTCAGTGCCGCCTAGGGAATCATACAAGGGCCGCCAGAGGGGGTTCAGCTCCCCTCAAGCGGCCTTTGCTCTAGGCTTCCCGCCACCCTGTGACCGGGCTGCGGAAGATGGTGTTGTAGACTCGGGGACATTAGGCTCCCCAGATACCATGTCAAGGTCCGGTCGTTTATTTGCCTAGGAAAGGCAAACCGATGGCTTACGTCACCAATCAAGCAGTAATAGAACCTGGAAACCCTGTAGCGTTCGCCCCGTTGCTTCACCCGGGAACTGCGACGCCGTTTTCAGGTATCTACCGTTGCATAAACTGCGGGTGGGAAGCCGTGTCCACTATGCACCATCCCTTGCCGTCCCAAAACGCAAATCACAACCACGCACTGCCAATTCTCTGGCGGCTGATCGTGGCTGCGAGGCACGTCTAGGAGGGGCGGTTAGCCTTCTCCTGTTTTTTCGCCTCTCTCGCCCTGGCCAGTTCGGCGCGAAGCTCGGCGCGCGAGAGAGGCGGAGTTTTCAGCACATGCAACAGACGCGCGTCGCGCTGTCGGTCGTCGGTTAGTTCCGTTTTCGAGGCCATCACGCTCAATGTCCAGAAAGGCACAAGTTAGGTCCGTTCGCGAGGTGCGTCAGTGTTTATTCTGCGAAAGGCAGGCATCGAGCCCGGAGCATTTCTGGTCTGAATGGATGCACAAGCACTTTTCCCGGACGCCGCACGACGCCAGATCCGATAGCTACTTCTGGGTGAGCAAGGATAAGCAGCAGGAACGGACCACTACAGAGCGCCACGGCCACACGGTTAATTTGACCATCAAGGGCGTCTGTAAGCGCTGCAACAACGGCTGGATGAGCGGAATGGAGTCGGCGGCTAAGCCGCATCTTGAGCCGCTGCTGCTAGGGCGCCGAACGACGCTGGGCGCAACGGCGATCGAGGCGCTGGCGCACTGGGTTGTCCTCAAGATCATGGTTCACGAGAGCATTGAACCGCGCGAGTGCGTGTTCACCAGGGAGGACACCCTGCGGTTCGCCCAGGACCGATATGTCCCGGAGGGCGTCTATGTGTGGTTGTTCAAGACGAAGGAACTGGAACCGCGCGCCTACTGTTCGCGGGCGTTTATGAATGTCTCAAATGTCATAGGTATGCTGAGAGAAAAGGCTAACGTGCAGACAACTGTTTTTGTGGTCGGCCGTCTCGTCATCTTTTTCTACTGCGACAGGTCGAAGGCTCAGATCGCAATCACCGAGCCTTCCCAGTTTCGGGCCAAACGCCTGTGGCCGCCGCGCGGCCCGCATGTGCTTTGGCCACCCATCAAGCCGGTGGACGAATCGTACGTTGCCGAGATCGCCCTCGGAATGCGGCGGTTCGTGCAGTCCCGAGGACTCATTGTTTAACGCCGGCCTGTCCCCTCCGGAAGAGGTCGAGACGGGCCGGCGGGCCCGTGCGGGTGAGGGGATCACGCCGCCATCCTGTGCTATCATGCCCGCACGGGAGTGGATCGATGACGGTTCAGGATCGAGCTGACGGCGCCTTTGGCGACGCCTGGGCCTGGTGGGAAGCCCGCCGGCTGAAATACAACCTCACCCTGGCGCTCGCCGGCGGCCTCGCCTACGCGGCGGCGGTCGGCCTCAACTACGCCTTCGGCCATCCGGTCTGGGGCGACTGGCGCGGCGGACTGGGCATGACGCTCTTCCTGGGCGTGGCCTATCTGCTGGTCATGGGCGTGGCCAACGTCTTCTATCTGCTGGGTCCGGCCGTCGAGGGCTGGAGCCGGCCGGCCGACGTCGGCGCCTACCGGCGCACCGCATGGGCCATGGGCCGCTGGGGCTCGCTCATCGTCCCGTTCAGCTTCCCGCTCGTGCAGATGGCGCTGCTGATCGCAAACACCTGAACCTCGGCCGCCCGCGGGCAGAGGTGGGCGCAGCAACCCCCACTGTGGATGGCGCTCGAGGTCGCGGGCTCTCGCGCCGGCGCCGCGGCCCTTGGCGAAGCGGTCGCGGTTGTTGTCGGCCCGCGTGCCGAGCGCCAGGTGCTCGGGATTGCAGCACGGCGGGTTATCGCAGGTGTGCATCACCACCATGCCGTCGGGAATGGGTCCGTTAGCCACCTCCCAGGCCAGGCGGTGGGCGCGGAAGCGCCTGCTGCGGGGCAGGACCAGGATGCCGTAGCCGAAAAGATCCCGCGCGCCTTGCCACAGATGACAGCCCGTCTCGGGGTCGATTTTGACATGGCCGCGCAGCCGTTTGGCGATCGGCCCGTTGACGCGCTTGCTGACCGGCGCCCGCAGCGGAATCCCCAGCCGGTTGCGCTGATAGTGCAGTCTGCAAAAACCCTTCAGGGTCCCGACACGGCGGCAGCCGGGCACGCTGCATTTCTTTTTCATATGATGACCTCACGGCTCGAGGGATGTGTTCGGACGGGGCCGCGTCGGCCGCGCCCTGATTAACATTGCATATTGTAGAATCCCAGAACCGGGCCCGTCAAGCGCTATTTTTGCGTTTCGCAACTTATCTCGGAGTTAGGCGAGTGGTCGTTGGAACAGAGGTTCCGTCGTGCAAATCTGAACCATGAACGACGTTGGGCCTCGCGGCATCTACTGCCCTCGCTGTAAGCGCGCCGTAACTTGGCCGGCGCAGCTTGATGAGTTTGGGAAAGCCCAACTCGCGGCGAGCGCGCGGGCCGGAAGACTACCGACCGTTCAGCGCCTCACTCGCGACGACGGCATGGCCCTGGGCGAAGCCAAGGCTCTGGTCAACCACGTTAGCCGCGCTGAGAATGTGTGCCACAGATGCAAACACACCATCTGCACAGGCGAGTCGATCTGCGCTAGCTGCAGAAGCGCAAATCTGAATTGGTGAACGAAGGTTGCGCTCCAGAGCGGTCCCTCAGAAGGCCTAAGGTGGGTGGAAAGGCGCAATCGGGTTAGGTCAGTATGCCACCATGAGAAAGGCGATCGGTCCGGCAGTGTGTGTGGTCGTCATTGCGATGATCACGGTGGGCATCAACATTCGGGATCATGCGCGCGTCGGCATGAGCGACATAGCCACGTATGCCGTGGTCGGCGTTATCTACGGCATCGTTGTTATGGCCGTAATGTTCGCGATCTTTCTCCCGCTCGCGTGGCTGCTGCGCCGTCGCCGGGGCCCTCCAGCAGCCTAGCCTGCCACCGTTCTGGACGACCATTGGTCGGAGTCCGCTCCGGGTCGGACTTCCCCGTTGGCGCTTGTCCCGAAAGGCGACATTGGGCCGTTCGACCAGGACGCGACGCTGGCGAGCCCAGAGCCGGGTGGAACCCGGACTTCCATCGGTCCAAGGTCAGACTCTGCTGGACCTTTCCCTTGCTTGCCCCGCCTGGGCGCCGCTAGGGTCGCCGCATCGGTCACGGGCGGGGCCGTATGAGCATGTCTGACGTCTTCATCTCCTACGCGCGCTCGACCGAGACCCAGGCCCGCCAGATTGGCGAGGCCTTGCGAGCGCTGGGCTATGGCGTGTGGCGCGATGACGAGATCCCGGCTCACCGGGCCTACGCGGATGTGATCGAGGAGCGGTTGACCGCGGCCGGCGCCGTCGTCGTCGTCTGGTCGGCCGAGGCGGTGAAGTCGCAGTGGGTTCGCTCCGAGGCCGAGCGGGCGCGAGCGGAAGACAAGCTGGTGCAGCTCACCGTCGATGGCGCAAGACTGCCGATGCCGTTCGACCAGACCCAGTGCGCCGATCTGAGCGGCTGGTCTGGCGATCCCGCTCACGCCGGCTGGGGCAAGGTTCTGGCCAGCATCGCCGCCCTGACCGCGGGTGGGACATCGACGGCGCCCGCGCCGGCCGCCCGCGCGCGTCCGAAGCTGTCGATCTGCGTGCTGCCGTTCGCCAACATCAGCGACGATCCCCAGCAGGAATATTTCAGCGACGGAATCAGCGAAGACATCATCACCGACCTCTCCAAGGTCTCTGCCCTGTCGGTCATCGCCCGCAACAGCGCCTTCGCCTTCAAGGGCAAGAATGTCGATGTGCAGCAGATCTCCCGCCAACTGGGTGTCGCCTACGTGCTGGAAGGCAGTGTGCGAAAGTCCGGCGGCCGGGTGCGGATCACCGCCAAGCTGATCGATGGGGCCCGCAACGACCATGTCTGGGCCGAGCGCTACGACCGTGACCTGACCGACATCTTCGCCCTGCAGGACGAGATTTCCGAGGCCATCGTCAAGGCGTTGAAGCTCAAGCTGCTGCCGGAAGAGAGGAAGGCCATCGAACGGCGCGGGACGGACAACGCCGAGGCCTACAATCTTTATCTGATGGCCCGGCAGT
Source organism: Caulobacteraceae bacterium (assembly GCA_050729395.1). Classification (GTDB taxonomy): domain Bacteria; phylum Pseudomonadota; class Alphaproteobacteria; order Caulobacterales; family Caulobacteraceae; genus Acaudatibacter. The sequence continues at coordinate 4,306 of JBOHLC010000192.1, forward strand.
ATTGGCTCACCGGCAACGCCGGAGACGCCCGGCGCGAGGAATCCATCATCCGCCTGACCGGCCGGGCCACCGAAATCGACCCGGGTTACGCCCGCGCCTGGGCCCTGATGGCGCTCGCCCAGGGATTGCTGCGCACGCTGTTCGCGGACCGGGGCGACGGCGGACTGGCGGCGGCCGAACGGGCGCTGGCGCTCGATCCCGATCTGGCCGAAGCCCACGCCGTACGGGCCGACATCTGGTCCAAGAGCGGCCGCCAGGACGAGGCTGCCGCCGAGATCGCCACCGCCCTGCGGCTCGACCCCGAATCCTATGAGGTCAACAACACGGCCGCCACCCTGAGCTTCCGCGAGCGGCGGTTGGAAGACGCCATTCGCTACTGGGAGAAGGCGACGGCTCTGATGGAGACGGACTTCGGCTCGCCGGCGATGCTGATCACCAGTTACTGCGCGATCGCGGATTTCCCCTCGGCGCGGCGCAGCGCGCAACTCGCCCTGGTCCGCGCCGAGGCGGCCCTGGCGCAAGACCGGAGCAACGGCAAGGCCATGGGCATGGGCGTTGGCGCTCTGGCGTTCCTGGGCGAGGCCGAACGCGCCAAGGAATGGACCGAGCGCGCCCTCCTGATCGACCCGCACAACATGGTCATGCGATATAATTTCGCATGCAGCTTCGCCTTCCACCTGAAAGAAACCGACGCCTCGCTGGATATGCTGGGTCCGGTCGTGGAACAGGCGACTCCGGTATTCCTCGAGCACGTCAAGGTCGATCCGGACCTCGACCCGATACGCACTGACCCGCGCTTCCAGGCCATGATCGCCGAGGCCGAAGCCCGCCTGGCGGCGAGGGCTGAACAAGTGATCCGCAGATGACGCAGATGGACACAGATCATCTTCCCCTCTCCCTTTTGGGAGAGGTCGAGAGCGGCGCCAGCCGCTCCGGGTGAGGGTCTTGGCCGCGACGACGCCGGGCGGCGAGGCCGCGAGAGTCAACCACGAAGCTCACGAAGGAGCTCATCCAGGCACAGCGGCGCGGTCTTCAGGCAAATGGGAGCGCTGTGCGCGCATCTTCATGCTTCGTGTTCTTCGTGAGCTTCGTGGTGAAAAGGCCGATCGAAGACCCTCACCCGGACCCGCCCTCAGGCGCGTCTCGACCTCTCCCCAAAGGGCGAGGAGGGATGCTAGGGTTCCACTCGCGGCCGTGGGTGGGGCCGCGCCAGCATGTCCGACATCTTCATCTCCTACGCCAGGTCTACGGAGACCCAGGCTCGCCAGATTGGCGAGGCCCTGCGCGCAATGGGCTATGGCGTGTGGCGCGACGACGAGATCCCGGCGCACCGGGCCTACGCCGACGTCATCCGCGAGCGGCTGAACGCGGCCAACGCGGTGATCGTCGTCTGGTCGGCCGAGGCCGCCAATTCGGAGTGGGTGCGTTCCGAGGCCGAACGCGCTCGGTCTGACCGAAAGCTGGTTCAGCTCAGCATCGACGGCGCCGAGCTGCCGATGCCCTTCGACCAGACCCAGTGCGCCGACATGAACGGCTGGTCTGGCGACACCAACCACGCCGGCTGGCTCAAGGTCCTGGCGAGCATCGCCACCCTCACCACCGGCCGAGGTGTCGCGCCAACCCCATCGCCCGCGCCGGCCGCACGCCCAAAGCCCAGGCTCTCCATCTGCGTCCTGCCGTTCGCCAACATGAGCGGTGACCTCGAGCAGGAGTATTTCAGCGACGGGATCAGCGAGGACATCATCACCGACCTCAGCAAGGTCTCGGCGCTCGGCGTGATCGCGCGCAACACCGCCTTCACCTTCAAGGGCAGAAACATGAAGGTCCCTGACGTGGCGCGGGAGCTGGGGGTCAGCCATATCCTGGAAGGCAGCGTGCGCAAGGCCGGCAATCGCGTCCGCATCACCGCCCAGCTGATCGACGGCGCCTCGGGCGAGCACACTTGGGCGGAACGCTATGACCGCGACCTCGATGATATCTTCGCCCTCCAGGACGAGATCAGCGAGGCCATCGTCAGGGCATTGAAGCTCAAGCTGCTGCCCGAGGAAAAGAAGGCCATCGAGCGGCGCGGGACCGACAGCGCCGAGGCCTACGACCTCTATCTGATGGCGCGGCAAAGCAGGTTCACCGGCAACGCCGATCCGCGCGAGAATGAAACGATCATTCGCCTGTGCGCCAGGGCGGTGGAGATCGACCCGGCCTACGCCGGCGCCTGGGCCCTGATGGGGGCCATGCAGGCAAGTCTGCGCTTTCGCTTCGGCCGCAAGGACATCGATCCGTCGGCGGCGGTCGACAAAGCGCTGGCGCTCGACCCGGACCTCGCCGAGGCCCACGCCGTCAAGGCGGACAATCTGCGGGCGGAGGGTCGTCTCGACGGAGCATGGGGGGAAGCCGGGATCGCCCTGCGTCTCGACCCTGAGTGCTACGAGGCGAACAGAGCCGCCGCAGCCGTGTGTTTCAGTCAGGGACGCATCGCCGACGCTATTCCCTATTGGGAAAAGGCCGCGGCGCTGATGGAGACCGACATCAGTGCCCCGACCATGCTGATCACCTGCTACAGCGCGCTCGGCGACGCAGACGCCGTTCAACGGGCGGCGAGGATGGCGCTCCCGCGCATTGAAGCCGTCCTGGCCCAGGACCGCAGCAATGGGGCAGCGATGGCCTTCGGTGTGGGCGCCCTGGCGGTCCTCGGCGAAGCGGACCGGGCCCGCGACTGGCTCCGCCGCGCTTTGCTGATCGATCCGGACAATCAGACCATGCGCTACAACTTCGCCTGCGCCCTCTGCGACCTTAAAAACTTTGACGGCGCGTTCGACCTGCTGGGCCCCTACCTGGCCCAGGTGACCCGCTCCGAGCTCGAATGGACCAAGGCCGACCCGGACATGAACCCCCTGCGCGAGGACCCGCGCTTCAAGGCCATGATCGCGGCGGCCGAGGCGCGCCTGGCGGCGGAGACCGACGCCGCGACGGCGTAAGGGCCTTTCCCAGAGTCCGTATTGGGACGGATTTTGCCCGTTCGCTCGAGTCCGGGAAGCTGAGCTGTGCGGCTCCGCCAAGCCCTGGCCGCGACTGGTCGCCAAGGCGGCGCCGTTGTACTGGCCCTCGCCGATGTCCCAGCTGCCGTCCAACCTTCGCCCAGACGCTTTCGCCGGTCTCGCCGCCGACTACGTTCGCTATCGGACGCCCTATCCGCGCGAGGTTCTGGACGGGATTCTGGACGAGGCGAGTCCGCGGCCGGGCGCGCGTCTCCTGGACCTTGCTTGCGGCCCTGGGCGCGTGGCGCTGCCGATCGCGGATCGTTTCGCCGAGGTCTGGGCCGTGGACCTGGAGCCGGACATGATCGAGGCGGGGCGGCGCGAGGCGAAGCGTCTCGGCCTTCGCAATGTCCACTGGGTCGTCGGCCGTGCCGAGGACTTCGAGGCGGCGCCCGGCGGGTTCGATCTGATCACGATCGGCGAGGCCTTCCACCGGCTCGACCGTCCCCGCGTCGCCGCGATGGCCTACGACTGGTTGAAGCCGGGTGGAGGGTTCGTGACCCTCGGCCCTTTGATCGAAGAAGAGGCGGCGCCGCCGTGGCGACGCGTCGTAGCCGGCGTCGTGCGCGATTTCGTCGGCGAACCGGCCCGCCGCTTGGGCGCTGCCAACGCGACCGCCGACCAGGAGTTTGCCGATCAGACGCGGGCTATCCGCGACGCGGGCTTCCTCGACTTGACGAACCGCTCGTTCGCCGTCCCCCACGATTGGACGCTGGAGACGCTCCTCGGCTACGCGCGCTCGAACTCCGCGCTTTCCCCGCGCGCCCTCGCTGGACGGCACGCGGCGTTCGAGGCCGCGCTCAGCCGCGCGCTGCTCACGTTCGATCCGTCCGGCCGATACCGCGAGGAGATCAACTGGGGCTACACATTCGCCCGGCGCCCGTAGGCCCCGACCGCCGCAACCGGACCCGCCGAACGGCGGAGTTGGGGTGAAGGCGGACATTGCAGTCACTTCTCCGCCGCGGCCTTGCAAGCCTTCACAGCGTCCAGTGCTACTCCTAGTCCGGACACATCGCCGCGAACGTGACCGGTGGGAATGTTCCAGTCCAGGGTCTTCGCGCTCCGTAGCCGCTGTCGCAACGCGGGGTCCCTTATGAGCACCACGATCAGATTCATGACCGTGCTGGCGGTTAGGTCTATTGGCGGCCCGTCATCGATCGCCAACTTCAGCGGTACGTCGCCGCCCCATGTCGCCCAATCGCTATGGCCGCCAATGAGAACCAGATTTCCATCGTTGTTCAACAGCATCATCGTGTCGATCTTTTCGCCGGCGACTCGCGCAGAGCAGACCCGACCGGGCGTGGCAGGAAGGGTCGTCATGAGCTTCCACGTCCCAGCGCCTCGAATCGGGACGGGGGGTTGATCGACCTGTTCGGCCAGCGTCGGTTGGGCGGCGCAGTGCGCCAGCGCGTCGAGGGCGGCGGCGACGTTGGGCAAGGCGAAGTTATGAGCGCGGCCATTCACCGCGACAGTAACTCGCGAAGCGGCCGCAACCGTCTTGGCGCTGTCCCCGCGGCCGACATTGATGTGCAAGATCCCCTTATCGCCCAAGGCGGCCGCCGACACCGGCGGCTTGTTGTCGAAGGTTAGGATTGCGGAGTAGCTGGACCTTTCCTTTGGAAAGTCAGACGCTTCGACGATCATAGCGAACATTGGCCCCTCGGCGGCGAGACTCAATTTCGCATCACCATCTGTCGGGCCCGAAGCCACGCAGGCCGTGGGGTTCAGCCGAGATACCGTCCAGCCTTCCACGGCCGACTCGCTCGCCGCCCGTGCCGACGATGCGACGGCTTGAGCGCCTAGCGCCAGCATAGCGAGGATGGGGAGAATCCGTGTCTTCACCCATTTTGCGGACGATGGGCGCGGTATTGGCCGGCCGATGTGCGCGCGCGGCTCGAGATTGCGGAACGCGCTGCCCGGTAAGATCAGTGGCAGGTGCGTCTGGCTGACCTCGTCGACCAGGCGCGAAACCGGGGCGAGGTAGCGGTTGCACATGGGGCGAAGCTAACGCCGCCGGCGGTCTGGGCGAAAGTCAAGGGAGACTTTGCCCTCGATGGGTGCGTCGAGGTCGACCTCCACGCCTTTGGTCGCAGCCGCGATGCGGCGCGCGAGCGTCGGCGTTAAGGGCCTGAGCGAAGGTGGATTGCGCTCGATATCGCGCGCGAGCAGGTCGAGGAACGGCTGGAGTCGTTTCATGAGCCGAACGATATGTAAGGCGACGGGCGCCGGCAAGCGAACCCCGCGGTGGTCCGAAATAGGGTGGAAGACTGACGAAGCGAGCGCCGCGAATGATCGCGCGCCAAGCGACGTTTGAGGGAAATCGATGGCCGACAAGGACGACAAGGAGTATCGGTGACAGTGCACTTATCTCCTTTGGTTCAATGGATCAGCTGGCCGATCGTAGGACAGATAAGTGCACTGTCACCGTATCTCCGAGGAGTTTCGGCCGGCGCGCCTATAGCGTCGGGTCCTCGCTGACCCGCACCAGCATCTTGCCGAAGTTGTCGCCCCGCAGCATCTCGCGAAAACAGGCGGGGACGGTCTCGAGACCCTGGCGGATGTCTTCGCGGTACTTCACCTCGCCCGAGGCCACCAAAGGCCCCATCCGGCGCAGGAACGCGGCCTGGTGGTCCTTCACGAAATCGCCGACGGCGAGGTTGCGCACGGTGACGCCGCGCGCTTTGAACACGACCTCGCCGCGCTTCGTCAGCTCGGCGCGGGCGTCGGTGGCGTCGCCGTAGTGGGCGATGAGGCCGCAGATGGTCATGCGCGCGCCAACGTTTAGGAGCGGCAGCACCGCGTCGAACACCGCGCCGCCGACGTTCTCGAAATAGACGTCGACCCCCGCCGACAAAACCGCCCGCAGGTCGCCCGGGAAGGTGGGGCTAAGGTGCGAGACGCAGGCGTCGAAGCCCAGCTCCTCGACTACGAAGCGGCATTTCGCCTCGCGCCCGGCGACGCCGACCACCCGCGCGCCGGCGAGCCTGGCCAGCTGGCCGGCGATCTGCCCGACCCCGCCCGAGGCAGCGGACACCACCGCGGTCTCGCCGGGCCTCGGCTGGGCCAGCAGCGCCATGCCGGCATAGGCGGTCAGGCCCAGCATGCCGAGGACCCCCACGGCCAGCGAGATGCGCCCCTCGGCCGGGTCGAGCTTGCGTGGGATCATGTAGGAGGGCCGGGCAACGCCCTCGCCCATCAGGCCGTATTCGGCCCAGCCGTTGGTGTTGAAGACGAGGTCACCGGCCGCGAAGCCGTCCACCCGGCTCTCGACGACCTGGGCCACGGTGCGCGCGTGGCAGGGCGCGCCGGGCGCCCCGACGTCGCGCTTGATGTAGCCCCACTGATAGGGATCGAGGGAGATGTAGATGGTGCGCGTCAGCGCCTGCCCCGGACCCGGCGGGGGCATGGGCCCGTCGCGCAGCTCGAAGGCGCCATCGTCCGGCCAGCCACCGAGGGGCTTGCCGGACAAGGTCCAGTATCGGTTCATCGGCGTCTCCGGGGCGCGGTCAAGATGTCTTATCCCCTTTGATCCGCGCTCAGGCGCCCAGATAACGGTCGAGGGTTCCCTCGGCCGCGAGGGCTTGCGGCGCCTCGCCGAACTCGCTCACGCTGTGCATGCGGAGCTGCATCGAGGTTATCTGGCGCACGACGAGGATCCACAGAACCGTGACCACCGCGCCCGCCAGATAGGAAATTGCCAGCGCCGCCCGGTGCATGTCCGATCCGTTGAGGATCAGTGCAATCCAGCCGATGAAATTGTCGAGCAGGAACAGGATCCACCAGGCGAGAAGAAGCGGCGGCGCCCCCCGTCGTCGCTCACTCGCGCTTGCGTCCCAGGTTTCCTCCATCGCCTGGAACGGCTTGAACAGGAAAGCAATGGGAACGAAGTACCAGAGGATGGCCCCGATCGGAGACACCTGGGGCCGGCGACTGAAGGCGTGCGCATTCGCATTGACCCGATAGATCCACACAAAGTTCACGGTCGAGGCGACCAGCACCAGCACATAGGCCAGGGAGATCAGCCCTAGCACCCATTGCACCGGCGTAAGCGAAACCTCGGCCGCGTAGTAGGTGTCGTTTCCATAAGCAAAGGTCATCAGAGAGAGCGCGACCAGTAGAACCAGGTTGATCGCCATGACGATCACCACCGCGCGCGCCCAGCCGCGCGGCGAGGCGTAGGTGTAGACCTTCTTGGATTTCGCCATATGCGCGCCCCTGCGCCCGGCCCTAGGCCCCGGCGCGGGCCTGACGCTATCCGAGCAGGCCGCGTTCAGCTAGGGGATCGCGGGCGCTTGCGTGTCGACCCCAAGCGCTTTCCCGGGCAGAGTGATTGGCCCTTTGAGCGAGCCTGATCGTGGCTGAGACCGTCACTCCCAAAGCGCGCGACCGCGGGCGCATCGCGCTGCGCTTCGTCCTGTTGATCGGGGTCCTGAGCTTCTTCGCCGACTTCACCTACGAGGGCTCGCGCAGCGTCCTCGGGCCCTATCTCGCCGCGCTGGGCGCGAGCGCGCTCATCGTCGGGCTGACGACCGGTTTCGGCGAGCTGGCGGGCTATGGCCTGAGGCTCGTCTCGGGCCGCTGGGCGGACGCAAGCGGGGCCTATTGGCCGATCACCATCGTCGGCTACCTCGTGCAGATGACCGCCGTCCCCATGCTCGCCCTCACCGGGAACTGGCCGTCGGCGGCGGCGCTGATCATCCTGGAGCGGGTCGGCAAGGCGATCCGCAATCCACCGCGCGACACGATGCTGTCCTATGCCGGCAAGGAGGCCGGCGGCGTCGGCTGGGCGTTCGGCCTGCACGAGGCGCTGGATCAGGCCGGCGCGATGGTCGGACCGCTGGCCGTCGCCGCGGTGCTCGCGCGCGGTGGGAATTTCCACCTGGCGTTCCTGGCCCTGGCCGTCCCGGCCGCGATCAACCTGGCGCTGGTGGCGCTGGCCCGCGTCCTCTACCCGCGTCCGCAGGATCTTTCCGCCGAGCCGCCCGTCGCCGGGGGCAGGCTGCCCGGGGTCTATTGGATCTATCTGGCGGGCGCGGGCCTGGCGGCCCTCGGCTTCGCCGACTATCCGCTCATCGCCTACCATTTCGCCCGCGCCCGCGTCGTGCCAGGCCCGCTGATCGCGGTCTTCTACGCCGTCGCCATGGGCGTGAGCGGGGCCGGATCGCTGGCCTTCGGGCGTCTGTTCGACCGCTTCGGCTTCAAGGTCCTGATCGGCCTGACGCTCGCCTCGGCCCTCTTCGCGCCCCTGGTGTTCTTCGGCGGCTTCTGGGTCGCGCTGATCGGCGCGGCCGTCTGGGGCCTGGGCATGGGCGTGCATGAATCGATCATTCCGGCCGCCGTCACCCAGATGACCCCGGGCGGCAAGCGCGCGACCGCCTTCGGCCTGTTCACCGCCGGCTATGGAGTCTTCTGGTTCCTGGGCAGCGGCGCCATCGGCTTTCTCTACGACCGCTCGGTGATGGCCGCGGTCCTCTTCTGCGTCGTGGCCGAGCTGGCGGCCGCGCCCTTCTTCCTGTGGGCGGCCCGCTCCATGCCGCCGCGCGCTTGAGGAACCCGGGGCGGCGGTGCGGCTACATTTTCTCCTTCACGCCGTACTTCACCAGCAGCCAGTTTACCGGATAGGCGGTGACGAAGCCGCACAGCATGGCGATCTGCATCGCGAACCAGAACTCGGGCGTCGCGACCTCGGCAATGTGGCCGTAGACGGGCCGGAACCAAAGGAACTGGACCGCCGCCATGCAGCCGTACATGCCGACCTGCCATGAGGTGATGGACGCCGCGTCGGCCTTCAACGCCTGCAGGATTCCGTCCTTCACCGACAGATCGCGCATCGGTGCGATGGTGAAGTACTGGAAGGCGACCCCCAGGGCGAAGGCGACGACGTAATCCAGCACCCAAACCGCGAAGATCTTTTCGGAGAACAGCCAGCGCCAGCCGAGCGCCACGGCGATCCCTGGCCAGGCGAAAGCCAGCCACTCGGCGATGATGTCGCCAAGGGTGCAGCCCGCGCCGCAGTGGCTGGCGCCCTTGGCCACGGCGACCGCCATGGGCGCGTCGCCCATCTTCATGCCCCGACCCGCGCTCCGCATGGCCTGTCGCTGCTTACGGGTTGGGGCGCGGCCCCAGCGCAGGTAGCCGGCCAGCCACAATACGCCGCCGAAGAGCGCGGTCAGCGGCCAGACCAGGTTCATGATCCACATCGTCTGCGGGCGCCGCGTCTCGTCCGCGCCGATGACGACGGCGCAGGTGATCGCCACGCTCAGCGAGGCGATGGCCATGCCGTGGAGCCATGCGGGAAAGGCGGCGTGGAGCGGCAAGAACAGGACTCCGTCGCCGATGATCTTCGCCCTAGGCGGCCGATCGGCGCCCGAGCAGAGCGTCCAGCGCCCAGGCGCCGCCGCCGGCGGCGACCAGGTAGAGGAAGATCACCGCGTAGAGCGCCGCCTCGGCGCCGTGGTTGACCTGCGGGTCCAGGGTGACCGGCGTTCCGGGCGGGGCGCCGGGGATGGCGTGCAACACGTGGAAGGTGAAGAAGGCCACGGCCATCTCGCCCGAGGCGATGAACGCAGCGGCTCGGGTGAAGAGGCCGAGCACGATCAACCCGCCGCCGACGAGCTCGATCACGCCGGCCACGATCAGGAGCGGGGGCAGGGGGCCGGGCATCATCGGCGCGGGGAAGTGCAGCAGCTTCATCGCCCCATGCTCCATGAAGCACAGGCCGGCGACGATGCGCAGCAAGCTGAGCAACTGCGGCGACCAGCCGGCAAGGAAGCGCATGGACGTCTCTCCCGGATCGGGCGCGCTTCGGTGGCGCCTCGAAGGACAGCTTGTCACAGCGGCGGCGAATGTCGAGGCTGGGCTCCTGATCTCCCCCTGCGAAGCGGGGGGAGTACCGGCGAAGCCGGGGAGGGG
>JBOHLC010000193.1:0-1404 GCA_050729395.1 Caulobacteraceae bacterium
GACTAAAGCTGGGCCAGCATGTACTCGGCGGAAGAGACCTTGAATTCGCCGCCCTGCTCGACGTTGAGTTCCTTCACCACCCCGTCATCGACGATCATGGAATAGCGCTGCGAGCGCTGCCCCATGCCGAAGCGGCCGGCGTCCAGCTCCAGGCCCACGGCTCGGGTGAAGTCGCCATTGCCGTCGGCCAGCATGAGCACATCCTCGCCCACCCCCTGGTCCTCTCCCCAGGCCTTCATCACGAACACGTCGTTGACCGCCACGCAGGCGATGGTGTCCACGCCCTTGGCCTTGAGATCGCTCGCGTGGATCTTGAACCCCGGCAGGTGCTTGACCGAGCAGGTCGGGGTGAACGCGCCGGGCACGGCGAAGAGGGCGACTTTCTTGCCCGAGAACAGATCGTCGGAGGAAAGCGGCCGGGGCCCGTCGGACCCGAACACGGTGAATGTGGCGCTGGGAACCTTCTCGCCCACCTTGATGGTCATCTGTTGCTCCAAAGGATGTTGACGGCGTCTTCGCCCCGCAGATAGCGGCCCGGGGCCGCCGCGCCAAGCCGTCGTCCTTGAATCCGCCGCCTCGTGGGCCGATCATGGGCCCATGGCCCACGCGTCCGGCGCTTATCTTACCGGCCGGCTTCTGGTGGCGATGCCCGGCATCGAGGATCCACGCTTCGAGCGAGCGGTGGTGTTCGTCTGCGCCCACGACTCCGACCACGCCATGGGCCTGACGATCAATCGGCCAGTAGAGGGGCTGACCATCTCGCGCCTGCTTACCCGGCTTAAGGTCAAGACCCCGGTCAAGCCGTTGGACGATCTGGTGCTGATGGGCGGACCGGTCGAACAGGAGCGCGGCTTCGTGCTCCACACCGATGACTACGCCGGCCAGCCCAACAGCGTGCTGGTGCGCCCGGGTATCTTGCTCACGGCCACGCGCGAGGTGCTCGAGGCGCTGGCGGCCGGCGATCCGCATCCGCGCCGCGCGGTGATGGCTCTCGGCTACGCCGGCTGGGGCGAGGGCCAGCTCGAAGCAGAGATCCGGCACAATGTCTGGCTGACCTGCGAAGCCGACGAGAGCCTGCTGTTCGGCGACGACCATGAGCACAAGTGGTCGCGCGCCCTGGCCAAGATTGGCGTCGCCGCCGAGCGCCTCTCGGCCCAGACCGGCCGCGCCTGAGGCAAACCCCTCCGACGGTCAGGCGATTCGCCCTCTCCGCCCTGATCTCCCCCTGCGAAGCGGGGGGAGGGGACCGCGAAGCGGTGAGGGGGGCGGATGCCGCGCGACGGGGTCTCCGGCCGCCCCTCGACCGATCTCCCCCCATCCATTGGGGGGAGGGCCGGCGAAGCCGGGAGGGGGCCGCCCCCTCCACCACTTCGTGGTCCCCCTCCCCCGTAAACGGGGGAGGAT
>JBOHLC010000194.1:0-4983 GCA_050729395.1 Caulobacteraceae bacterium
GCTGCAGGGAGTTTGTGCGCCGTTCTTCGAACGTGCCTAGCCGGCGAGGCCGCCAACGCCGAACCAGAATTCGGTCCTGCCACCGCGTGCTCGGACCGCGCATTGACCGTGGAACTCCAATCCCAGACAAATCGAAGGGCCGGCCCGCGTTTGCGAACCGGCCCCTCCATCGTCGTGACCGCGGTGAGGCCGGCTAACGCCGGCGTCTCCGCGACCTGATTTCCTTCAGTGCGTCAACGACGCCGTCAGGAGCGAGCCTCCGTCATAAGGCTCCAGGTCGCATGCGACCGCGGTTGGAGACAATGAGACACTGGACCACCTCCTTTCAGCTGTTGAGACGAGAGCCGAAAATATAGCGCGCCCGCCGCGAGTCGCAAATGGGCGGCCGGCTTGACATTGGGGGAGGGGCGTGGCCTTGCGCGCCTTTCGCTTTTTTCCCCACCAGAAAGCCTCTCGACAATGCACGCCTATCGCACCCACACCTGCGGCGCCCTTCGGCTCGCGGACGAGGGGCGGAATGTGCGTCTGTCCGGCTGGATCCACCGCAAGCGCGATCACGGCGGTCTGCTGTTCGTCGACCTGCGCGACCATTATGGCCTGACCCAGCTGGTCGCCCATCCGGGCGAGTCCGGCTTCGGGGTGCTGGACCGGCTGCGCGCCGAGAGCGTGGTGCGCATTGACGGCGAGGTGGTCGCGCGCACGGCCGAGACCGTCAACCCCGGCCTCGCCACCGGCGAGATCGAGGTGCGCGTGCGCGCCGCCGAGGCGCTCTCCGAGGCCGCCGAACTGCCTCTGCCGGTGTTCGGTGAGCCGGACTATCCCGAGGAGATCCGGCTCAAATTCCGCTATCTCGATCTGCGGCGCGAAAGCCTGCACCGCAACATCGTGCTGCGCTCCAAGGTCATCGACTCGATCCGAAGGCGGATGGTTGGAGCCGGCTTCACCGAGTTTCAGACGCCGGTGCTGACAGCCTCGTCGCCGGAGGGCGCGCGTGATTATCTCGTGCCCTCGCGCATCCATCCGGGGACCTTCTACGCCCTGCCGCAGGCCCCGCAGCAGTTCAAGCAGCTGCTCATGGTCGCCGGCTTCGACCGCTATTTCCAGATCGCGCCGTGCTTCCGCGACGAGGACGCGCGCGCCGACCGCTCTCCCGGCGAGTTCTACCAGCTCGACCTGGAGATGAGCTTCGCGACCCAGGAGGACGTGTTCGCGGCGATGGAGCCGATCATGCACGGGCTCTTCGAGGAGTTCGCCGAAGGCAAGCCGGTGACGCCCTATCCTTTCCCGCGTATCGCCTTCCGTGACGCCATCGCCAGATACGGCACCGACAAGCCGGACCTGCGCAATCCGCTGGTGATGCAAGATGTGTCCGAGGCGTTCCGCGGCGGCGGCTTCGGGGTCTTCGCCCGCATGCTCGAGATGGCGAAAAACGCCGTGTGGGCCCTGCCGGCGCCGGGCGGCGGCTCGCGCGCCTTCTGCGACCGGATGAACGCCTGGGCCCAGGGGGAGGGCCAGCCTGGCCTTGGCTACATCTTCTGGCGGGAAGAGAACGGGACGCAAGAGGCGGCCGGGCCGATCGCGCGCAATCTCGGCCAGGAGCGGACAGAGGCGATCCGCGACCGTCTGGGGCTCGGCGTCGGCGACGCGGCTTTCTTCGTCGGCGGCGATCCGTCAGCGTTCTTCAAATTCGCCGGGGTCGCCCGCACGCGCGCGGCTGGCGAGCTGAAGCTCGTCGACGAGGACCGGTTCGAGTTCTGCTGGATCGTCGACTTCCCGATGTACGAATTCAACGAGGAGTCCAACCATGTGGATTTCACGCACAATCCGTTTTCGATGCCCCAGGGCGAGATGGAGGCGCTGAACACCAAGGACCCGCTCGACATCCTCGCCTACCAGTACGACATCGTGGTCAACGGCGTGGAGTTGTGCTCCGGCGGAGTGCGCAATCACAAGCCGGAGATCATGGTCCGCGCCTTCGAGATCGCAGGCTATTCGGAGGGCGAGGTTGAGCGGCAGTTCGGTGGCATGCTGAACGCCTTCCGCTATGGCGCGCCACCGCACGCCGGCATGGCGCCGGGGATCGACCGCATCGTCATGCTGCTGGCCGGGGCGGAGAACATCCGCGAGGTCATCGCCTTCCCGCTCAATCAGCAGGCGCAAGATCTGATGATGAACGCGCCCGCGCCGGCGCGCGAAAAGCAGCTCAAGGAACTCCACATCCGCGTGCAACCGCCGCTCAAAGCCTAACGCCGTCCTCGCCCGGCGCAGGAGGGTTCGCTCAATCCGGCCGGAAGCTTTGTCCTGCCATCGCCGCACGAGACGTCGAGCTGGCGCTGGCTAAGGTTATGCGCGCCGGTTAGGTCAGCGCCGGAAAAAGTGGCCCCAGCCAGGTTCGCTCCGGCCAGGTCCGCGCCCTGGAAATCGGCCTCGGTGAAATCGCCGTCGGCGAGATTGGCCCCCTCGAGCTTGGCCCCCTTGAACGAGGCGTGCGCGAAGCGGCCGGCGGTGAGGATCGCGTGGGCCAGGACGCCGCCGTCGAAATGGGCGCCGCGTCCGTCGGCGTGGGTCAGATTGGACGCCGACAGATCGGCGTCGTCCGCCAGGGCGTGACTGAAGTTGGCGTTGATGAACACCACCCCGTGCGCCTCCAGCCCCGCCAGGCGGGCGTCGGAAAAATTGGCCAAAAGGAAGTCGCCGCCCAGCATCGACGCGCCGCGGACGTCGGCCTTGGCGAGATCCGCGCCGGTGAAGGTCGAACCGACGAAGCTCGCCCCGCGCAGGTCCGCCCCGGCCAGGGAGGCGCCGGCGAAATTGGCGCCGATGAACCTCGCCCCAACCAGATGGCGACCGGCCAGGGCGCAGTTGCGGCACATGCCGCCGAAGGAAACCAGGCGCGGCACATCGGGCGCGTCCTGCAGGACCGCGGCGTGGCCGACGGCGGCGAGCAGCAGCGCGCCCGCGCCGGCGAAGGCGGCGATCATCTTCCGGACTTGGTCGATTTCGCGCGCCAAGGCTCGGCGTCCCCGATGAGAAGTAACCTTCATTTAGTGCGTCCACCGAGCGGCGTGCGCCAGTGAAAACGCCTTAATGTGCCGGTTGGCGCCTCTCAGCCATCGGCTCCCCGTGGCTGGCGCGCGCCGCAGGTCTCGCACATCACCGAGGCGCCCTTGCGCACCAGGGCGGTGTCTCCGCACGCCGGGCAGACGTCCGCCGCGCGAACCTTGGCCGTGGGCAGGAAGACAAGATTGTCCGGCGCGGCGCCACGCGAGAAACCCTTGGAGATGAAGCGGGTCAGCGGCTGCGGCTCGGCCTCGCTCGGCGCGCCCAGGCCGTCGCGATCGATCTCGCCCGCCTCCGCCAGGTCCGTGCGCCCGAGGTAGGAGACGCCCAGTTCGCGGAACACATAGTCGATGATCGAGGTGGCCGAACGGATTTGATCGTTGCCGGCCACGAGGCCGGCCGGCTCGAACCGCGTGAAGACGAAGGCGTCGACGAATTCGTCCAACGGCACGCCGTATTGCAGCCCGATGGAGATGGCGATGGCGAAGTTGTTCATCAGCGAGCGGAAGGAGGCGCCTTCCTTGTGCATGTCGATGAAGATCTCGCCGAGCTCGCCGTCGTCGTATTCGCCCGTATGCAGATAGACCTTGTGTCCGCCCACGGTGGATTTCTGGATGTAGCCCTTGCGCCGGTCGGGCAGGCGTCGACGGCTGCGATCGACCTCGACCAGACGCTCGACGATCCTGTCGCGGACCTCGGCGCGCGGCTCGCCGTGGGCCGGCCGAACCTGGAGGGCGAAGTCCGGCGGCGCGGCCGCTCGGATGATCTTGAGGGCGCGGACGCCGGTTCCGGCGGCCTCTGCCTGGCGCCGAACGGCGTCGGCGGGCGGGGCCTCGAAGTCCATCTCGAGCCGGGCGACGGGCGGGGCGGAGAGGAAGGGCTGAACGGCGACGATCATTGCCACGCGCGCCTCGTCGCCGACCTCGGCCGCGCCCGCGAACACCACGCGCTGATCGGACGCAAGAAACGGCGCCTCGGCGAGGCTCCCGGCGCCGTAAACGAACCGCTCGGCCGCCGCGATCTCCTCCGGAGCAAGGCCGGCGAAGGCGAGGGTGTCGAAGCAAGGATTGGCCAGGGCGTCCGGCGCCGCGCCCAGGACATCGGTGACGAAGCCTTCGCCCAACACCGCCGGCGCGAACGCCTCGCGCAGAGAGCGTTTGGTCCCGATGGCCAGCTCGGCCGCCTCCAGTTCGTGCTCGGTGAAGCCCCGCCCGGCCAACCGATCGAACCCCGGCGCTCCGGCGAATGTCCGCGCCCCGAGCACGTATGCGCGCGCGACGTCCAGATCGAGCCCAAGGCGCTCGAGGCCGGCCATGGCCGCGGAGTCCAACACCTCGAAGACCCCGCCGTCGGCCGTCTCGGCCAGGCGGCGCGGTCCGGCCCAGGGCTCGACGCCCAGAGAGCGGCCGCCGAGCCGAAGGCTCAGCTCAGGGTCGGATGCGGCGAAGGTGATCTGGGCGTTGCGCGGGCTTGACCCGTCCCTGGCCAGTTCGGCCGAGACCGACGTCGCCGCATCGAGCGCCAGGGCGTGCAAGCCGGCGGCGCGCGCGCGGCCGGCCTCGCTGGCGTAAGCCAGGCCCTCGGCCGTGAGCCGCTCGCCGACACCGGCCAGGGACAGGGCCAGCGGCCGTGCGTCGCGCCTTCGATAGGCGCCGGCGGCGTCGGCGACGAAGCCGGCCGAGCACTCGATGTCGAGGGCCACGGTCAGGATGCGAACGGCGGTTTCGATGTGGTCCGGCGCCAGCGTCGAGACGTCGAGCGCGGCGACTGGAGCGACCGCGGCCAGCGCCAGGGCGCGGGCGTCGACCGCGTCGAAGGCGAGAGTGAGTTCTCCGCTCTTCCACCAGGCGAAGGCGGCCAGCCTCGCCGCCGGCGCCTGGCCCAGGACATCTTCCCGCCAGGCCACGGCGATCAGCTCTCGCC
>JBOHLC010000195.1:0-9317 GCA_050729395.1 Caulobacteraceae bacterium
ATCATCAGGAAGATGGCGGCGTGGTCGAGCCGGCGCAGAAGCGGCCGGCGGCGCGCGCCAGCCATGTTGTAGGCCGCCGAGCAACCGAACATGGCCATGAGGCACGCGGCGTAGACGGCGATCGCGCCGGCTTGGCCCAGACGGCCCATGCCAAGGGACAGGCCAAGCAGAGTCAGGCCGCCGAGGCCGCCGGCGGCGAGGCCGGCAATGTGCACCCAGGCGTCGGCCGTCCGCTCCACGGCGCTCGGATAGTGCGATGTGTCGTTCGGCGGCGGGGTCACGATGGTCTCCACTTCACAGGCCCGCGCCTGGGTATAGGATCGAATGATGACGTCTTTGCAATCTGGAGCCTGACATGAGCGGCCCTTTCCGTTTTCTCCTCCCCACCGCGCTTTTGCTTGCCACCTCGACCAGCGCCCTGGCCAGCGGTCCGCCCGTCGCTCAGCCGGCGCCCACCGCGACCACCACCGCGTCGGCCGCGGTCAAGTTCAACCCCGAAGACAAGGTCGTGTGCAAATATGAAGTCCCCTCGGGCAGCCGGCTCGGCGGTCATCGCGTGTGCATGAAGAAATCAGACTGGGAAGCCCAGGCGCTGGCCGCGCGGAATGCGCGAGACTTCGCTCCGCCGTCCCCTCACTGATCCCTGGGCGGGGCGGCGAGGACGCCGGTGAGATCGTAGCCGGCGGCGGCGGCGAGGCGCAGAAGCTCTTCGCGCGATAGAGCGCCCGTCGCGACTTGGCCCAGCGCCCAGGCGGTGATCGATCGGGTCCCCGTGCGGCAGAAGGCCAGGGTCGGTCCGGCCGCGGCGGCTTCCGCCATCGCCTTGGCCTGCTCCGCCGTCAGCCGGCCGGTCACCGGAATGGCGACGTAGTCGAGACCATGGGCTCGCGCCGCCGCCTCGATTTCGGCCCCAGGCGGCTGATCGGGCGATTCGCCATCCGGCCGATTGTTAATGATTTGCTTGAAGCCCTGTGAGCTCGCGCGGCCGACATCCGCCGCGCCGATCTGCGGACTGACAGCGAAGGACGCGGTCACCTGGCGGAAAGCGGTCATGGCCGACGCCCCCTCAGCTAACCCGCCTGGCCTTGCCGGCGCCCTGACCATCGATGGTCATGAAAAAACTTCCCAACATTCCCTTGCTGATATCAACCTTTGAACCGGGATGCGGTGTCCGGCCGAGTTCCTCGGCCTCCGACTGTTGCCACACCGCGCCGTCTTCCAGCTGCACTGTCCATTTGCCTTCCGAATTCCGGTAAGCGTTCGTCGCTGTGGAGGTAATGTGGTTAAGCTCGCCGGCCTTCTCTCCCCGTTCAAGGAAGGAAAGGCTCGGCAGGCTGAAGCCGAAGGCCTGCCTCCGGGCGGCGCGGCGCTGCTCGCGGTCGATGCTGACCAGGTCGCCGCTCGAGGTGGCGCTCTCCATCGCCGCCGCCGCCTTGTCATAGCAGGCCAGGCGGTCAGCGTTGTCGGCCACCTTGCGGCAGTCGAGCAGGGCGCGGACCACGGGCGGCTCGCCGATCGGCTTGGGCGCGGCTGTGGCCACCGAGACCGCGGCGCTGGCCAGGGCGAAGATCGCCAAGGCTGAAATCCCACGCATCGCCGGCATTGCCACTCCCCTCGCTAAACGCGCCATTCAAGACCGCCTTCGAACGCGGCGCAATCCCGCCGCAACGGCCGTCCTTTCGCCGGGATCGGCGGCGAAAACGGCGAAAATTTGCGCGAGACGCCCGCAGGCGCGAAATCTGTGACCGGAAAGTGACAGGTCGGCGCGGATTACCTTACAGAAGCGTAATCCTCGTTGACCGATTCAGGGCGGCGATCCTAATTGCGCTCAACCGGGGGGGATTTTTCACTCCGGCAACCTTTGCGCTCGCGCCCAAGCGACCGTCCGAACGGCGGCGCCGCTGGGTAATTGGAGGATGCTCACTTGACCAACACGACCATGCGCACGCGCCTGCTGGCGTCGTCCATGATTTCCGGCGCCGCCGTGGCGGCCATGTCGGCCACTACCGCCCAGGCCCAGGCCGTCGAGGCCGCGCCCGCTCCGGCGACGAGCGTGCAGGAACTGGTGGTCACCGGTTCGCGCATCCCGCAGAGGAACCTGACCAGCGTCAGCCCGATCACCACGATCAACAATCAGTCCGTCAAGCTGCAAGGCACGACGAACGTCGAAGACCTGATCAACAATCTGCCCCAAGCGTTCGCCGACTTCGGCGTGTTCGAGATCAACGGATCCAGCGGCACCTCGACGATCGACCTGCGCGGCCTCGGCAATGTCCGTACCCTGGTCCTGGTCGACGGCAAGCGCCTGCAGCCGGGCGATCCCCTGCTTCCGGTCGCCGACATCAACATGATCCCGCCGGCCTTGATCGACCGGGTGGAAGTGCTGACCGGCGGCGCCTCGGCCGTGTACGGTTCGGACGCCGTGGCCGGCGTCGTCAACTTCATCATGAAGCACAACTACCAAGGCCTGCAGATCGACAGCGAATTCTCGATAGGCGAGCACGACAACAACAGCAGGCAGGCGCGCGCGGCCAACGCGGTGTCTGAGAGCTTCGGATTGCCCAACACCAACCTTCCCAGCGGCGCGGTGTGGGCCGGCGCCCGCTGGACGGCGACCATCACCGGCGGGGCCAACACTCCCGACGACAAGGGCAACGTCGAGTTCTACCTCGGCTATAGCCACATAGCCGCGGTCAATCAGGCGACCTACGACTGGAGCAAGTGCAGCCTTGCGACCAACAGCAGCAACACCAATCAGTCATATTGCCTGGGTTCGTCGAACGACGCCACCGGCCGCTTGGTCCAGAACGCGACCAATGGCCTTGTCTCAAACGGAGTGAACGTTCTCGTATTGTATGGTTACGACAGCCACGGTAACCCCATATACCGGCCGCCGAACTTCGCGCCTTCCGGCTACGACGTCTCGATCCCGAACACTTCGGGCCCGCTGATGACTCCCTTCAATCCGAATCAGGACTTCAACTTCGCGCCCTACCAGTTGCTGCAGCGCGAGGACCAGCGCTATACGGCGGGCGAATTCTCGCACTATGAGGTCGCCCCCTGGCTCGACGCCTATTCGAGCTTCATGTTCATGGACGACCAGACCGTCGCCCACCTCGGGCCGTCGGCGGCATTCCTTGGCGACACCTACTCGATCCACTGCAACAATCCGCTGCTCACGACGCAGCAGTTGAGCACCCTTTGCGACGGATATGCCGGTGACCCGAACACCGTGGCCAACTTCATCCTGGGCCGGCGCAACGTGGAAGGCGGTCCGCGTGTCTTCACCACCACACACGACGACTACCGCATCGTGTTCGGGATCAAGGGCGATATCGGCTCCGGGTGGAGTTACGACGTCTCCGCGCAATGGGGCCAGTCTTTCCTGACCGACGTCGACACCGGCCAATTTCTGGTCAGCCACGTCAGGAACGCCCTGGACGTGGTTCCCAATCCAGCGGTTGGCGGCGTCTCGGGCGTGCCTGCCGGGACACCCGTCTGCGCGGCGGCGATCTCCGGATTGGCCGCCACCTGCGTGCCGTGGGATATCTGGAATCCCGGCGGCGTGACCCAGGACGCCCTGAACTATGTCCAGGGCACGGCGGCGGACTCGGGCTTCACCACCGAGCAGGTGGTCACCGGCAACATCACCGGCGACCTGGGCCAATACGGCATGAAGTCGCCAATGGCGTCCGATGGCATCGGCATCTCCCTGGGCGCCGAATACCGCCGGGAATTCCTGCAATTCACCCCAGACGAGGTCGAACAGAGCGGCGATATCTCCGGCTCCGGCACCTCGGCGCCGGTGGTGGGATCTCAGTCCGACAAGGACGTGTTCGGCGAAATCCGCATCCCGCTGATCCAGAACATGGCCATGTTCAAGGATCTGACCTTCGAAGGCGGGGCGCGCTACTCGGACTACACCTCGGGCGGCACCAACTGGACCTACAAGGCCGGTCTCGACTGGCAGATCGTTCCCGACCTCAGGCTGCGCGGCTCCTACGAGCGCGCGGTGCGGGCGCCGAACGTGGACGAGCTGTTCGCGCCGCAGGTCCAATCGCTGTTTGGCGGCGGCGACCCATGCTCGGGCGTTTCGCCGACTTACAGCGAGGCCCAATGCGCGTTGACTGGGGTCCAGCCGGGCCAGTACGGCGGCATCACCCCATGCGTCTCCGGCCAGTGCGGCCTGGTGACGGGCGGCAATCCTGACCTCACGCCGGAGATCGGCAAGACGTGGTCGGTCGGCGCGGTCTTTACGCCGACCTTCTTCCGCGGCTTCTCGGCCTCGGTGGATTACTTCAACATCGTGGTCGACAATGCGGTCACCGTCATCCCGGCGCAGCAGATCCTCGCCGGCTGCGCCCTGCAGGACATCGCCCTGGATTGCGCGAACATCTCGCGCAACGGAAATGGCCTCCTGTTCGGCACCGGCGGCTTTGTCAGGTCGCTCAATATCAACGCCGCCTCGCTCAAGACCTCGGGCATCGACATCAACGCCGACTACCGCGCGTCGCTCGCCGATTGGCATTTGGGCGATGTAGGCTCCCTGGACTTCAACTTCACCGGCACCTGGGTTCACTCTCTTTCGACGACCCTATTGGGCGTCGGAACCTGGGATTGCGCGGGATTGTACGGCCTGACCTGCGGCACGCCGGCGCCTCAGTGGCGGCACCAGTTCCGGGTTTCCTGGACCACGCCCTGGAACCTGACCCTGTCGGTCAACTGGCGCTACCTGGCTCCGACCAATCTGGACTTTAACTCGAGCCAACCGCTTCTGGCCGCGGCGTCTCCATACGGCACGGACTTCTGGCCGACCGACGCGCACATTCCGGCGTTCAACTACTTCGACGTCTCGTTCCAGTACAAGTTCCGCAATCGCTATACGATCCGGGGCGGCGTCAACAACATCTTCGACAGGACGCCGCCGATCATGGACACCAACAGCTTCGGCATTTCGGCGCCGCCGGCCGGCAACGCCAACACCTTCCCGCAGGTCTTCGACCCGCTTGGTCGGGTGCTGTTCGTGGGTCTGACGGCGGACTTCTGATCTAAGACGGTCGAATCTCAGAGGGCCGGGGCCGACGCCAAGCGTCGACCCCGGCCAATTTTTTCACCGCCTCTCGATGCTTGCGCGGTCCGGCCGCGGGCCCTAGGCTCCGCGACCATGTCCCAAGGCGACGCATGACCACAACGCCAACCCTCGGCGGCGCGCGCGCCGAGTCGGCTGCGTCCTTCAGCGCCCGGCTGGCCAGTCTGGCGCGTACTGACCTGGCCGAGGCCAAGGCGTTGGCGGTCAGGGCCAGGGCCGATGGGGCGAGTTCACCGGTCATCCACCATCTCGTCGGCCTCGAGTTGAAGGACGCGCGCCGCTTCGAGGAGGCTATCGCCGAGCTTGGCCTCGGCCTCCAACTCGATCCACGTCACGCCGGGCTGATGACCACTGTCGGCTTCTGCCTGCTCGAACTCGGTCGCCGTCAGGAGGCTGCGAACGTGCTGAGCGCGGCCATGCGACAGGACCCGCGCTTGCCCGAAGCCGTTTATGGCTACGGCTGCGCCGCCGAACGGCTGGGCGCCCTTGACTCCGCCAGATCGGCTTTCGAGCGTGCCGTCGCGCTGGATCCGGATCACGCCGACGCTCTGGCCGGCCTTTCCGGTCTGGCGACGCGTCGCCGCGACTGGCCGCTGGCCCGCTCCCTGGCCGAACGATCCGTGGCTTTGAATGGGCGCCAGACCGACGCGCTAATGAATCTGGTCCGCGTCGATCTCGGCGAGGAAGCGTTCGAGAGCGCCCATGCACGCCTCGAGGCCATCCTTCCCCTCCCCTTCCTGCATCCGCTCGCCCATGCCAACGCCCACATTCTGTTGGCCGACGCCCTCGACGGCCTTGGCCGATACGAGGAGGCCTTCGCCGCCTACGCCGCGGGCAAGGCTGAGATGAGGGAACTCTACGCGGGCGAGTTCGCGCGGCCGGACGAACTGGCGACGGTCGATGTCGTGCGCGCCATGCTCAAGGAATTCCTGGAAAGCCCAGCCGAGGCCTGGATCGGGCCGCCGCGGGCGGTCGCGCCTGGGCCGCAACGGGGCCACGCTTTTCTTATGGGATTTCCCAGGTCCGGCACGACCCTGCTCGAGCAGGTGATCGCCACCCATCCGGACATGGTCGCGCTCGGTGAGCGCCCGGTCATGCTGGACGCGGAGGCCGAGTTCCTTTCAGGAACCGGCGGCATGAAGCGACTGGCCGCCGTGTTGAGCGACATGCTCGAGCCCTATCGGGACTCCTACTGGCGGCGGGTGCGCCAGTTAGGCGTCGATCCGACGGGCAAGGTGTTTGTCGACAAGCACCCGCTCAGCGCCATGCGTCTGCCGCTAATGCACAAGATGTTCCCCCGGGCGAAGATCCTGTTCGCGCTGCGCGACCCGCGCGACGTGGTTCTGAGCTGTTTCCGGCGCAGTTTCAACATGAACGCCAACATGTTCGAGTTCAACACCATCCTCGGCGCGGCTCGCCTCTATGACGCCGTCATGACCGCCGGACAGACCTATATCGAGCGCCTTCCGCTCGAGGTTCATTCGCTGCGACACGAAGACCTCGTCGCCGATTTCGACAAGGAAACCAAAGCACTGTGCCAGTTCCTCGGCGTCGAATGGACCGAGAGCCTCAGGGACTTCGCCAGAACCAAGCGAGTGATCGCGACGCCGAGCGGCGTCCAGATCGGCCGCGGCCTCAACGCGGACGGCGTGGGATATTGGCGCAACTACGCGTTCGCGCTCGAACCGGCTCTGCCGATCCTCGCGCCATGGGTCGAGCGCTTCGGCTATCCGGCCGACTAGCGCGGGCATGTCGACAGGCGATCCCCCCGCCGCCCAGGGCGCGGCGACGCGATCAGAGGTCCTGGAAAGCGTGTTCGCGGCGCTGGGCGACGGCGACATGGCCGAAGCCAGACGCCTCTCGGTCTGCGCCCTGGCCGGGGGTATCGAGCACCCCGTGCTCCTCAATCTACGGTCGCTGGACTTCGAGGAGGCGGGACGCTTCAACGACGCCCTGAGGGACCTGCGCCGGGCCCATGTGCTCGCGCCGACCGACCCCACCATTCTCAACGCCTGCGGCCTATGCCTCATGCGCATGGAACGCTGGGAGGAGGCCCGCCGCTGCTACGATCAGGCCCTGGCGCTCAAGCCGGATTTCGGCCAGGCGTGGTTCAACCGAGGGTATGTGCTCGAACGCGTCGGCGAGACCGGCGAGGCGGCCGGTTCCTACGCCAAGGCGGCAGAAATTCACCCTCAGAACGTGCAGGCCTGGGCCAATGCGGCCACCCTGGCCGCGCGCCGCGGCTCGGCCGACAAGACCCGCCTCTACGCGAACCGGGCCCTGGCTTTGCAGCCCGGCCATCCGACGGCTGTGCTGGCGCTGACCGCCATCGAAAAGGATGATCTGGAGGATGCGGAGCGGCGTCTGCGATCGCTTCTAAAGCAGGAACTCGGCGACTTCGACCGCGCCATCGCGTTCGGTCAGCTCGGCGATGTGCTGGACGCGCGCGACCAGGCTCCGGATGCTTTCGATGCCTATGCGGCGGGCAATCGAATATTTCGCGCCGCGCTTGCGCCGCGCTTTGCCGCGCCGGGCATGGAGACCGTTCCCGACGTACTCCGCTGGCTCAACCTGTGGGCCGAGATCTTCGAGCGGTCGAACTGGGTGGTCGACCCTGACCAGACAACCGAGGCCGAGGGCGTGCGCGGGCATGTGTTCCTGACCGGCTTTCCGCGTTCCGGCACGACGCTGATGGAAAGTTTTCTCGCCAATCATCCAGATGTCGTCAGCCTCGAGGAGCGGGACACGCTGCGCCAGGCGATCCTGGCCTTTCTCGGCGGCTCCCGCGGCCTGACGCGGCTGGCGGGCGCCACGGGCCCCGAACTGCGGTCGCTGCGTGAAGACTACTGGGCGCGGGTACGTAGCTTCGGCGTCGAACCAACAGGTAAAATTTTTATCGACAAGAATCCGTTCAACACGCTCAAGCTGCCGCTGATCAAGAAGCTGTTCCCCGGGGCGAAGATCATCTTCGCCCAACGCGATCCGCGCGAGGTTGTCCTCAGCTGTTTCCGCCGGCGGTTCAATTTCAACGCCTCGACCTTCGTCTTTCTCGACCTCAGGGCGGCCGCGGAGAACTATGACGGGACCATGCGCCTGGCGCAGCTGCTCAGGGACAAGCTCGGGTTCGATGAGTTCGTTCTGGTCTACGAAAAGCTGATCGCCGATTTCCCGAATGTCGCGCGCGCGGCGTGCGAGTTCATCGGCGTCGAGTGGCGGGCGGAGTACGCCGACTTCGCCGGCCGCGCCCGACGCGGCGAGGTCGCCAGCGCCAGTTCGGCCCAGATCGCGCGCGGCCTTTACACCGAGGGGACGGCCCATTGGCGGCGCTACCGCGCCCAGATGGCCCCGGTTCTGCCGATCCTGGCGCCGTGGGTGGAGAAGTTCGGCTATCCAGCGGATTAGCGGCGGTGTTCAATCCCAGGCGCCGGCCTGACCGCCATAAGAGGCGACCGC
Organism: Caulobacteraceae bacterium; assembly: GCA_050729395.1. GTDB lineage: Bacteria > Pseudomonadota > Alphaproteobacteria > Caulobacterales > Caulobacteraceae > Acaudatibacter. Next base: position 8,543 of record JBOHLC010000195.1, read on the forward strand.
CCCCAGGAGGGCGGACACCAGGGTCCGTTCCTCGTCGGTGAGTTCGGGCCGCCAGATGTCGAACAACAGGACGACACGCGTCTTGTCGCTATCGTTCCACGCCTCGTGTTCGATGGAATCGTCGAAGATCAGGGCCTCGCCCTCCGACCACGCGCGCGTCTGATTGCCGACCCGCAGGCCGCCACCGCCGGGAACGATCAGCGGCAGGTGGCAGATCAGCCGGGCGTTGGTTTCGCCCGTGTGCGGAGGAATGCGGACATGGGGTCGCAGCAGAGAGAACAGCACCGAGGGCGCGCGACCGGACGCTTCGCACAGTGGCGCGGCCTTCAGCGCCTCGACCGTTTCGGGGCAACGGGCGACCGCGTCGGCGACCGCATTGCCGCCGTGGACCAGATAGAAGGCGCTCCAATCGGGATTGTCGAGCAAACCGGCGTAGTCGCGTTGGGGCAGCGCCTGGCCGCCCCGGACATAGGGACTGAAGGCGCGCCCGTCGCCAAGGACCGTCAGCAGCTCGCCGCGGATCCTCGCCGTCTTGGATTCCAGCTCCGCCAGCCAGGGGAACTCTTGCCGCTCATAGAACTGCCTCTGCGGCAATTCCGGAAAGTAGAAGGATCTCGGCGACTGATAATAGATCTGCTTGCGGCCGAACAGCAGGTCTAGCGCCTGGACAAAGCGCCCGCTCGAACGGGCCGCATCGAAGCCGCCGCGCGACAGGGCCTCGGTCAGATGGTCCTCATAGCGTCGGGCATAGAGCGCGGCCTGGCGCTGGGCGCGG
>JBOHLC010000196.1:0-3840 GCA_050729395.1 Caulobacteraceae bacterium
CTTCCTTTTTCCACCGCGCGCGGACGCGGAACGAACCGCGGCCGGTCTTGTAGGCTTCGGCGATGGTCTCGGGGCCGTCGACCAGAATGCCGCCGGTCGGGAAATCGGGGCCGCGCACGATGTCCGATAGCGTGCGGTCGCGGGTGCCCGGATTGTCGATTAGCTTACGCAGCGCCTCGCACAATTCGCCGACATTGTGCGGCGGGATCGAGGTCGCCATGCCGACCGCGATGCCGGAAGAACCGTTGGCGAGCAGGTTCGGAAACGCGCCCGGCAACACGACTGGCTCACGGTCCTGGCCGTCATAGTTGGGACGGAAATCGACCGCGTCCTCGTCGATGCCGTCGAGCAGCAGCCGCGCGACCTCGGTCAACCGCGCCTCGGTGTAGCGATAGGCGGCGGGGTTATCGCCGTCGATGTTGCCGAAATTGCCCTGGCCGTCGATCAGCGGATAGCGCTGGGCGAAATCCTGGGCCAGGCGCACCAGGGCGTCATAGACGGCGACATCGCCGTGGGGGTGGTACTTGCCGATGACATCGCCCACCACGCGGGCCGACTTCTTGGCCGAGGTCTCCGGGTCCAGGCGTAAGAGGCGCATGGCGTAGAGCAGGCGCCGGTGGACGGGCTTGAGGCCGTCGCGCACGTCCGGCAAGGCGCGCTGGGTGATGGTCGACAGGGCATAGGCGAGATACCGGCGCGAAAGCGCGTCGGTCAGAGGTTCGTCGATGATCCGGCCGCCCTCGTCCGGCGGCGACGCCGGCGTATCCATACTGCCGTTTGGGCCGAGTCAGGGCGCGGAGTCTAGCGTGCCTCCATGCGAACGCCCTACCCAGTCAGAAACCGCCGCGCCGCCCCGAGGAAGCCGTCCGGCTTGTCGAGCGGCACGCTGTGGCCGGAGCCAACCACCGTGGCGAGGGCGGCGTCCGGGATGGTTTCGATCATGCGCGCGGCGATCTCCGGCGCGAGGATGTCGGACAGTTCGCCACGCATGACCAGGGTCGGGACGGCGATGGCCGCGCACGAGGCCCAGCCCTCCTCGGCCGAGCGCGGCCTCAGCTCGCGCACCGAGCGCAGGACGCGGTCGTAGCGGTAGGTCCAGCGGCCGTCCTCGAGCCTCATCAGGCTCATGTCGGAGCGATGGCGCAGGTGCTCGTCCGGCGCGATGGCGTTGTTGGCCCGAGCGTGGGCGAACGCGGCCTCGCGCGAGGCGAAGACGTCGCTGTCCTGTTCCTGGCGCTCGCGGATGCGCCCGGCGCCGCTGTTCATCAGCTCCGGGCCGATGTCGACGATGACCAGCCGCTCCAGCTCGGCCGGCCGGCGTCCGGCGTAGTCCATGGCCACCATGCCGCCCATGGAAAGGGCGAGCAGGGCGAAATGGTCCAGTTTCAGCGCGGCGACGAAGGCGATCAGGTCGCGGGTCATCTCGCTGATCCCGTAATTCCCCGCGCCGGCCCAGGCGCTGTCGCCGTGGCCACGCTGGTCGAGGGCCAGCACGCGGTAGCGGTCGGTCATGGCGGCGGCGAAAGCGTCCCACGAGCGGGCGTGGCCAGTGTAGCCGTGCAGGAGCACCAGTGCAGGCGCGTCGGCGCGCCGCGCTGGCCAGTCGCGGAAGTGGAAGCGCAGGCCGCGCAGCTCGATCAGTTCGTCGGTGACTGGCTCGTTGCTCATGGCCGGGCGCCTCCTCGCCCTCCCGCTATAGCATGCCGCCGAGCCGGTCAGAGCCTGCCTTGCTCGCGCAGGCGCTCGATCAGGCGCTCGCGCGCCGGCGGCAGCGGTCGGTTGAGCGGGTTGAAGACGCAGGCTTCGAGGAAATGGCCGGTGAGCGCCAGGCCGGCGGCGATGTCGCCGGACGCCAGGCCACCCTGGGCCGCGAGCAGAAACAGCGGCAGGGCCAGCAGGCGGTCCTTATACGGCTCGCCGGCGGCGGCGCTGACCGCGCGGCCGGTGCGCGGGCTGACCCAGACGAGATCGTCGGTCGCGCCGGTGACCGCGCAGGCGCTGAGGTCGAGACCAAAGCCGAGGTCGGCCAGGAGCCCCGCCTCGAAGCGGACCATCACGGCCGGCCAGATGGCCTCATCGGCCAAGGCGCCCACAAGAGCCTCGAGGGCCAGGAAGACGCCCGGATGCGGCTCGCGCTCGGGCAGGGCGGCGGCGACGAGAGCGGCGGCCGAAGCCAGGCCGGCGAGAGCCGAGGCGTCGTCGAACAGGGCCGAGGGGCCCTCCCCCACCGGCTCGAGACGGGCCGAGCCGAGCTGCTCGGCCACGCGGGCGCGATAGGCGAAGATGACCCGCGCGCCCGGCTGAAGGTAGGGCTTCACGCGCCGCGAGGCGCCGCCGGCGACGTGCGCCGCCCACTTGCCGCGCGTGGCGGTCAGGGCCTCGACGATGGCCCCGGCCTCGCCATGGGCCCGGGCGGCCAGCACGAAGGCCTGTTCCTCGAACTCCATGGGCTAGCGCACGCGCTCACACATCGAAGTCGAGGCCCACCTCGCCGAACAGGCGGCGGTCCTCGGCCCAACCGGACTTGACCTTCACGTGCAGGAAGAGATGCACCGGCCGGTCCAGTATGGCGCCCAGCTCCTCGCGCGACGCCTGGCCGATCCATTTCAGGGTCGCGCCGCCCTTGCCCACCAGGATACCTCGCTGGCCCTCGCGCTCGACGAAGATGGTCTGCTCGATGCGGGCCGAACCGTCCGCCCGTTCCTCGAACGCGGTCGTCTCCACGGCGGCGCTGTAGGGCAATTCCTCGTGCACTCGCTGGTAGAGCTTCTCACGCGTGATCTCGGCCGCCAGCAGCCGCGCGGGTAGATCGGCGCTCTGCTCGGGCGGATAGAACCATGGCCCTTCCGGCATGCGCGCCGCCAGGGCGGCCTTGAGATCGGCGACGCCCGCCCCGCCGGAGGCGGAGATCATAAAGGCGTCGGTGTGGACCTCGGCGTCGAACAAGGCCTCGGCCAGGGCCAGGAGGGCCTCCTTGCGGATGAGATCGATCTTGTTGAGGGCCAGGATGGCGCGCCGCCCCTCCGCCTTCAGTCCCTGAGCGATCGCTTCGCTGTCCTTGACCGCCAGACGGTCCGCGCCCCGCGCCTTGCCATGGCTGGCGCGATCATGGGCCTCGGCGTCGATCAAATGGACAATGGCGTCGGCGTCCCGCGCCCCGCTCCAGGCCGCCCGCACCATGGCCCGATCGAGCCGCCTGCGCGGGGTGAAGATGCCAGGCGTGTCGACCAGGACCATCTGCGTCTCGCCCTCCATGGCCACGCCGCGGATCGGGAAACGCGTGGTCTGCACCTTGCGGGTGACGATGGAGACCTTCGAGCCGACCAGGCGGTTGACCAGCGTCGACTTGCCGGCGTTGGGCGCGCCGATCACCGCGACGAAGCCGGCCCGCGTCACGTCTTCACGCGCTTGAGCAGCGCCAGGGCGGCGGCCTTCTCGGCGGCGCGCACCGCGCCCGCGCTGGCCGTCTCGGACGGCTCGCCCTCGACGCTGACCTCGACCAGGAATCTCGGCGCATGGGCCGGACCGCTGCGCTGGAGCACGCTGTAAACCGGCGGGGACCGGCCGGCGGCCGCCGCCCATTCCTGCAGCACCGTCTTGGGATCGTCGCGGGCCGCGTCATGCGGCTCGGCCAGGAGCGGCGTCCACAGGCGCAGCACGATCCTGGCCGCGTCGTCCAGGCCGAGTTCGAGATAGAGTGCGGCGATCAGGGCCTCGCAGGCGTCGCCGAGGATGGTGGCTAGGCCGCGCGCGCCGCGCCTCGTCTCTCCGCCCGGCAAGCGCAGCGCCTCGCCAAGACCGATCTGGCGCGCGACCCGAGCGCAGGCCGCGCCATTGGTC
>JBOHLC010000197.1:0-6260 GCA_050729395.1 Caulobacteraceae bacterium
CCGCCCCCTCCACCACTTCGTGGTCCCCCTCCCCCGTAAACGGGGGAGGATCAGCCCGGCTATGGCGGCGCGCGCCTGAAGCGTTTCAGACGCCGAACGGCAGGTCCGCGAGCGCCACGCCGCCGTCCACGGGCAAGGTCGCCCCGACCACATAGTCGCCCGCCCGGGAGGCGAGGTAGATCGCCGCCGCCGCCATGTCCTCGTCGGTTCCGATCCGGCGCATGGGAATGCGCCTGGCCACGGCGTCGGCCCGGTCGCGCGCGTCCCGGTTCATGTCCGAGGCGAAGGCGCCCGGCGCGATGCAGCTGACCACGATATGGTCGCGGATCAGGCGAGCGGCCATGCGGCGCGTCAGATAGATCAGGCCCGACTTGGACGCGTGATAGGAATAGGTCTCCTGCGGATTGAGGCGGATGCCGTCGATGGAGGCGATGTTGATCACCTTCGCCGGCCGCTCGGCGCTCGCCGCCGCCATGAGCGCGGCGTGCAGGGCCTGGGTCAGGAAAAACGGCGACTTGAGGTTGAGACCCAGCACCTTGTCCCAGCCGCTCTCGGGAAACTCGTCGAACTCCGCGCCCCACGCCGCCCCCGCGTTATTGACCAGGATATCGAGCTTGGGCTCGAGCGCCGTCAGCCGCTTCGTCAGCGCCTTGCAGCCTTCCACGGTGGACAGATCCTGCGGCAGCGAAATGCACTCGCCGCCCGCCGACAGCGCCTCGGCCGCCTCGTCGCACTGCGCCGCCTTGCGCGAGGAGATGTAAACCTTCGCCCCCTGCATCAGGAATCCCTCGGCGATCATCCGCCCGATCCCCCGCGAGCCGCCCGTGACCAGGGCCACGCGGCCCTCGAGTGTGAAAAGATCCCTGATCATTGCGCCTTGCCTCCTGGTTGCCTTTGCCGAAGTGCTGAACCGCGGGCGCCTGCCGCGTCAAGCGGCAACGTGGCTGGCCCGCCCCGGCGTCGGTCGCTCGCCGTTGACTCGCCGCCCGGCCTTTCTACAACCGCCGAAGCGCGCCAGGGCCGACGGCGCCAGCCGCGGAGTCTGCCAATGCGCCTTCTGTTTCCCGCGCTTTGCGCCTTAGTCGTAGTCGGCCAGGCGTCGGCGGCGCTTTCGGCCCCTCCCCCCGCCGTGCCGGCGGCGCTGGCGGCCGCTCCCCCCGCCGTGCCGGCGGCGGCCCTCGACACCGGCGGACCCGTGATCTCGCCAGCCGCCCTGGCCGCCGCCCGACCGGTCGTCGACCCCCGCGCCATGGTGGTCTCGGCCCAGCACCTCGCCACCGAGGTCGGCGTGCGCATCCTGCGTGAGGGCGGCAACGCGGTGGATGCGGCGGTGGCCGTCGGCTACGCCCTGGCCGTGACCCATCCCTGCTGCGGCAACATCGGCGGTGGCGGCTTCATGACCCTGCACCTGGCCGACGGGCGCAACCTGTTCCTCGACTTTCGCGAGAAGGCGCCGGCGGCGGCCACCCCCACCCTGTTCCAGAACGCCGCGGGCGAGGTGGTGAAGGGCCTGAGCACGCGCAGCTATCTGGCCGTGGGGGTGCCGGGCACGGTCATGGGGCTCGACACCGCCCTGGCCAAATACGGAACCATGAGCCTGAAGCGGGTGATGGCGCCGGCTATCGCCCTGGCCAGGGACGGCTATGTGCTGGAGCCGGGCGACGCCAAGATCCTCGACGAGCGCGCCGATGTCTTCGCCAAGACGCCCAACGCGGCGGCGATCTTCCTGAGCAGGGGCCGTCCCTTCGAGGCCGGCGAGCGCCTGGTCCAGACCGATCTCGCCCACACCTTGTCGCTGATCGCGGCTGGCGGCGCCGCGGCGTTCTACGAGGGCCCGATCGCCCAGGCCGTCGTCGCCGACAGTCGCGCCAACGGCGGCCTCCTCACCGCCAAGGACTTCGCCGACTACACCGCGTCCTGGGAGAAGCCGGTCACCTGCGAGTATCACGGCTATACGGTCGTGTCCGCGCCCCCTCCCAGTTCGGGCGGCACGACCGTGTGTGAAATCCTGGAGATTCTCGGGCCTTATCCGCTGAGCCGCTGGGGCTACGGCTCGGTCAAGGCCACCCACTATATCGTCGAGGCGGAGCGGCGCGCCTTCGTTGATCGCAACGCCGACCTCGGCGACCCGGCGTTCGTGCGCAACCCGGTGGCGCGGCTGCTCTCTCCGGCCTACGCCAATGCAATGCGCGCCGACATCAAGCCGGACGCCGCCACCCCCACCGCGCAGCTGAAAGCGGCGCCGGCTCCGGCCGAAGGCGCCGACACCACCCACTTTTCGGTGGTCGACGGCAAGGGAAACGCCGTCAGCGTGACCTATACGCTCAACTTTCTGTTCGGCGTGGGCCGCATCGCCGGGGACACCGGCTTCTTCCTCAACAACGAGATGGACGATTTCACCTCCAAGCCGGGCGTGCCCAACGGCTTCGGCCTGGTCCAGGGCGTCGCCAACGAGGTTCGCGGCGGCAAGCGGCCGCTCAGTTCCATGGCCCCGACCATTGTGCTCAGGAATGGGCGACTGTTCATGGTCACCGGCAGTCCGGGCGGCTCGACCATCATTTCCACCACGCTCGAGAGCATTCTGAACGTGGTCGAGTTCGGCATGAACATCCAGCAGGCCATCGACGCCCCGCGCGTGCACATGCAGGGCCTGCCGGACGTGGTCGTGACCGAGACGGGCTATCTCACGCCCAAGACGCGCGCGGGCCTCGCGGCCATGGGCTACACGTTCCGAGCCTTCCCCTCGTTCGGAGCCGATGAAGCCATAGAGATCGACCCGGCGAACGGCCAGCGCCAGGGCGCTAACGACCACCGCCGCCCAGCCGGCCTGGCGGCGGGATTCTGAGCATCCCGCGTCGCCGCCCTCGCCTTGCGCCTGGGCGCGGCAACGCCTAAGTCTCGGCGCCAGGGCCATCCGCCAGCGCAGGCATGCGACGGCGGATTTTTTCGTCTTGCAGACGGAGCGTGTGGAACGCATGTCCCTCGATCTCGGCCCGGGCCAGCGCGTCGATGTCGCCACGCCGCTCACCCATCTCGAGCGCCTGGAAGCTGAGAGCATCCACATCCTGCGCGAGATCGCTGCCGAGTGCGAACGGCCGGTCATGCTCTATTCGGTCGGCAAGGACTCGGGCGTCATGCTGCATCTGGCGGTCAAGGCCTTCTATCCGGCCAAGCCGCCCTTCCCACTTCTCCACGTCGATACGACCTGGAAGTTCAGGGCCATGTACGAGATGCGCGCGCGCATGGCGGCCGAACTCGGCCTCGATCTCATCGTCTACCAGAACCCCGAGGCGCTCAGCCGCGGGATCAATCCGTTCTACCACGGATCGCTGCACACGGACATGTGGAAGACCGAAGGACTCAAACAGGCGCTCGACAAGTACGGCTTCGACGCCGCCTTCGGCGGCGCTCGCCGCGACGAGGAGAAGAGCCGGGCCAAGGAGCGCGTGGTCTCGATCCGCTCGGCCGCCCACGGCTGGGACCCCAAGAACCAGCGGCCGGAACTGTGGAAGCTGTACAACACGCGGCACGCCAAGGGGGAAACCCTGCGCGTCTTCCCGCTGTCCAACTGGACCGAACTGGACATCTGGCAATACATCCATGCCCAGAACATCCCCATCGTGCCCCTTTACCTGGCCGCCGAGCGGCCGGTCGTCGAGCGCGACGGGGCGCTGATCATGGTCGATGACGAACGCATGCGGCTTCTGCCCGGCGAGACGCCGGTTATGCGCAAGGTTCGCTTCCGCACCCTCGGCTGCTACCCACTGACCGGCGCGGTGGAGAGCGAGGCCGACACCCTGCCGGCGATCATCCGCGAGATGCTGCTGGCCACCACCTCGGAGCGCCAGGGCCGCGTCATCGACCACGATCAGTCGGCGTCGATGGAGAAGAAGAAGAAGGAGGGCTATTTCTGATGGCCCTCGATGCCGCGATCGCCGATGTCGAAACCTATCTCGAGGCGCAGGCGAACAAGTCGCTCCTGCGCTTCATCACCTGCGGTTCCGTGGACGATGGCAAGTCAACCCTGATCGGCCGCCTGCTCTACGATTCGAAGATGATCTTCGACGATCAGCTGGCCGCGCTCGAGGCCGATTCCAAGCGCATGGGCACGCAGGGCGGCGAAATCGACTTCGCCCTGCTGGTCGACGGTCTTTCGGCCGAGCGCGAGCAGGGCATCACCATCGATGTCGCCTACCGCTTTTTCGCCACCGACAAGCGCAAGTTCATCGTCGCCGACACGCCAGGCCATGAGCAGTACACGCGCAACATGGTCACCGGCGCCTCGACCGCGGATCTTGCCGTCATCCTGATCGACGCGCGCAAGGGCGTGCTCACCCAGACCCGCCGGCACAGCTTCCTCGCCCGCCTGATCGGCATCCGCCAGGTCGTGCTGGCGGTGAACAAGATGGATCTCGTCGGCTACGACGAGGCGGTGTTCGACGAAATCGTCGCCGATTACCGCGCCTTCGCGGCCGAGATCGGACTTGCGGATATCACCGCCATCCCCCTCTCCGCCCTGCGCGGCGACAATGTCGCGGCCAGAAGCGAGCACATGGACTGGCATTCGGGTCCCACGCTGATCGAGGCGCTCGAGCAGGCGCCGGTCGACGCGGCCCGGCTGGCGGGCGGGCCGCTGCGCATGCCGGTGCAATGGGTCAATCGGCCGGACCACGATTTCCGCGGCTTCAGCGGCCAGATCGCTTCTGGGACGGTCAGGCCGGGCGATCTCGTCCGAATATTGCCGTCAGGGCGCGCATCGACGATCGCCCGGATCGTCACGCGCGACGGGGACCTTCCCGAGGCCGTCGCCGGACAGTCGGTCACCCTGACCCTCGCCGATGAGGTCGACTGCTCGCGTGGCGATGTGATCGCGGGGGCGCGCGATCCGGCGGGCGTGGCCGACCAGTTCGAGACCACCGTCGTGTGGATGTCCGCCGAGCCAATGCTGCCCGGCCGCGCCTATCTGATGAAGATCGCGACTTCGCTGGTGGCGGCGACGGTCGCCGAGCCGAAGTACAAGGTGAACGTCAACACCCTCGAGCATCTGGCCGCGCGCACCCTGGAGCTCAACGAGATTGGCGTGTGCAACCTCAGCCTGGACCGGCCGATCGCCTTCGATCCGTATGCGGACAACCCCGATATGGGCGGCTTCATCCTGATCGACCGGATGACCAACGCCACCGTCGGCGCCGGCATGATCCGCTTCGCCTTGCGCCGTTCACAGAACATCCATTGGCAGGCTGTCGATGTGAACAAGGCCGCGCGCGCGAGCGCGAAGCGCCAAGCGCCGCGCGTGGTCTGGTTCACCGGCCTTTCGGGCGCCGGCAAATCTACCATCGCCAATCTGGTCGAGAAGAAGCTGCTCGCCCAGGGTCGGCATACCTACCTCCTGGACGGCGACAATGTGCGCCATGGCCTCAACCGCGACCTGGGCTTCACCGACGCCGAGCGGGTGGAGAACATCCGCCGCGTGGCCGAGGTGGCCAGGCTGATGGTCGACGCCGGGCTCATCGTGCTCGTGTCCTTCATCAGCCCGTTCCGCTCCGAGCGGCTCATGGCCCGCGGCCTCATGGACGACGGCGAATTCCTCGAGGTGTTCGTCGACGCGCCGCTGGCGCTCGCCGAAAAGCGCGACGTGAAGGGCCTCTACGCCAAGGCCAGGCGCGGCGAGTTGAAGAACTTCACCGGCATAGATTCGCCCTATGAGCCGCCGGAGGCGCCGGAAGTCCGCGTCGACACGGCGGCTTTGACCGCCGAGCAGGCCGCCGATCTGATCGTAAGCAAGCTGGACTGAGGCATTCTCTCACTCCCCTTTTTTGGGGCGGGGGAATCGCATTTGAGACGCCGGCCTCAACCACCCTCTGCCGTCATCGGCGGGCGTCAGTCCCGCCGATCCATGATCGCGTGAGGAGATGGGCCGCGCCCGCGCGGCCACGCGCCGGCGGTACGTTCGGTCTGTGGGTGGCATCGCGCAGCATTGAACGCGCTCGCGCGCGTCCACCCAAAGGATCGCGTTCATGGGTGACCGGGACTTACGCCCGGTCATGACGGTAGAATTGGGATGGGGAACGTGACGCGGTTTCAGCCGTCCCTGCGGTGGCTGCCCAGCCGCAACTCGGCGATGCGCTTGGCGCGGCGCGCCCGATAGTCAGCCAATTGGGCGGCCCGCCGTTCCGTTTCTCGCCGCTGCACGTCCGCCGACGCGCCGCAAGCCTCCATCGCCAGGCCAGGCGTTGTCGTGACCTCGCGGACTTCCGAGC
>JBOHLC010000198.1:0-50473 GCA_050729395.1 Caulobacteraceae bacterium
CCCCTCCCCCGTAAACGGGGGAGGATTTTAATGCGCGCGGCTTTGCGGGGTTCACTCCACCGCTCCCGGCAAGGGGATGCCGGCCGCGGCGTCGACGATCGAACCCGCGCGCACCAGGGCGATGGCGGCGTCGAGGTCGGGATGGATGAAGCGATCGTCCTCCAGCGTCGCAACCCTCTCCCGCAAGGCGGCGCGCGCCGCTTCCAGCGCCACGCTCGAAGTCAACGGCCGGTGGAAGTCGCACCCCTGGGCGGCGGCCAGCAGCTCTATGCCGACGATGGAAAAGACGTTGTCGATCATCGGCATGAGCCGGCGCGCGCCGTGCGCGGCCATGGACACATGGTCCTCCTGATTGGCGCTGGTCGGGATGGAATCGATGCTCGCCGGGTGGGCGCGCTGCTTGTTTTCCGCCACCAGGGCGGCGGCGGTCACCTGGGCGATCATCAGGCCGGAGTTGAGGCCGGGCCGGGGGGTGAGGAACGCCGGCAGACCGGAGAGCGCCGGGTCGGTCAGCATGGCCACGCGCCGCTCGGCCAGGGAGCCGATCTCGCACAGGGCCAGGGCGATCATGTCGGCGGCGAAGGCCACAGGCTCGGCGTGGAAGTTGCCGCCGCTCAGCGCCTCGTCGTCGCCGGCGAAGATCAGCGGATTGTCAGTCACCCCGTTGGCCTCGACCGCCAGGGTCTGCGCCGCCTGGCGCAGGATGGTGAGCGCCGCGCCCATCACCTGCGGCTGGCAGCGCAGGCAGTAGGGGTCCTGCACCCGCGCGTCGCCGACGAGGTGCGAGGCGCGGATGGCCGAGCCGGCCATGAGCGCCCGCAGGGCCGCCGCCGTCTCGATCTGGCCGGCGTGGCCTCTGAGGGCGTGGATGCGCGCGTCGAACGGCGTGTCGGCCCCCTTTGCCGCCTCGGTGGCCAGCGCCCCGGTGACCAGCGCCGAGCGGAACAGGGTCTCGGCCTCGAACAGGGCCGTGAGCGCATAGGCGGTGGAGAACTGCGTGCCGTTGAGCAGCGCCAGCCCTTCCTTCGGGCCGAGTTCGAGCGGCGACAGGCCGGCGTCGGCGAGGGCCTTGCCGGCGGGAAGGCGCTGCTCGCCGACCAGGACCTCGCCCGCGCCGATCATGGCCGCCGCCATGTGGGCCAGGGGCGCGAGGTCGCCCGAGGCGCCGACCGAGCCCTGGGCAGGGATGACCGGGGTCAGGCGCTTGGCCAGCATGGCTTCGATCAGGCTGGTCGTCGCGGGCTTGACCCCCGAGGCGCCGCGCGCCAGGCCGGCGAGCTTGAGCGCCATCATCAGCCGGACGATCGGCGCCGGCATGGCCTCGCCGACCCCGGCGGCGTGCGAGAGGACGAGATTGGTCTGCAGGCGCGCCAGGTCGGCGGCCTCGATGCGCACGCTGGCCAGCTTGCCAAAGCCGGTATTGACCCCATAGACCGCCTCGCCGCGGGCCAGCAGGCGCTCGACGGCCTGGGCCGAGGCGGCGATGGCCGGTGCGCAGGCCGGGTCCAGCCTGACCTCCGCGCCGCGCCAGACGTCGCGCCACTCAGCGAGGCTCACCTCGCCGGGCCTGAGGACCACGGTGTTCATCGTCCCCTCCAGACGCGCGCGTGGAGCGGATTGGCCCCCATCCAGTAGACGAGCTCGGCCGGCTGGCCGATGTCCCATATGGCCAGGTCGCACCATTTGCCGGCTTCCAGTGAACCGGTTTCCGCCGCCAGTCCGAGCGCGCGGGCGGCGTTGCGGGTGACTCCGGCCAGGCACTCTTCGACGCTCATGCGGAACAGCGTCGCGGCCAGGTTCATCACCATCAGCGGCGAGGTCAGCGGCGAGGTGCCCGGATTGCAGTCGGTGGCCAGGGCCATGGGCACGCCCAGCCGGCGCAGGGTATCGACGGGCGGAGCGCGGGTTTCGCGGGTGAAGTAGTAGGCGCCGGGGAGCAGGGTGGCGATGGTCCCGGCGCGGGCCATGGCCGCCGCGCCGTCCTCGTCGAGGTGCTCGAGGTGGTCGGCCGACAGCGCGCCGAATTCGGCGGCCAGTGCCGCGCCATGCAGGTTGGAGAGCTGCTCGGCGTGCAGCTTGACCGGCAGGCCGTGGGCGCGGGCGGCCTCGAAAACGCGGCGCACCTCGGCGGGCGAAAAGCCGATCCCCTCGCAGAAGGCGTCGACCGCGTCGGCCAGGCCGGAGGCGGCGATGGCGGGGATCATCTCGTTGCACAGAAGATCGATATATCTGCTTGAGTTATTGGCGAATTCCGACGGCAGGGCGTGCGCGCCGAGGAAGGTCGTGGCGACGCTCACCTCGCGACGGCGGCCAAGCTCGCGGGCCGCTTCGAGCTGGCGCGTCTCAGCTTCGAGCGTCAGGCCATAACCTGACTTCACCTCCACCGTGGTCACCCCCTCGGCCATGAGCCGATCGAGGCGGGTGAGCGCGCACGCCACCAACTCCTCGACGCTGGCGGCGCGGGTGGCCCTGACCGTGGAAAGGATCCCGCCACCTTCGCGAGCGATGGCTTCGTAGCTCTCGCCTGTCAGCCGGCGCTCGAACTCGCTCGCCCGGTCGCCGGCGAAGACGAGGTGGGTGTGGCAGTCGATCAGGCCCGGCGTGATCCACCGGCCTTCGCAGTCGACGATGCTCGCCGCGTCGAGGTCCGGCGCGTCGGCTTCCGGCCCCGAATAGATGATCCGGCCGGCCTGGCAGGCGACGCGGCCGCGCTCGATCTCGCCCAGACCCGGCGCGCCAGCGGCCAGCGTCGCCAGGCCCGCGTTTCGCCAGATCGCATCGCACAGCATGGCGCGGATGCTTGGCCTGCCGGCGTTATTATGTCTAGACATAATGCATGGCCGACCTGTGGTTCGAGACCGCTCTGCTGCCCGCGGGCTGGGCCAGGCGCGTGCGCCTGACCGTCGAGGCCGGCCTGATCTCGGCCGTCGAGACCGGCGCCGACCGCCAGACCGGCGACGAAGCCGGCGACATCGGCCTGCCGGGCATGGGCAATGTCCACAGCCACGCTTTCCAGCGGGCCATGGCCGGGCTGGCCGAGACCCGCTCGCCGGCCGGCGAGGACTTCTGGAGCTGGCGCGAGGTCATGTTCCGCTTCGTCGCGCGGCTGAGCCCGGAGGACGTCGAGGCGATCGCCGCCCAGGCTTTCGCCGAGATGCTCGCCGCAGGGTTCACCCGTGTCGGTGAATTCCACTATCTTCACAACGGCCTGGATGGGACTCCTTACTCAAATCCGGCGGAAATGGCCGAGCGGATCGCGGCCGCGGCGGCGGCGAGCGGCATCGGCCTGACCCTCCTGCCGGTGTACTACGCCCACGGCGGCTTCGGCGGCCAGGCGATCGGAGCCAGACAAGCACGGTTCAGGAAGTCGATTGCCGACTATGAGCAGCTCATCAGCAGTTCAAAAGCAGTCGTTGAGGGGTTGCCGGACGGCCGATTGGGCGTCGCTCCGCACAGCCTGCGCGCGGTCACGCCGGACGAGCTGGCCGCGATCGTCCCGCTCGCCGCCGGCGGTCCGATCCACATCCACGTGGCCGAGCAGACGGCCGAGATCGACGCCTGCCTCGCCGCGCTCGGCGCCCGCCCGGTCGCCTGGCTGCTGGACCATGCCAGCCTCGATGCCCGTTGGTGCCTGGTCCACGCCACCCATATGGACGCGGCCGAGACTGCCCGCCTGGCGGCCAGCGGCGCGGTCGCGGGTCTCTGCCCGATCACCGAGGCCAATCTCGGCGACGGCCTCTTTCCCATCGCGCCATACCTCGCGGCCGGCGGCGCGTTCGGCATCGGCAGCGACTCCAATGTGCGTATCGACCTGGCCGAGGAGTTGCGCACCCTGGAGTATGGCCAGAGGCTGGCGCGGCGGGCGCGCGGCGTGGCCGGCTCTGGCGCGGAGCTCTTCAAGGCCGCGCTCGCCGGCGGCGCGCGGGCGCTGGGCGAGACCCATCGCGGGATCGAGATTGGCGCGTCGGCCGACCTCGTCGCTCTGGACGCAAGCCATCCGGCGCTGGCGGCGCGCGCGGGGGACGCCTTGCTGGACGGCTGGGTGTTCGCCGCCGGGCGCGAGGCGGTGAAGACAATCTGGCGCCGGGGCGAGAAGGTGGTCGCGGACGGTCGCCACGTGCGCGGCGAGGCCATCGCCGCCCGCTACCGCGCCACCCTCGCCAGGATCCTGATGCGATGAAGCCGCCGGCCCTGCACGCGCGCATCACCGCCGACCTCGCCGGCGAAATCGCCTCCGGCGCCTGGCCGCCCGGCCACCGCATCCCCTTCGAGCACGAGTTGATGGCGCGCTACGGCTGCGCCCGGGCGACGGCGGGCAAGGCCGTGCACGCCCTGGCGGTACAGGGGCTGGTGGAGCGGCGGCGCAAGGCCGGCACCTTCGTCGCCGCGCCGCATCTCGTCTCGGCCGTGCTCGAAATCCCCGACATCCGCGCCGCGATCGAGGCGCGCTGCCAAGCCTACCGCTGGATGCGGCTGGCGCGGCGCCTTCGCCGGCCGCACCCCGAAGGCGAGGAGGGGCCGCTGGCGCCTAAGGGGCCCTTGCTGGAGGTGAGCGGCGTGCACTATGCCGCCGGCGCGCCCTTCGCCCACGAGGCGCGGCTGATCGACCTGGCGGAGGTCCCGGCCGCGGCCGGGGAAGAGTTCGGGCAGATCGCGCCGGGCGCCTGGCTCCTGGCGCATGTGGCGTGGAGCCGGGCGCGGCATGAGATCTCGGCCACCAATCCCGATCTCGACACGGCCGAGGCCCTGCGCATCCCGCGCACCCGCGCCTGCCTCGTTCTCAAGCGTTGGACCTGGCGCGGCGAGGCCGGTGTCACCTTCGCGCGCCAGACCTTTCCCTCGGGCCTGATGGACCTCACCGCCGCCTTCGCGCCCGGCCCCGCCTGACGCTTTCGCCGAATTGGCGCCACGGATTTGGTGACCCGCGCTCAGTTCGTGCTACATTTCGGCCCCGATGCGGACGAGTCTTGAGAAGTCGCCAATGGGATGGCGCCTGATCGGCTGCGCGCTCGCCCTGACGGTCGCGGCGAGCGTGGGTCCGGCTGTTGGCAAGCCGGCGCCCAAGGAAGGGCCGGGCGTGACCACGCTCGAGCCGCCGGCCGGCGACGGCTGGCGCCTGAGCGAGGACCCGAACGAGCCGTTCACCCCGGTCGGGATCATCGGCGGCCACGGTCAGAACGCCGATTCCGATCTGGACAATCCGGTGGCCATGGCCGGGCCGCCGACCGATGTGAAGGCGCCGCCGGCCGGCGACGCGCCAAGGACCACGGCGCCGGCCAAGAGCGCGATGGGCTGGCTGCCGGAGCCAGCGACCTGGGTGCTGCTGCTGATCGGCCTGGCGATGATCGGCTTCGCCCTACGGGGCCTGGTGGCTGCCCGGCGCCGCCTGACGAAGCTCGAGAACCTCGATTCGTGAGGCCTATTCCGCCGCCGCCGCGGCGGCGCGCGCTGCCAGTGCCTCGAGCGTCTCGGCGTGGCTGGCCCGGGTGATCTTGTAGCCCATCATCAGGGTAAACCCGGCGACATAGAGCGCCGCATAGATCGGCGCGTAAGTAAGGGCCAGGTGAGTGAGGACGCTCGCCGGCACGTTGCCCGGGGCCACGCCGACCGGAAAATTGATGAGCCCCAGGACGCCGCTCGCGGCAAAGATGCCGGCGCCCGAAACCGCTTTGGAGATCATGATCGAGGCCGAAAAATAGACTCCCTCGGCGCGCCGACCGGTCTTCAACTCGCCATCCTCGACCACATCGGCGATCATCGCCGAAACCATGGTCGCCCCGGCGATGCCGAACGACACCGAAATGATCGACTGGGCGAAGACGATGTAGAACAGCGCCTCGCTGTGGTTGGGCGGCATCAGGTGCGCCAGGCGCAGCATCATCGGCGTCAGGCCGACCACGACCGAAAGCGTCACGGCGCCGATGGCCGAGGCGCGCTTGCCGAACAGGCGCGAGGCCAACGGCGCCAGGGCGAGGGCGGCGAACGCCGAAACCAGGACGCCCGCCGCCAGAAACGAAATCTGCTTCGAGCTGAAGCCCCAGAAATAGGTGTTGAAATAGAAATTCATCGACGCCGCCAGGCCCGCGGCCATCGACGTCGCCACGCCCGACAGGGTGAGGAACAGGAACGAGCGGTGTGACCAGGTGGCGACGATTTCGCGCGCCATGGCGGCGAGGCCGATCTTGCGCACGGGTACCTGACGCAGGGTCTTGATGCGGTCGTGGGTGCCAGCGGTGGAAATCAATATGGCCGCGAGCATCATCCCCGCGCCCAGGAGGCCGTAGCGCGAGAAGCCGACCGGATTGGTCTGGCCGACCGGGTGGTGAGCGTCGGGGACCAGCAGGAAGCGGAAGGCAATGATGTAAAGGACGAGGCCGCCGATCCATCCGAAGAAATAGCGGTAGCTCAACAGCACAGTGCGCTCGTCGTAGCCCTGACTCAGCTCGGCGGCCAAAGCGGAACTCGGCACTTCATAGACGCTGATGAATGTGCGGATGAGCACGGCCACGGCCACGAGATAGAAGAACAGCACCGTGTGCGAGGCGTGCGGCGGGTTCCACAGCAGCAGATAGGAGACGGCCACCGGCAGGGCGGCGGCGTACATGAACGGATGCCGCCGGCCCCAGCGCGAGCGCCAGTGATCGCTCACCTGGCCGATGATCGGGTCCATCAGCGCATCGCAGGTCATCGCCACCAGGATCGCCAGGCCGACGAGCGGCGCCGAGAGACCGACTACCTGGTTGTAGAAGGGCAGCAGCAGATAGGAAAAGCCGTTGTCCTTGACGCCGAAGGCGACGGTGCCGAAGCCGTAGAACAGCTTGGTCCGGAAGTTGAGCGGCGGCGGCTTGATCAATGGGGCGTCCTTGGCTGCGCCGGCAATGTCGGCTGGCGCCGCCTAAGGATCAATGGGCTTTCGGTTATGCCCGCCACGTTGACTGAGCGCTCGCGGCGCGGTCAGAGTCGCGCTTATCTCCCAGCCGCGCCGACCACCAGCGCGCCGCCGGAGACCAGGCGGCAGTAGGTGGCGACCCACAGGTAGCAGGCCACGGGGACGAAGAGGGCGAGGCTCAGGCCAAGTCGGTCGGCGGCGAAGCCGGTGGCCAGCGGCGCGGCCGCGCCACCGACGATGGCCAGGCATAGCAGGCCCGAGGCGGCGGGCGTCGCCTCGCCGAGTCCCTCGATGGCCAGGGTGAAGATGGTCGGGAACTGGATCGAGTTGAACAGGCCGACGGCGAGGATGGCGATCGCCGCCAGCGGACCGCCGGCCAGGGCCGCCGTCGCGGCCAGCGCGGCTGAGCCCAGGGCGCATCCGGTCAGGACGGCGCCCGCCGGAAGTCCGCGCAGCAGCCACGCGCCCGCGAACCGGCCGACCATGGCCAGGCCCCAGTAGACGCTGATCAGCTGGCCGGCCTGACGCATGGCGAGCCCGAGGACCTTGGGCGACATCAGGAAGTTGGCGATCGAGCTGCCGATGGCCACCTCCGCCCCGACGTAGGTGAAGATGGCGATCGCGCCCAGCACCACGCGCGGGCGGCCGAACAGGTGGGCGAAGCCGGCCCCGGGGCGCGCCGCAAGGGGTCCAGCCCAGCGGCGGGCGAGCCAGCACAGGAGGGCGAACACGGCGAGGGACGCGGCGATTATCAGGAACGGCCCTTGGACCGTCTGGGCCTCGTGCACGCGCAGGGCGGCAAGGGCGGCGGGCGCCAGCCTCCCCGGATCGGGCATGGGCGCCGCGTGGCCGAGGATGAAGAAGGCGCCGAACTGTGGGGCCAGCATGGTGGCGACGGAGTTGAACGCCTGCGCCAGGGTCAGCCGCGCGGAAGCCTTCGCCGGGTCGCCGAGATTGGCGGCCAGGGGATTGGCCGCCACCTGCACGGTGGTGACGCCGCTGGCCAGTATGAAAAGGGCGCCGAGGAAGGCGGGGTAGCTGCCCGCGTCCGCCGCCGGGGTGAAGAGGACGCAGCCGGCGCTCATCACCACCAGCCCGACGACGACAGTGCGCATATAGCCGATGGCGCCGACCAGCCAGCCGGCCGGCCCGGAGACGAGAAAGAAGGCCAGGAAGAAGCACGACTGGGTGAGCATCACCTCGGCGTAGGAGAGGTGAAACAGGCCCTTCAGCTTGGGAATGAGCGTGTCCACCAGGACGGTGCAGAAGCCGAAGGCGAAGAACAGCCCCATCATCAGGCCAAGCAGCGGCCGCTCGCGGACGCCGCCGGCGGGGTCCCTGGCCCCCATCTCTCGACCGCCGCCTGGCTATCGCCGGGTGAAGTTCGCCAGGTGGCTGGCCGTATCGCGGCTGATATCGGGGCAGGCGATGGCGAAGATCTCCGTGCCGTGGATCGTGCCCATCACCTGACGGCAGCGGGCGGGAACACCGGCGCGCAGCAACAGACGATAGAACTCGAGTCCCTCGTCGCGCAGCGGGTCGCACTCGTTGACGCTGATCACCGTCGGCGGGAACCCCTTGACGTCGGCTTCCGTGGCGAAGCCGGGCCAGGCAAGAGGGTCGCGCGCCTCGAGCGCGTCGATGCCATAGGCCATGGCGCCGCGGTTGTTATGCAGATCGAGCAGAATGCCATTGTTTTCGGTCGAGGACGGATAACGGTCCTGCGGCCACCTTCCGGCGATGTAGGGGCACAAGGCGTAGAGGCCTTTGATCAGCTTGAGTTCGCCGTCGCGCTTCAGCTTCAGACCGAGCGCCAGGGTGAGGTTGCCGCCGCCGCTTTCGCCGGCCACGACGATCCGGTCGGGGTCGATGTGAAGGGCGTCGGCATGAGCCTTGACCCATTTCAGGCCGCTGACGCAGTCGTTGAGGCCGGCGGGATAGGGCGCGACCTCGGGAGCGGAGGAGGCCCGCTGGCAGTTGCGGAAATCGACCATGGCCACGGCCACGCCCTCGCGGGCGATGATCCGGCCCCAGGCGCGGTACATGCCGTCGAAGGCCGACATGGAGGCCATGCCGCCGCCGTGGATGTAGTAGACGCAAGGCAGGCGCTCCTCGCCCGCGGGGCGGATCAGCTGCAACTTGATCTCGTTGCCGTCGGGCTGGGAGATGAAGGTCTCGGTACGGGTGACCAGGCCGGCCGAGGGGGCGACCTGTTCGTTATCCATCAT
Organism: Caulobacteraceae bacterium; assembly: GCA_050729395.1. Taxonomy (GTDB): domain Bacteria; phylum Pseudomonadota; class Alphaproteobacteria; order Caulobacterales; family Caulobacteraceae; genus Acaudatibacter. Next base: position 9,118 of record JBOHLC010000198.1, read on the forward strand.
GGCCATCATGGCCGCGGCGCCAGCGGCGCGCGCCTGACCGGCGGGAGAGGCTTCCTCGGCCAGGATCTCCTCGCGGCTGGCGGCGTCCTTCATCGGCTGCTGCGGCGGAAAGCCGGCGAATATCGCCTTGATGCGGGGGTCGATGCGCGGGTCGTCCGCGAGCTTGTTGGCCATGGGGTTCCTCGGGTTTGCTCGGGCTTCGATGGCGAGGAATTCGCCGCGAGTCAAAGGCGATCGCGGTCGTCCACTGAACCCCCGATGCAAGGGAAGAGAGCCACGCCTGAAACCGGCGTCGCCGGTGGGTGTTTGAATGGCTTGGGGCAAATGGAGTGAGCGACATGAAGGCGGTGCGGATCCATGAATTCGGCGGCGTCGAGGCCCTGGCCATCGAGGACGTGCCCAAGCCCGCGCCGGCCGAAGGCGAGGTGCTGATCGAGATCCGCGCCGCCAGCGTCAATCCGGTCGACTACAAGATGCGCGAGGGCAGATACCCGCCGGTCAAGGCCGAGCAGCTGCCGATCACCCTCGGCCGCGACGTGGCCGGGATCGTCACCGAGCTCGGCGAGGGGGTGATGCGCTTCCAGCCGGGCGAGGCGGTGTTCGCCATGTTGCCGCCGGACCGCGGCGGCTATGCCGAGTGGGTGGCCGCGCCGGCCAAGATCTGCGCCCTCAAACCGGCCCTGCTGGACATGGTACAGGCCGCGTCGGTCCCGCTAGCGGCGCTGACCGCCTGGCAAGGCCTGTTCACCCACGGCCACCTCGACGCCGGACAGAAGGTGCTGATCCACGGCGCGTCCGGCGGCGTCGGCCACTTCGCCGTTCAGCTGGCCCGGGCCAGGGGCGCGGAAGTGTGGGCCACGGCCGCGGGCGAGACGCGCGCTTTCGTCGAGGGCCTGGGCGCTTACCGCGTGGTCGACTACCACAGCGAGCGGTTCGAGGACGTCGTCCACGACATGGATCTTGTCTACGACCTCATCGGCGGCGAAACGCAGGACCGCTCCTGGCAAGTTCTGAAACGCGGCGGCGCTCTCGTCTGCACCGTGCAGGCGCCGGACCAGGAGAAGGCCCGCGCGGCCGGCGTTACCGCGACCCGCTACACCTGCCAGCCGGACGGCGAGCAGTTGGCCACCATCGCCGGCATGATCGACCGCGGCGAGGTAAGGGTGACCATCGACCGGGTGTTTCCGCTGAAGGATGCGGCGGAGGCCGAGCGCCACCTTGAGCAGGACCACGTCAAGGGCAAGGTGGTGCTGGAGATCGCGCCCGCTTAAGGTAGGCGGCGTTCACTTCGCCGCGAGGCGAGGGAACACCCAGAACAGCCAAGGTATTCCCGAAAGCGCATCATGGCCGAAGCTATCGTTCATCCCGGGCCGCCCGAGCCGACGCGGCGCGATTTCATCAACGTCCTGGCCGTCACCTCGACCATCGGCGCGGCCGCCGCGGTGACGTGGCCGCTTGTAGATCAGCTCAATCCGGCCGCCGACGTCCTGGCCGCTGGCTCGCCGATCAGCGTCGATTTGACCAAGATCGCCCCGGGGCAGCAGATCGTGAAGCTGTGGCGCTCCTACCCGATCTTCATCGTTCATCGCACGCCGGCCGCCCTCGCGGAACTTACCAAGCCGAGCACCTTGAACATGTTGCGCGACCCCCACTCCGACGCGCACCAACAGCCATCGTACGCCAAGAACTGGTCGCGTTCGATCCGACCGGAATATCTCGTGCTGATCGGCATCTGCACTCACCTCGGCTGCACGCCGAACTTCGATCCCACCGTCGGCGAACTCGACCCGAGCTGGCCCGGGGGCTACCTGTGCCCTTGCCACGGCTCGCGCTACGACCTCGCCGGCCGCGTGTTCAAGTCCGTGCCCGCGCCGCTCAATCTGCCGGTGCCGCCTTATGACTTCGACAGCGAAACCTCGCTCACTGTCGGCAAGAATCCGATGGGCGAGTCGTGGAAGGTCTCGGACATCGCCACCTTGTGAGGGCTCGCGCTTGTCCGCCGGGCCGGCGCGGAGCAGGGTGGGGCCATGAGCACCGCCGAGCAGACGAGAAGCGAGCCCCTGGTCATCGCGGCGATCGATGGGCCGGTCGCGCGGCTGACGCTGAACGATCCCGAGCGGGCCAATGTGCTGTCGCGGGCGATGATGAACGCGCTTTCCGACGAGGTCGCGCGGGCCGGCGCCAACGAGGCCGTGCGCGTCATCGTGCTGGGCGCGGCCGGGCGCCTGTTCTGCGCCGGCCATGACCTGGCCGAGCTACGCGCCACCGACGATCGCCTGGCCCACCTGGCCCTCTTCGAACAGTGTTCGAACCTGATGCTGGCCATCGGCGCGGTCCGGGCGCCGGTGATCGCGAAGGTGCAGGGCGCGGCCGTGGCGGCGGGCTGCCAGCTGGCGGCGGCGTGCGACCTCGCCTTCGCCGCCGATACGGCCAGGTTCGCGGTTTCCGGCATCAACCTCGGCCTCTTCTGCTCGACGCCGGGCGTGGCCGTGGCTCGGGCCGTCACGCGCAAGGCGGCGGCCGAGATGCTGTTCACCGGCAAGTTCATCGACGCGGCCGAAGCGGAGCGGCTCGGCCTGATCAACCGCGCGGTTCCGGCGGGCGAACTCGACCGCTTGGTGGACGAGACGGCCGCGGTCATCGCGGCCAAGCCGGCCGACGCCGTCGCGCTCGGCAAGCAGGTGCTGCGCAAGCAGATCGAGGCGCCGCTCGCCGAGGCCTATGCGATCGCCTCCCGCGCCATGGCCGAGAACCTCGATCTCGCCAGCGCCAAGGACGGGATCGACGGGTTTCTGAGGCGGTAGCGCGCTCCCTTCCCGTCGCATTGGGGCAAGTCAGCGCCGCCCCTTTCGGCCCTTCTGGCGTTGATCAGGGAGTGGCGAGCTTCACCGGCTGGCCATGGGGGGTGTGGCGAAAGGCGTCGGCCCAGGCGTGCTTGCGGGCGGAAAGCTCAGACACGTCCGCGAGGCCGCGTTCGCCGGTCAGGCGCTCGAGGGCGGCGACCCAGTGGTGGTAGTAACGCGCGCCGTCGTCCGCCGGATCGGTGGCTAGCTCGCGCGCCAGGGCCGCCGTCCATTCCGGCCAGGTGAAGACGCCGTCCTCGGCCAGGCGCACGGCGAGGGCGAAAGCCTGGGCCTGCCACGGCTCGGCGAACACCGGCTCGGCGAACACCGGCTCGGCGTCAGGCCCGTTCAAGATAGGGCTCCCACAGATCGAGGCTGACGCTGTCGCGCGCCGACGCTTCCGGCCCCCAGAGTTCGCGCGCGGTGAAGCGCACGGTGTAGAGCGGGCGCGGATCCTCGCCGCCGCCGTGGGCGTGGACGTCGGGGAAGACATGCGCGCCGTGCAGAAGCTCGACGACGCCGACGTGGCCTCGGGCATAGCGGGGCAGGCGGGTGTGGCCGGTCGGATTGATATTGCGTGTACGAACCTTGTCACCGACCCGGAACACGGGCGGCGGGCCCTCCTCGCGCAGGTACGACCCGACATTGGCAAAGGAAGGCTCGACCGCGTCGGCGGCGAGCCTGGGCGTGGCCTTGGGCGCGGCCGGGTCGGCCCGCCCGGACGTAAGTTCCTCCTCGGTCACATAGCCGCGCTGGACCAGCATGGCGGTGAGCGCGGCGAACCAGCGCTCGTAGTAGCTCATGGCGAGATAGTCCGGACCAGGAATAAGTTCACGCGCGTGGCGGCCGGCGTCGATGTTGCCGCGCGTGGGCGAGGCGATGACAAGGCTGAGGACCCGGCTCTCCCACCGCGCGTGGAACACCGGCTCGTCGCGCTCGGGCGCCACGGCTCCAAAACCATGCATGCCGCCCATGTCGTGCACGCCGTTCATAAGGGCGCGGCTCCGATCATGCCGTCGCGGGTGACGAGGGCGGCGAGGGCCTCCTCGCCCAGTCCCTTGGTCCCGGCCGGGCGTTGGGGAATGACGAGGTAGCGAACCTCGGCCGTGGAATCCCACACGCGGATCTCGGTCTCGGCCGGCAACACGGTCCCGAACTCGGCCAGCACGGCGCGCGGATCAATCACCGCGCGCGATCTGTAGGCGGACGATTTATACCACACCGGCGGCAGGCCGAGCACCGGCCACGGGTAGCAGGAGCACAGGGTGCAGACGACGAGGTTGTGCGTGGCGGCCGTGTTCTCGACCGCGACCATGTGCTCGCCCTGGCCGCCGCCATAGCCCATTTCGGCGATGGTCGCGGTGGCGTCGGCCATCAGCCGCGCGCGGAAGGCCGGATCGGTCCACGCCTTGGCCACCACCCGCGCGCCATTGCGCGGCCCGACCCTGTGCTCGAAGCGGTCGACGATGGCGTCGAGCGCCGCCGGATCGACCAGGCCTTTGTCGATGAGCAGGGACTCCAGAGCCTTGATCCGCAGGGCGATGTCGTCCGGCGGCGCCTGGCCGTGGTCGTCATGGTCGGGATGGTCATGGGCCATGGCCGCCAGAGTGGCGGAAAGACGTGGGAGAGGGAAGAGAAGGCTCGTTTCCAGACCTAGCGATCGCCGGTCACATCCGCATGGGTGGCGCCGGCGAGCCGTCCGACCAGCGGGCCACTGGCACCATGAACACGGTCGCCGGATCGACGTCGCCGTTATCACCGCCCATCACCGGCGCGCCCGGCAGGTTGGCGCCCCAGGCGGCGCCGGCATGCGCGGGGTGTAGAACATCAGGTGCGGGCGAGGAGTGAGGCCTCGTCCAGCACGGCCCGTACCCACTCGGTCCGCTTGAGAAACGTCGGCAATACCAAACGGGCCGAGGCGGCGTTGAAGCAGATCGGCGAGCTCGATGTTGGGTTCCAGAAGTCTTGAGTCCGGGTCGGCCGCTTGGAAAGCCGGGCTCTTGGTTAGCCCGGAGGCATCCGCGGTACGCAGCTTCGACTTGACACAGACCAACGCCGGAAAATTGGGGCAAAAAGGCCAAAGGTTGCCCCGCCGGCCACCTGCTGTCTGACTGTGCTAACGCGCTCTTGCGCGTCGCATTCGGTCAGGGAACCGCGCTAATTGAACAGCGCGATCTCTCTGCGCCATCGCCGTGCGGCGGCCCCGACGCCAGCGAAGCCGAGCAGCACTATCGCCCATGTGGCCGGTTCAGGTACGGCGACAAAGCCCGACGCCCCAGATACGGAGTAGTCGCCGCAAGCTTGACAGTAAAAACTAGAGCTGCTGATATTGACTTTAGATAAACCTGAGGTCAGCGAGTTCATAAACGACAAGGTTATATAGCCGTCACCAGTATTTTCGATCTCATAATTCTGAGGCCCATCGCTTGCGATGTAATCTTCGGAGATGGTATCTTGGAAGAGATAACCGCTCTGCGAACCGCCCTGGACATGAATGTCGTATGCTGTAAGGTGGCCCGTAGCTGAATCTGTTGTGAAAGTGCCCTCAAGAGACGTGCCAAGGGTCATGTTCACGTCTTCCAGTGTCCATAGAATGGTTGCAGCCTCGCCCTTAGAGCAGATCAACGTCAACGCCGCAGCGAAGATTGCGAGCGTGCCGGTTTTCCTATCGAATGAATGCACTGTCACCCCCTCTATTGTAAGAAACGCGGTGAAATCGAGCAGAAGAAAATCAAGTAGATTGAGATTTCAGCCGCCGTCTTCTGGACAGACAATTGTCTGGGACGCGTCTGAGAAGACGGTCGAACTTTGCGATTGTCAAGAACGATCTTTATGTGGCGACATAAGCTTAGCATTCCCGCCACGCGCCGCCGCCAGCTTCCCACAGTATAGCTGTGACCGATCGGCCCGCCCAACGGTCCGTGGGGCGAATTCGCCGCAACACCGCTTGCATCCGGGGATGACGATCATGGCTCGAAACGGCTGCACAGTCGCCGAGGGCTAAGCCGGCTAGTTACGGGGACATAGCACCCAATAGAATTCCAATTGTTCGCCAAGAATTGGCCCGCACGACCCTCACATCCGCATGGGTGGCGCCGGCGAGCCGTCGGACCAGTGGGCCACTGGCACCATGAACACGGTCGCCGGATCGACGTCGCCGTTATCACCGCCCATCACCGGCGCGCCCGGCAGGTTGGCGCCCCAGGCGGCGGCCGGCATGCGCTGGGTGTAGAACATCAGGTGCGGGCGCCAGGGGCCGCCAGCCGCGTCATTCAGGTAGCCATCTTTCGACATCATGTAGCACATGGCCCCGGGCGCCGGCGGGCCCACCTCGCCGGAGGCGACGGCGGCCTTGGTGCGGGCGAGGAGCTGGGCCTTGTCCATCCCGGCCAGCACCCACCGCGTGCGCTTCAGATAGGTGGGCAGCACCGACCGGGCCGAGGCCGCGTTGTAGCAGATCGGCGAGCGGTCCCTGGGGTTCCAGAAATCCGGGCTGGCGAACGCGTTGGCCCAGGCCCGCTCGACGATGCAGACGAAGCCGTTGGTTCCCTTGGCCGCGGTCTCATAGCCGTGGGGGCCAAGGACCAGAACCTCGGCGTTCTTGGCGATCGACGGCGGCGCGGCGCTCCGGGCCAGGGCGACCTCGTCGGACGAGAGGTAGCGCGCCAGCGGAGCCATCGCTGGGTAGACGCCCTGGGCGGCGAGGGCCGGCCCGGCCAGCGCCAACGCGGCGATCGCCGCCGCCGTGACGGAGCGCATGCCACGGGTCCTCATCACGATCCTTCTGGTCTCCATTCCTTCATGACCTCAGCGCGATTCCATGCCGGCGCCGGCTCAGCCGACCTGGCGGTTGCTGTTCACATTGCTCTTTAGGGGCTCGGGAAAGTCCGCCTCGTCCATCATCACGCCGTAGACGTCGACGTGGCTGCGATTGAGATAGACGATGGTGTACTGGGCCGTTCCGGCGGCGGTCCAGCCGCTGGGGCTCGACGGATCGACCTGGCCGTCCGCCTTGATTAGACACTGGCGCTGTTGCATCGCGCGCTGGAAGCCGCGGATCGCCGCCGCCGTGCGCGGCCCGTAGAGGCCGTCGCGCTTCAGATAGGAGGTGATCGGCGCGCCGTTGTCATCGGAGATCTTCAGTGACGCCAGCAGGGTGTTGATGGCGTGCTGGACCAGCTGCACGTCGGCCGGGTGATTGCGGCAATTGGGGCCGACGGCGAAGGTGAGGTCGAAGATCCATCGGATGCCGACGCCCTCGGGCAGGTTATGCACAAAAGCCATGGCCCTCTCCCAGCTGTAGCTTCGAAGCAGTAAGCTTATCGGTTGTAAATGTCACCGATCCGCAGGCAAGATCGCCCTCCCGTGACCGCCTCCGACGACATCCTCGGCCAATGCCTGTGCGGGGCGGTGCGGTTCGCGCTTACCCCGCCGTTGGGCGAGATCACCCACTGCCATTGCCGCTCGTGTCGGCTCTCGCGCGGCGTCGCCTTCGTCACCTGGACGTCCGTGCCGGCGGAGCGGTTCGCCTTCCTGGACGGCGAGGGCGAGGTGACCTGGTTTCGCTCATCGCCGCCGGTGCGCTGGGGTTCCTGCCGGGTGTGCGGCAGTGCGATGTTCTACATCGCCGACGAGGCGGGCCAGCCCAACGCGCCGCGAGTGGGCCATGTCTATGTCTCGCTCGGCAGCCTGACGGGCGAGGTTCCGGGCCTGCCGATCGCGCATGTCAGCTATGAGGAACACCTGGCCTGGATCGAGGACGCCCACGCCCTGCCGAAATACCGCGGCAAGACCGACGAGCGGATGGAGTGAGGGAGAAAGGGATGACCCGGATACTGGCCCTGGCGCTCGCCGCGGTCCTGCTGGGACCGTGGGCCGCGCGAGCGAGTCCAACGCCCGTGGCGCTTGTCCCCTGCGCGATCCGCTGGGCCAGCGAGATCGTCAAATGCGCGCGGGTCAGCGTGCCGGAGGATTGGCGGCGGCCCGCCGGGCGACGCCTTCCGCTGAAGGTCATTGTCATGCCCATGACCGGGCCCGGCCCCGAGCAGGCGCCCATGATCTGGCTCGACGGCGGTCCCGGGATCGCCGGCACCAACTCGGCCGCGCTTTACGCCGGCGAACTGAAATTCCACCGCGCCCGGCGGGCGGTGATCCTTTTCGACCAACGCGGGACGGGCGCCTCCGCCCCTCTGCATTGCCCGGCGCTCGAGCGGCGCTCGGCGCTCGAATCCATGTATCCGCCTGACCTGGTCGCCGGCTGCCGCCGCGCGCTCGAGCCCAGGGCCGACCTCGCTCAATACACAACGCTCGCGGCTGCGCGCGACCTCGACGCCATCCGCGCGGCGCTCGGCTATTCGAAAGTCGACCTGGCCGGACTCTCCTACGGGACGATGCTGGCCCAGGCCTATATGAAGCTCTATCCGGCGCGAGTGCGCGCGGCCGCCCTCATCGGCACTGTCCCGCTCGGCGAAAAGCTGCCCCTCCATCACGCCGCCAACGGCGAAGCGGCGCTGCGCCTGCTGTTCGCCGACTGCCGGGCCGAGCCGTCTTGCGCGCGCGCCTGGCCGCGCCTGGCCGGTGACTGGACGCTCGCGATGACGCGGCTCGCGCTTTTCCCCGCCGCGGTGACGACTCCGGACGGGAGGTCTGTCATGCTCCGGGCCGGTCCGTTCGGCGAAGCGGTGCGGTCCATGCTAAGCGCCGAGCCCTCCCGCCAGCGGGCGCCGATGGTTATCGCCCGCGCGGCCCAGGGTGACTTTACGCCGCTGTTGGAGGTGGAGGGCGCCGGCGGACCCCAACTCATAGCCGGGGGCCTCTATCTCTCGGTCGCCTGCCCGGAGGGGACGCGGCGCATCTCGTCGGCCGAAGAAGCGCGGGCCGTCGCCGGAACCTCGTTCGGCCGCTATCGCGTGGACCAGCAGATCCAGGCCTGCCGCGAGTGGGCGCCCGGTCGGGCCGACCCGGATCTGCTGACGCCGCTCAAGTCGGACATTCCGGTGCTGCTCCTGGCCGGCGGGCGCGACGCCGCGGCCCCCGTCGCGTGGGCGAGGCGCGTGGCCGCGGGCCTGCCGCGCGGCCGGGTGGTGGTCATCCCGGCCATGACCCACCTGCCGATCGGCCTTAGCAATATGGTGTGCCTCGACCGGATGATGGACGCTTTCTTCGCGCGTGGCTCGGCGGCCGGCCTCGACACCTCGTGCGTGGCCACCGTGACCGCGCCGCCGTTCGTGATCGGGGCGACGGCGGGCGCCAGATAGCCCGATCCCTGGCGGGCGGGTGTGGCGGCGATGTCGATTTTTGGCATGGGCGGCCCCCTTATTGGAGTGGATCCTGTCGGCGTCCGGTAAAAGGATGCTCGCCGGTCCGTTCGGGTTAGGACAGTATTTAGCCAACAGATTCGCGCTCGTGGAGGGGCGGGATAACGCATGCGCTGGTTCCAGGCATTGCTGCCGCGGGAGGAGAGCTACTTCGACAAGTTCGAGGCCCACGCGCGGCTGCTGGCCAAGGGGGCGGAGGCGCTGCGCGAACTCCTGAACGGCGGGGAGGGCATGGCCGCCGCCACTTCCGCGATCCTCGCCTATGAGGAGGCGGCCGACGAGATCACGCGCGGCGTCTTCCTGGCCGTGCGCCGCACCTTCATCACCCCTTTCGACCGGGCCGACATCCATGCGCTGATCACCTCATTGGACGACGCAATCGACCAGATGCAGAAGACCGCCAAGTCGATCGCGGTGTTCGAGGTGACCACCTTCCAGCGCGAAATGCGCGAGCTCGGCGACCTGGCGATCCAGGCCTCGTATCTGACCATCGAGGCCACCGAACTGCTGCGCGAAATGCGCCACAACGCGTCGCGCCTGAACGCCATCGCCGAGGCTGTGACGCGAATCGAGAACCGGTCGGACGAGGTGTACGACGCCGGCCTCAAGGTGCTGTTCGCCAGAAGCCAGGACCGGCCGATGGACTACATCGTCGGGGCCGATATCCTGGGACATCTGGAGAAGGTGATCGACCGCATCGAGGACGTGTCGAACGGGATCAGCGGCATACTGATCGAGCACCTCTAGTGTGGCGATTCAGAAATTCGCCGGAGGGTGGTGGAGGGAAAATGCGAATTTCCGAATCATCAGCCACACTAGCCACTCATTGGTTTCTAGTGTGCTTTTCGGACTTGAAGTTCGTACCGCGCGTGACCCAATGATCAAACGAACTTCAAGTCCGGCACACTAGTGTGGCGGCGTCGCCCGTCCTGTGGTTCCTGGTCGCGGTCGCGCTGGCGTTCGATTTCCTGAACGGGCTGCACGATGCCGCCAACTCCATCGCCACGATCGTCTCGACCAGGGTTCTGAAGCCGCGCCACGCCGTGGTGTGGGCGGCGTTCTTCAATTTCGTGGCCTTCCTGTTCTTCGGCCTGCACGTGGCCAAGACCATCGGGGCGGGGATCGTCTCGGTCGACCTGGTCACCGATAGGCTGATCTTCGGCGCGCTGATGGGCGCGATAACCTGGAACATCATCACCTGGGTGGCCGGCATCCCGTCCTCGTCGTCCCACGCCCTGGTCGGCGGCCTGGTTGGCGCGGGCCTGGCCAAGGCGGGCCTGAAGGCCATCGTCTGGGACGGCGTCGGCAAGACCGCCGCGGGCATCGTCGTCTCGCCGCTGTTCGGCTTCGTCCTGGCGCTGGTCCTGGTGCTGGCGGTCACCTGGCTCTTCTTCCGCTCGCGTCCGGCGGCGGTGGACCGGCTGTTCCGCTCGCTGCAGTTCGTCTCCGCCTCGCTCTACTCGCTGGGCCACGGCGGCAACGACGCGCAGAAGACAATGGGCATCATCGCGGTGCTGCTCTACGCCCACGCGGGCAAGCATGGATCGTTCGGCGTGCCGATCTGGGTGGTGCTGGCCTGCCAGGCGGCCATGGCGCTGGGGACCCTTCTCGGCGGTTGGCGAATTGTACACACTATGGGCGCCAGGATCACCCGGCTCAGCCCGCAGCAGGGCTTCTGCGCCGAAACGGGCGGGGCGATCACCCTGTTCACGGCGACCTATCTGGGAGTGCCGGTGTCGACCACCCACACCATCACCGGAGCCATCGTCGGGGTCGGCGCGGCCAGGCGCACCTCGGCCGTCCGCTGGGGCGTGGCCCGGCGGATCGTCGTCGCCTGGATCGTGACCATGCCCATGGCCGGTCTGATCGGCGCGGCGATCTACCACATCAGCGCCGGGCTCCTGGCATGAAGGCGGCGAAGTCGGTCGGCATCCAGTACGCGGCGCTGCCATTCCGCATCGAGGCGGGCCACGTGCAGATCCTGCTGATCACCTCGCGGACCACCCATCGTTGGGTCATCCCCAAGGGCTGGCCGATCCGAGGGCTGAAGCCGCAGGAAGCCGCGGCGGTGGAAGCGGCCGAGGAGGCGGGAGTCGTCGGCGAGGTCGTCGGCCCCCCGATCGGCTCCTACAAATACATGAAGCAGCTGAAGGACGAGCGCACGGCCGCGGTCCAGGTGATCGTCTTCCCATTCCTCGCCCAGGCCCATTCCGAGGCGTGGAAGGAACAGGGCCAGCGCATCTTCCGCTGGTTCCGCTACCGCAAGGCGGCGAGCCTGGTGGCCGAACCGGGCCTCCGGCGCCTGATCCGCGATCTCGGCGTCGCCCATTCGCCCGGCCTGCTGGCCCGTGGCCTCAGGACCTACCAGTCCTGGCGCATGACCGTGCGCGCCGGCCACGCGCTGAGCTAACGGCCGGGCGCGGGCGCGAGGGCGCCGCGGGCGCCGACGGTGCGCCCGACCGGGTCGATGAGGACGCCGGGGTTCATCACGCCAGCAGGATCGAGCGAGGCCTTGGCGGCGGCCAGGGCGGCGCGGAACAGAGGCGAGGACTGGCGCTCATAGCCGGCGCGATGATCGCGACCGACGGCGTGGTGGTGGGTCACGGTTCCGCCGAGGTCGACGACGATCTCGTTGGTCGCCTGCTTGATCGCCCGCCACTTGGTCAGGGACTCGGCCAGGTCGCCGTCGGTCGAGCCGAGCGCGGAGTAGGAGAAATAGGGCGCCGGACCGTCCGGGTAGATGTGGGTGAAGCGGCAGGAGACGCTCGCCTGGTGGCCGCAGATCCCGGCGATGGCGGCGGCGGTGCGCTCGCGCGCGCCCTCGTAGAGGGCCTCGAAGCGATCCCAGGTGACGGCCGTCTCGAAGGTGTCGCCGATCAGGCCAAGCGCGATCGACAGATTGCGCCGGTAGGGCATGCGGATGAAGGCCTCGCGCCAGCGGCCGGCGGGGCCCTGGCGGTGTTCGGCGCTCGCGCCCCCGGGGGCAAGCGAGCTGGCGACCGCCTCGGCCTCGAACACTCCGCCGTGGTCGGCCGTAAGCTCCAGCGCGCGGGCCATCCATGCGGCCAGCGGATGGTCGGCGGATTCGAAGCCCAGGACCAGGATGGCCGAAGCGCCGTCGCCGACGCCATTGGCCAGGGACTCGGCCGGATCGAGGAGGCGGCAGTTGGTGGGGAAGAGGGCCGATTGCGACAGGGCCCGCACGGCGGCGACCGCCGCGGTCATGCCGGGGAAGGCGACGCTGGCCGAGGCCTGATGGGTGGGGCGATCCTGCAGCCGCATCCAGGCCTCGACGATCACCCCGAGCGTCCCCTCCGAACCGATGACCATCCGGTCTGGCGAGGGACCGGCGCCGGAGCCCGGCAGGCGGCGCGTCTCCATCACCCCAGCCGGCGTGACCGTGCGCGTCGACTCCACGAAATCGTCGATGTGGGTATAGAGCGAGGCGTAGTGGCCGCCGCTGCGCGTGGCGATCCAGCCTCCGAGGGTCGAGTGCTGCAGGCTCTGCGGGAAGTGGCGCAGGGTCAGGCCGTGGGGCTTCAGCTCCGCCTCGAGCTCGGGGCCCAGGGCCCCGGCCTGGATGCGGGCGGCGCGGCTGACGCGGTCGATCTCGACCACCTTGTGCAGATATTGCAGGTCGATCGAGACGGCCCCGGCGTAGGTCTCGCCGACGTCCGGCTCGACGCCGCCGGCGACGCTCGAGCCGCCGCCGAATGGGATGGCCGCGACATTGGCCCGCGAGGCCCAGTCGAGGAGGGCGGCCACGTCCTCCTCGGACCTGGGGAAGGCGACGAGATCCGGCGGATGGGGCGCGGCGCGCAGGAACAGGCGGGCGATATCGGCGAACGATTTGCCGAAGGTGTGGGTGAGCCGGTCGTAGGCCGTCGCCGAGACCATTCCGGCCAGGGCGGCGGGAGGGGCGATGCGCGCCGGCGGCAGATCGAAATCGCTTTCGCGCGGAGCTGCCACTTCATGGGCGGCAGCGCCCAGGCTGGCGGCCGAGGCGCGCACGGCGGCCTCTTCCTCGGGCGCCAGATGGTCGTCGGCGTAGCCCCAGCCCCAGAAGCGCAGTCTAGGACGGCGGGACAGGGTGGCGAATTCGGCCATGGCGCTCGGCTCCGGGTGTGGCGCGGGATCGCCCGTCAGCCAGCCGGTGGCTGGCCCCCGGCGAGGAAGTCCATCTTGCCGAGGGGAACGCCCTGGGCGCGCAGGAGGGCATAGGCCGTGGTCACGTGGAACAGGAAGTTGGCCAGGGAAAACTGCATCAGGAAGTCCGGCGCGGTGAAGGTCAGCGTCCGGCCCGGAAAGGGCAGCTCGATCGTCGCCGCGTGGCGGGCGTCCACCTGATCCTTCCCGATCGTGTCGAGGAAGGCGATGGTCCTGGCGATGCGCTCCTTCAGCTCGGGAAAGGTGGTTTCGGTGTCCGCCATCGAGGGCGCCTCGACGCCGGCGAGCCGGGCCGCGCCGCTCTTGGCCGTGTCGCTGGCCAGCTGAACCTGGCGGGTGAAGGGGTGCATGTCCGGCGCGAGACGAGCCTCGGTGAAGGTTTTCAGATCGGCGCCCGCGGTCGCGGCGTGGGCCCCGGCCTTGTCGAGGAAGCTGGAAAGGTTCTGAAGGCCTCGGCGATAGGTCGGGATGGAAATATCATAGAGGGAAAGGGACACGTGACGATCTCCAACGGGGCAGGGGACTCCGCAGATAGGATGGAGGATCAAGCCGCGCCATGGGGCCTTTAACCGCAATTCACTGGCGCGCGAACATGGCGGGCGCCTAGTCTCCGGCGGGTAAGCCGGAGGCGCCATGCGCACGATCCTTCTCGGCCTGCTGCTGGCCTGCGCCTCGCCGGCGCTTGCCGCGACGGCGCCGGCCGAGCCGGTGGAAGTGATGATCGTCGGCGATTTCCACATGGCCAATCCCGGTCGCGACCTGCACAACGTCCAGGTTCCCGATGTGCTGACGCCCAAATACCAGGCCCAGATCGCAGCCGTGGACGCGGCCCTGGCCCATTTCCATCCGACCGTCGTCGCCGCGGAATGGAGCGCGAAGACGGTGGACGAGCGCTATCCGAAATATCTCGCCGGGACCCTGGCCCCCTCGCCCAACGAGGTGGTGCAGCTCGGCTTTCGCCTGGCCAGGGCGACGGGAGCGTCGATGCACGGCATCGATGTCCAGGGCGCGTTTCCCTACGAAGCGGTCGAGGCTTACGCCAAGGCACATGGCGAAGAGCCGGTCCTCGATGCGGCCGGGGCGAAAATCCAGGCCATGGTCGACACCTTGACCAGGTTGATCGACACGCGTGGCGTGGTGGCGACCCTCCGCTACCTCAACGACCCGGCGCGGCTGGCCAAGGACAACGACTTTTATCGAGACATGCTGAAGATCGGCGGTGGCGAGGATCAGCCGGGCGCGGCGCTGCTCACCGCCTGGTACGGGCGCAACTTCCGCATCTGCGCCAATCTCATTCAGCTGGCCAGGCCGGGCGATCGGATGGTGGTGTTCTACGGCTCGGGCCACGCCTTCCTGCTGCGCCAGTGCGTGGCCGAGACGCCCGGATTCAAACTTGTCGAGCCCGACACCTGGCTGAAATAGGCCGGGGCGCGGGGCAAACTTGCCTCGCGCGGCCCGGGACCCCTAGATTGCCGATGCATCTAGGGCAGGCATGACTGATCGCTTCACATCCATCGCCGAGATCGGCTGGCCAGCCTTGCGCCGGCACCCTGATTTCCGCGCCGCCGTAGAGCGCAACGCGGCGGGCATCGTGGCCCAGAAGGACCGGCTGAGCCCGGTGGCGCGCTGGCTGACCAATGATCTGGGGCGGACCGCCGTGCTGTCGCGGCTGCTGTTCCACACCGCGCGTGAGGGCGCGGTGACCGCCTCCGACCTGATCGCCGCGACGCGCAGCCGGCACACCTCGAGCATCGGGCGAGTGCTGCAGGTCCTGCGGTGCGCCGAAGCTGCCGGATGGATCCGGGTTGGGGACGGGGAGGGAGACTGGAGCACAAGGCCGCTGATCGCCCAGCCGGCGTTCATGGATCTGTGGCGCGAGCGGGCGCTGATCGAGATCGATTCGGCGAGCCTGGTAGCGCCGCGGATCCAGCCTGCGCTGGAGCTGATCGAGAGCGATGCCGGACTGCTGGGCTTTCTCGGCCATCTCGCCCGCTTCGACGGCATAGCGCCGGACGCGCGCGGGCCGCCCAATCCCTCGATCCGCCTGTTCCTGGAGCACGAAGGCGGGCTGACCACGCTCTATGACCTTATTGGCCGCCAGGATCCGGACCGCGTGTCGCTGCTGGAGGCGGCGCCGTTCTCGCGCCGGCGGCTCGCGACGCGGTTCAATGTCTCGCGAACCCACGTGGCGCGCCTGTTCGCAGCGGCGGCGGCGGCCGGCCATCTGTCGCTGGCGACGCGAAGCCGAGTGGTGTTCAGCAAGGCGATGTCAGACGAGGCGGAGCGCCACTTCGCCCTGACCTTCCACGCGATCGCCACCAGCGCCATGGCGGCGCTGGAGGACGCGAAGCCCGCGAGGCGCAATACGGCGGCTGGTCTCTAGAACTCCACGCCGAAGCCGCCGCCTACGGTCACCCGGTGCTGGGTGTCGAACGAGGCGCTGAGCTTGATCGTGGTGTTCTGGTCCATCCGCCGCGAAAGGCCGAAGGCCAGGGCGGCCTCGTCCGCTCTGACTCCGAAGCCGAGGCCGACCATGCTTTTTCCGGGCGTCGTCGCCTGGGGAATATTGGCCATGGCGGCGTCGCCGGCGATGCCGGCCGCCTCCTGGCGCGCGATGCTGGTCAGCTGGGCGAGATCGACCGCGTCCGCGGGAAGAATTCCGGGCGCGACATTTTCGATGCGGCGCGGGTCCATGGGGGTCCCGACCGAGACGGTGTTCGGCTCCGAAGCAACCGAGCCTGAGCCGAGGGCCACGGAATTGGCCGCCATCGCCTGAGCCCCCTGGCCGACGGCCACGCTGGACGCTCCGACCGCCGAGCTGCCCTGGCCGAGGGCGAGCGAACCTGAGCCAACCGCGGAGGCGCCCGGACCATAGGCCGAACTGTTCTCGCCGCTGGCGACCGCACCCGTGCCGTAGGCGGCGCTACTGGGCCCGCTTGCCACGCTGGCGTAGCCGGTTGAGGTGCTGCCATCGCCGCTGGCCACGCTCAGTTGGCCGGTGGCAGTGCTGTTGGCCCCGCTGGCGAGGCTCGAATCCCCCGTGGCCGTGCTGGAATAGCCGCTGGCCGTAGCGCCCGGACCGGTGGCGGTTGCGAGATCGCCGCTGGCGACCGCTCCCGCGCCGTAGGCGGTGCTCATCGTTCCGCTGGCGGTGCTCCCATACCCCGTCGCCGTGGCATAGGTTCCGCTGGCCGTGCTCGCCACGCCGGTGGCAGTGGCATAGTCTCCGTTCGCGGTGCTCGCGTAACCCGCCGCCGTGCTGTCGAAGCCGCCGGCAGTGCTCGCCACACCGGTCGCCGTGCCAAAGTCGCCGCTCGCTGTGCTCGCGTAGCCCGCCGCCGTGCTGTCGAAGCCACTGGCGGTGCTGCTCACGCCGGTCGCCGTGCCATAGTCGCCGCTGGCGGTGCTCGCGTAACCCGCCGCCGTGCTCTCGAGGCCGCTGGCCGTGCTCGCCACGCCGGTCGACGTGGCGTAGCCGCCGCTGGCGGTGCTCGCATAACCGGCCGCCGTGCTGTCGAAGCCACTGGCGGTGCTCGCTACGCCGCTCGCAGTGCCAAAGTCGCCGCTGGCGGTGCTCGTATAGCCCGCCGCCGTGCTGTCGAAACCCCCGGCCGTGCTACTGCCGCCGGTCGCCGTGCTGTAATCTCCGCTGGCCGTGCTTTCGTACCCCGCCGCTGTGCTGTTGACGCCGCTGGCCGTGCTGACGGCGCCGGTCGCCGTGGCGAAGGTCCCGCTGGCCGTGCTGGCCGAACCGGTCGCCGTACCGTCGGTTCCACTTGCTGTGCTGCTTACGCCCGCGGCGGTGCTGAAGTCGCCGCTCGCCGTGCTGTAGATGCCAGTCGCCGTGCCGTAGACGCCGCTGGCGGTGCTGCCATAGCCGGCCGCGGTTCCGCCGAGGCCGCTGGCCGTGCTCGCCACCCCGGTCGCCGTGCCGTAGTCTCCGCTCGCCTTGCTGCCGGCGCCGGTCGCGGTGGTGTCGAAGCCGCTGGCCGTGCTGAGCGCGCCGGTTGCCGTGCCGTAGTCTCCACTCGCCGTGCTGGCGTAGCCCGCGGCACTGCTGTCGAAGCCGCTGGCCGTGCTGTAGGCCCCCGTCGCCGTGCTGTACGCTCCGCTGGCGGTGCTGTAGGCGCCCAGGGCGACGCTGTCGGTCCCGGACGCCGTGGCCCCCGTGCCGAGCGCGGTCGCGGGGTCACCGCTGGCCGTGGCCCCGGCGCCGATGGCGACGCCGCCGGTCTGGCTGGCGCTGGCTCCTTCGCCGAGCGCAATGGAATCGGCCGCGCCGGCCGAGGCGCCGTTGCCGATGGCGATGGCGGTAATCCCGCCGGCGGTGCTGGCTTCGCCGAGCGGGTCTCCGGCCCCCGCGCCGGAGAGCGCTCCGCCGCCGAGGGTGATGCCTTGCGAATAGGTGGTTCCGTTGGTGTCACCGAGCCAGATGGCGCCGTTATCGGCAGAGATGCCCATGGCCGAGTTGATGCCTGCGTCGGCCGTGATCGTGCCGGCGAACTCTGTGGCGCATTGCGGCAGCCCGCCCGGCTGGTCGGCGGCGGCGTAGGGATTGGTCGGCGTGAAGCCATCAATGCTGTCGGTCAGGTTCTGGGCCGCATTGGTCTCATTCAACGAAGCCTCGGAATAGGACAGGGCCCCTGTGATGCCGCCGGGGCTGGAGATGTTGGCGAGGCCAGCGACTCCAGCCTCATCGGAAGCTGAATAGCCACTCGTTCCAGAAAAGTTCGGTGTGATCGACACGGTATTGGTGTCGTAGGCGTAGGCCTCCGCGACGGCTTGCGAAGTTATCGACCCCACCTGCGGAATGATCGCCACAACATTGGCGGCCGCGATGGGGATGCTGTCAACGCCAGCCTCCGCGAGGTCTACAATTGAGCCAATGCCTTGAATGATGTCCGACGCCGCATCGAATGATGTGGCCGCGATGGAGGCGGCGATCGAGTTGTGTGTCTGGGCGTTGGCCATGCCGGTGAGGGTATTGGCGGTGTTGACATCCTGATTGATGATCGCGGTGTACTGGCCGGTGCAGGTTCCGGCGCCGCCGAAGGTTGTCAGGCTGGGCTCCTGAGCGCCGCCGACGATCGGCGCGACTGTTGGCGTGCCGGGCGCGCTGGCCAGCGGTCCCGCCGCCCAGGCGATGGACAGGGGTGAGACGGTCATGAGCAAGGCCGCCAGGGCGACGGACGCCCCGCGTCCGGCGCCTGAATGGCGCCGCGCGCGGCCAGACGAAGGCGTTCCAATTGGCATGGCTTGGCTCCCCAGCATCGCCGATGGCCATGCGCCAGACGGTCACGCGCGCTGAGGCCCTTTGAGCTTGCTAGTCTTGCCGCGCCGCCTTGGGCACTGAACATTTTTGAACGGAGGGCAGGCCTACGAGGCTGGGGTTGGCCCGGCTGGAGCGAGGCGCAGGCTGATGAGCGGCAGACGGGCGTTGATCGCCTGGATCACCGGCGCGGTGATGTCCATCGCCGGGTTGGCCCCGTAGAGATCCGCGCGCTCGACCACCAGGGCGCAGCGATGCTCGGTGAGAACGACGTCGAGGGCTGGCCCCATGGCCTTGCCGATCAGTTCCGCCGCGGCGTCGGACGTGCGCCGAAGCTGCGCGTCGCGGGTCTTGGCCGTCTGATCCAGGGCCTGGTAGCGCTGGCGCAGCTGGGCGACCGCTTCCTGGTACTGGGCCGCGGGCGTGGCCCCCTTGCGCGCGGCCAGCGCCCGGTCGTCGGCGACGATGGCGGCGCGCTGGGCGCCGAGTTCGGCGCGGATGCCCTGAGCGAATTGGGCGATCTGCTGATTGGCGCTGACGCCGGCCTGGGAGCGGTCGAGCGCCGCGCGCCGATCGAAGACGCACACGCCCTGGATTGGGGGCCCGAAGGTCTGGGCCGGCGCCGGACAGGCCAGTGACGCGAGTCCGACGACGATCAGCGCGGCGAGAAGCTTCGGCATCGGTGGGCTCCGGTTCGCGCAAGATGTCCCACGGCGTGGCCGGTCCGTCCATTATCACCGACCGCGCGCCTGCTAAGGTCCGGCATCGAGGCGGAGGTGTTGCGGAGGCTGGACCGGGCGTATTAGAGGCCGAAGGAGACCCGCAATGACCGACATCGACGCCGCTGGCGACTTTCCAATGGGCGACCGCACGGTCAAGCGCATGGGCTATGGGGCCATGCAGCTGGCCGGACCGGGCGTCTTCGGCCCGCCAAAGGATCACGCGGAGGCGCTGGCCGTGCTGCGCGCGGCGGTGGCGGACGGCGTCGACCACATTGACACCAGCGACTTCTACGGCCCGCACGTGACTAACCAACTCATCCGCGAGGCGCTTCATCCGTACCCCGATGGCCTCACTATCGTGACCAAGGTCGGGGCGGTGCGCGGGGCCGACGCGTCGTGGAATCCCGCGCGCTCGCCGGCCGAATTGACGGCGGGGGTGCAGGGCAACCTGCGCAATCTGGGTGTCGAGGCGCTGGATGTGGTCAATCTGCGCGTGGGTCATGTCGGCGGGCCGAGCGAAGAGCCGATCGGGGAGCAGTTCGCCACACTGGCCGAACTTCAGCGCCAGGGCCTGATCCGCCACCTGGGGCTGAGCAACGTGACGTCCGCGCAGGTGGCGGAGGGCGGGGCCATCGCCGAGGTCGTCTGCGTGCAGAACTATTACAATCTCGCGCACCGCGACGATGATCCCCTGGTGGACGAGCTGGCGTCCGCCGGCATCGCCTATGTGCCGTTCTTCCCGCTGGGCGGCTTCGCGCCGCTGCAGTCGCAGGTCCTCTCGGAGGTGGCGGCGGAACTGGAGGCCACGCCGATGCAGGTCGCGCTGGCCTGGCTGCTCAACCGCGCGCCCAATATGCTGCTGATCCCGGGCACCTCGTCCCTGAGCCACCTGCGCGAGAACCTCGCCGCGGCCGAACTGGTTCTGCCGGAAGACGCGCTGGCGCGCCTCAACGCGATTGGCTGAGCGCGCGAACCATCCGTCCCGCCGCGCGTTCGCGGCTTAGCTTTCAAGTCGGGAGAGGACGATGACGCGAGCGGCTGAATTCTCGAGCGCGGGGCGGGCGGTCCGCCGCTACGACCAGGTCTCGATCATCCTGCACTGGCTGATCGCGGCGATGGTCGTCGTCCAGTTGTGCCTCGGCTGGTACATGAACGAGGTGCTGCCCGACCATTCGGCGGCCCAGGCCTCGGTGCGCGCGGTGCACATCTCCTGGGGGCTGACCATCCTCATCCTGGTGCTGATCAGGATCGCCTGGCGTCTGACCCACTGGCCGCCGCCGCTGCCTTCGGCCATGCCCCTGTGGGAGCGGATCTTCGCGCGCTTCACGCACGTGCTGTTCTATCTGCTGCTGCTGGTCCTGCCGCTGACCGGCTGGTCCATTGTGTCATTGACCGGCCATCCGATCCACTTCTGGGGCCTGCCGTGGCCGAGGCTGCCGGGCGTGGGCCTGATCTTCGGCTCGCCGCCGACAAAAGCCGTGCGCCATGCGCTCGCGCACACACATGTGTTCATCCTGATCTGGATCGTCGTCGTCACCCTCGCGCTGCACGTGGCCGGCGCGCTGTGGCTTCAGTTCCGCGGTCCTCGGGTGCTGTGGCGGATGACCTGGATGAAACCCTAGGTGGCTCGCGGGGCTCGCTTCGGCTAGAATTAGCGTGCCGCGCGGAACGCAGGGAGGCGGGCGATGGGCCGGATCGTCTATGAAGTGCCACTCGTCACCCAAGGCGCCAACCCGATCTGCTGGGTGGCGTGCATGGCCATGGTGGCCAGCGAGCGGCGTGGCTATTCGGTGGGCGTCGACCACTTCACCGGCTTCGATCCGAGCAACGCCTCGATCGCCGACCCCGACGGCGGCGACTGGGCCGTTCTCTACCGGCTGTTGGGACGGGCCGGCTTCAATTACGCCGCGCTCAGCCCCAACCAGAGCGAGATCGAGAACACGCTGGCGAGCGTCGGCCCGTTCATCCTCTCCCACAAGTGCGCCGGCTTTCCCTATGGCGCCGGCTGGGTGGCGCCCAAGACGGGCGTGCACGCGGTGGTCATCACCGGCTACGACTCGGCGATCAACGGCGGCCAGTGCTGGATGAACAATCCGTGGGGCAACAAAGATCGCGCGATCCTGGCCTCGGCGATCGTCGCCGCCATCGTCGCCTGGCAGCCCATCGCCCAGTTCCAGATCTTCTACTGGAGGGGATAGGCCCCGCGGCGTGAGCTGGATTCGCGGGGGTCGCCTTGCGCATGGTGGACGCGACAGGGATTGAACCTGTGACCCCCTCGGTGTGAACGAGGTGCTCTTCCGCTGAGCTACGCGTCCGTCGCAGGGGTGCGGGCTATAGCCTCCGCGCCCGGGGCAAGCAAGCGGATGCAGGCGGGCGCGAGTTCGTCGAAATGGCCGATGAGGATATCGGGCGCGAGGCCGGCGGCGGGGATGTCGGTGTAGCCGTGATCGACGAGGATGATCGGCACGTCCGCGCCGCGCGCGGCCGCGGCGTCGGATACCGAATCCCCGACCATGACCGCTCTGTCGATCTGGCCGCCGGCGTGGGCGATGGCGGCAATCAGATGAGCCGGATCGGGCTTGGCCGCGCCGGCGAGATCCGGCCCGACCACGGCGGCGAAGCGGGCTTCAAGTCCCAGGGCGGCGAGTAGGGCGCGGGAGAGTTCGGTCGGCTTGTTGGTGCAGATGGCCAACCGCGCGCCGGCGGCGGCGAGGGCGTCCAGGGCCGCGACAGCGCCAGGGAAGGGCCGGCTCAGGGCGGCGATGCGCGCGCGATAGAGCGCGGCGAAACGCTCGGCCATGTCGGCCAGGCGCGGCTCGCTCAGCGCCTCGCCGGCCGCCTCGAAGCCACGCGCCAAGAGCGGCCGGGGACCGTGGCCGATCAGGACACGCACCTTGTCGAGGGTCAGCGGCGGCAGGCCCTCGTCGGCCAGGAGGGCGTTGGTCGTCTCCAGGATATCTGGTGCGGTGTCTACGAGGGTGCCGTCAAGATCGAACACGATCGTCGCGCCGGCGAGAGCGTCGTCAAAAGCCAAGCGCGCGACTCCAGTCGAAACGCGCCGCCTTTTTCGCTAAAGCCGGTCGCGTGGCAAGAGCGAGGACACGGTGGTGACGGCTGACGGACGCCGAAGGGCGGCGGTGATCCTGGCCGCCGGCAAGGGCGAGCGGATGAGATCGCCCAAGCCCAAGGTGCTGCACGAGGTGGGCGGACGGACCATGCTCGACCATGCCATCGATACGGCGCGGGCGCTGGGCTGCGAGCGCATCGTGGTGGTGGCCGGGGCGCACGCGCCGGAGGTGGCCGCGCACGTGGCGGCGCGCCTCGGCGAGGCGGCCCTGGCGGTGCAGGATCCGCCGCTCGGCACCGGCCATGCCGTGCTCGCCGCGCGTCGCGCGCTGGCGGACTTCGACGGCGACATCGTGGTCACCTATGCCGACGCACCACTGCTGACCACCGGTTCGATCCAGCCATTGTTCGCGCTGCTGGCGGCCGGCGCGGCCATCGCCGTGCAGGGCTTCGAGGCGGCCGAGCCGGGCGCCTATGGGCGCATGATCCTCGCGCCCGACGGCCGCCTCGAGCGCATAGTCGAGGCCAGGGATGCAACATCCAGGGAACTGGCTGTAAGGGTCTGCAATTCCGGCGTGATGGCCGCCGCCGCGGGCTTGCTTTTCCGTCTGCTCGACAAGGTCGGCAACGACAACGCCAAGGGCGAATATTACCTGACCTCGGTCGTCGGCCTGGCGCGGGGCGAGGGTCTGAAGGTAGCGGTGTCGATGGCCGAGGAGTCCGAACTGGCCGGGGTCAATTCTCAAGCCGAGCTGGCCGCCGTCGAGGCCTTCTTCCAGGCGCGCAGGCGGGCGGAAGTGATGGCGGCCGGCGTCACCCTGACCGCCCCCGAGACGGTGCATCTGGCGTGGGACACGAAAATCGGCGCGGGCACCAGCGTGGCGCCCTATGTGGTCTTCGAACCCGGCGTCGACATCGCTCCTGGGGCGACGATCCGGGCCTTCAGCCATTTCGAGGGGGCAAGCGTCGCCTCGGGGGCCATCGTCGGGCCCTATGCGCGGCTTCGCCCCGGCGCGGCGATCGGCGAGAACGCCCACATCGGCAATTTCGTCGAGGTCAAGAAGGTCAAGGTCGGGGCGGGCGCCAAGGCCAACCACCTGAGCTATCTGGGTGACGGCGAGGTAGGGGCGGGGGCCAACATCGGCGCCGGCACGATCTTCTGCAACTACGACGGCTTCGACAAATACGACACCTTCGTCGGCGAGAACGCCTTCATCGGCTCCAATTCGGCCCTGGTGGCGCCGGTGAGCGTCGGCGCGGGGGCCTATACCGGCTCCGGCTCGGTCATCGTGCGCGACGTGGCGGCCGACGCCCTGGCGCTCGGCCGCGGCCAGCAGGTCGAAAAGCCCGGCTGGGCGGTGGCGTTCCGCGCGCGCAAGCGAGCCGAAAAGGCGGCCAAGTGAGCGATATCGACGCCCAGAAGCGGGCCGCCGGGGCGGCGGCGGCCGAACTCGCGCAAAGCGGCATGACCGTCGGCCTCGGCACCGGCTCGACCGCGGCCTGGTTCGTGCGCGCCCTGGCCGCCCGGCGGCTTGATGTGGTCGGCGTGGCGACTTCCAAGGCGACGGCGGCGCTGGCCCGCTCCCTGCGCCTGCGCCTCGCCGAGCTGGACGAGGTCGAGACGATCGACCTTACCGTCGACGGGGCCGACGAGATCGGACCGGGTCTGGCGCTGATCAAGGGCGGCGGCGCCGCCCTGCTGCATGAGAAGTTGGTGTGGACCGCGTCGAAGCGGTGCGTGGTCATCGCCGACGCCTCCAAGCCAGCTGCTGTCCTGGGCGCCTTTCCCCTGCCGATCGAGGTGGTCGCCTTCGGCCACCGGCATACGGCGGCGCGCATCGGCGAGGCCCTGGCGGCATGCGGCATCACGGCCAAGCCGCGCCTCCGCGTGGGCGGCCTCAGTCTCAAGGGCGACGTAGCCGTGCGCACGGACAGCGGCAACCTTATCTATGACGCGCCGTGCGGGGCGATCGAGGCGCCGGCAGCGCTGGCGGCGGCGCTGAAAGCGGTCACCGGCGTGGTCGAGCACGGCCTCTTCCTGGGCCTGGCCGAACGGGCCCTGATCGGGACCGACGGCGGGGTTGAGACCCTTTGGCCATGAACGGGAGAAGGGTGGACCGTGCCTCGCTACGACTATGATCTCTTCGTCATCGGGGCCGGCTCGGGCGGGGTGAGGGCGGCGCGTCTGGCGGCGATGAGCGGGGCCCGGGTCGCCGTGGCCGAGGAGCACCGGGTCGGCGGCACCTGCGTCGTGCGCGGCTGCATTCCCAAGAAGTTCATGGTCTACGCCAGCGAGTTCTCGTCCTACTTCAAGACGTCGGCCGATTTCGGCTGGTCGGCGCCGAAGGCGAAATTCGACTGGCCGACATTCCTCGAGCGCAAGGACGTGGAAATCGCCCGTCTCTCGGGCGTCTACGTGGCCAATCTGGAGAACGCCGGCGCCAAGCTGATCCACACCCGCGCCACCCTGACCGACGCCCACACGATCGAGCTTTCCGGCGAGCACGAGCCGGTGACGGCGGAAAAGGTGCTGGTCGCCACCGGCGCATCGCCGACCCTGCCCGACGACCTGCCGGGGATCGAGCACGCCATCACCTCCAACGAGGCGTTCCATCTGACCGAATTGCCCAAAAGCATCGCGATCGCCGGCGGCGGCTATATCGCCACGGAGTTCGCCGGCATCTTCAACGGCCTGGGCGTGGAGACGACGCTGGTTTACCGCGGCCCGATCGTGCTGCGCGGCTTCGACGACGACGTGCGCGCCCACATAACGCGCGAGATGGAGCGGCGCGGGATCACGGTGATCGTCGGCTGCCGCCAGACCCGGCTGGAAAAGACCAGGACCGGCGTGCGCAGCCAGCTTTCCAGCGGCCATAGCCTCGAGAGCGACATCACTCTGTTCGCAACCGGCCGCGCGCCCAATACGAGCGATCTGGGCCTGGAGACGGCCGGCGTCACCACCAACGAGCGCGGCGCGGTGGTCGTGGACGACTATTCGCGCAGCACCGCCGACAACATCTGGGCGGTGGGCGATGTCACCGATCGGATCAACCTGACGCCGGTGGCCATCCGCGAAGGGGCGGCATTCGCCAACACCGAGTTCAATGGCCGGCCGACGCGCTTCGACCACGAGATGGTGGCCAGCGCCGTCTTCAGCCAGCCGCCGGTCGGCGCGGTGGGCCTGACGGAGGCCGCGGCGCGCCGGGCGGGCGGGAAGGTGACGATCTATCGCTCGCTCTTCCGGCCGATGAAGGCGACGTTCCACGGCGGCGACGAGCGCATGCTGATGAAGCTGGTGGTGGATGCCAAGAGCGACCGGCTTCTCGGCTGCCACATCGTCGGGCCCGACGCCCCGGAGATGATCCAGATGGCGGCCATCGCCCTCAAGCTCGGCGTGACCAAGGCGCAATGGGACGACACCTGCGCGGTCCATCCGACGGCGGCCGAGGAGCTGGTGACCCTGCGCGAGCCGTATGTGCCGACGGAGCTGTGAGGGTTTAGTCCCGCACCATCGGTCGCCGGACCAGGATCAGCATCGCCGCGCCGGCCGCCGCGACCAGCGGAACCAGCGCCACCAGGACGCCGCTCGCACCGGCCCCGGCGGCCAGCAGGCCCGAAGCCAACAGCGGGCCGATGATGCCGCCGACGCGGCCGACCGCCACGCCGGCCCCGACGCCGGTTCCCCGGATCGCCGCGGGATAGAAACAGGGCGAAATGCCGTTGAGCGCCACCGAGCCGCCGACAATGAACACCCCGGCCGCGAACCCCGCCGTTCCCGCCGAGGCCAGGTCGGCGCGCGCCAGGGCCAGGGCGAACGCCGCCAGGCCCGCGGCGGCGCACCAGGCCCCAAGAGCCCATACTCGCCGCCTGGTTTCGAGCAGCGGGGCGATGGTCAGGATGCCTGCCACGCCGCCGAGGTTGAACAGCAGCGAAACCAGACTCGCCTCGGCCTTGCCGACCCCCTTGTCACCCATCAGGGTCGGTAGCCAGTTGAGCAGCAGGTAGAGGGTCATCACCCAGGCGAAACCGCCGACCCACAGCAGGGCCGTCGTCAGCGCTCGACCCTCGCCGAACAAGACCTCGAGCAACGCGGCGCGACGCCTCTCGCGCACAGCCAGGAATCGTCCCGACTCCGGCAAGGCGAAGATCATGACCAAGGCGAGCGCGAGCGGCGCCGCGCCGCCCACCCAGAAGATCTCGCGCCAGGGAAGACTGGCCGCCGCCAGACCAGAGAGGGCGCCGCCGATTGGATAGCCGGCGGTCACCCAGGTGGTCACGCGCGCCCGCCCCTCCGACGTGGTCGCCTCGGCGGCCAGGGCGAGGATATTGGGCATGGCCCCGCCGATGCCCACGCCGGCGAGGATGCGGATGACGATGAGGCTCTGAAGGTTCCAGGCCAGGGCGGTGGCGGTGGTGAACAGGGCGAAGACAACGAGGGAGCCGATCATGGTCCACTTGCGGCCAAGCCTGTCGGCCACGGCGCCGCACACCATGGCGCCGGCCACCAGGCCGATGATGCTGGCGCTCAGCACAGGTCCAAGCTGGGCGCGGGTGAGGTGAAGAGCCGGGGCCAGGGCCGGGGCCGCCACTCCCATGGCCTGGTTGTCGTAGCCGTCGGCGAACGCCGCCAGCAGGCAGAGCCCGAGCGTCACGGCCGCCGGCCGGACACGCGAACTTTCCAACACCAAGGTCATGTCCAGCGCCCCCGCATCGGCTCACTGTGGCATGCGCCAGGTTGCCGCGTCGACTTTGCCTTTTGGCGGCCAGTGGGCTAAGCCCGCGCCTCCCATTTTTGAAGGCAGGACGATGAGTGAGCGGTGGACGCCCGCGTCGTGGAGAGCGCGGACCGCCAGGCATATTCCGGGCGACTACCCGGACCCCGCGGCCCTGACGCGCGTCGAGGGCGAACTCGCCCGCATGCCGCCGCTGGTCTTCGCCGGCGAGGCGCGGCGCCTGAAGCACCTGCTGGGCGAGGTGGCGGCCGGCCGCGCCTTCCTGCTGCAGGGCGGCGACTGCGCCGAGAGCTTCAAGGAGTTCTCGGCCGACAACATCCGCGACACCTTCCGCCTGATCCTGCAGATGGCGGTGGTCATGACCTTCGCCGGCGGCAAGCCGGTGGTGAAGGTTGGGCGCATGGCCGGGCAGTTCGCCAAGCCGAGGTCCGAGACGACCGAGACGATCGGCGGCGTCACCCTGCCGGCCTACCGCGGCGACATCATCAACGGCATGGAGTTCGACGCGGCCGAGCGGACGCCCGATCCGGAGCGGCTGCTCAAGGCCTACGGGCAGTCTGCGGCGACCCTCAACCTGCTGCGCGCCTTCGCCGGCGGCGGCTACGCCGACCTGCACAACATCCATCGCTGGACCCTCGGCTTCGTCGACGGCAGCCCGCAGGGCGCGCTCTATCGCGAACTCAGCGACAAGATCAGCGAGGCGCTGACCTTCATGGAGGCGATCGGGGTGACGCCGGCCAGCCACCAGGATCTGGCCAGGGTGGAGTTCTTCACCTGTCACGAGGCCCTGCTGCTGGGCTTCGAGGAGGCCCTGACCCGCGTCGATTCCACCTCGGGCGACTGGTACGACGTCTCCGCCCACCTGGTTTGGATCGGCGAGCGCACACGCCAGCTCGACGGGGCTCATGTGGAGTTCGCCCGCGGGATCAAGAACCCGGTCGGCCTCAAGGTCGGACCGACGCTGGAGGCGGATGAGCTGCTGGCGCTGATCGACGCCCTCAATCCGGCCAATGAGCCCGGCCGGCTGACGCTCTACGGCCGCTTCGGTTCGGACAGGATCGGCGCGCGGCTGCCGGGCCTGATGGCGGCCACGCGGCGGGAAGGCAAGCAGGTCGTGTGGGCCATCGATCCCATGCACGGCAATACGCTCAAGGCCGCCAACGGTTACAAGACGCGGCCGTTCGAGCGCATCCTCTCAGAGGTGCGCGATTTCATCGAGATCGCCCAGGCCGAGGGGGTCCATCCGGGCGGGGTGCATCTGGAGATGACCGGTCAGAACGTCACCGAATGCACGGGCGGGGCGCGCGCGCTGACCGAGGGCGAGCTGGGCGACCGCTATCACACCCACTGCGACCCGCGCCTCAATGGCGAGCAGGCGCTGGAACTGGCGTTCCTGGTGGCCGAGAAACTGAAGGCGCGGCGAGACTCGTCTCCCGCTCAGGCGGCCGAGTAGCCTCGACCCAGCTTTCGAGATCCGCCAGGGCGCGCTGGCCAATGGCGCGCCTCTTCGCGCGGGCGCGGTCGCCCCTCACGCGAACCTCGCCCGGCGCGCGCGGCGGCGGCTCGATCGGCGGCAGCAGGCCGTAGTTGATGTTCATCGGCTGGAATGAGCCCGCGCCGGCGTGGAGATGGCCGCCGGTGATGTGGCCGACGAGGGCGCCCAGGGCCGTGGTCGGCGGCGGCGGGGCGATCTCCCGTCCGGCCAGTTCGGCCGCCGCGAGGCGTCCGGCGATAAGGCCTACGGCGGCGCTTTCGACATAGCCCTCGACGCCGGTGATCTGGCCGGCGAAGCGCAGGCGCGGCTCGGCCTTCAGGCGCAGGCGCGCGTCCAGCACCCTGGGGCTGTCGAGGAAGGTGTTGCGGTGCAGGCCGCCCAGCCGCGCGAAGACCGCACGCTCCAGGCCTGGAATCGTGCGGAAGATCTCGCTCTGCGCGCCGTGCCTGAGCTTGGTCTGGAAGCCGACCATGTTCCACAAGGTGCCGAGCGCATTGTCCTGGCGCAGCTGGACCACGGCCCAGGGCTTCTCGCCCGGCCGGCGCGGATTGGTCAGGCCCACCGGCTTCATCGGCCCGTGGCGCAAGGTCTCGCGTCCGCGCTCGGCCATCACCTCGATCGGCAGGCAGCCGTCGAAATAGGGCGTGCCCTCCCACTCCTTGAACTCGCTCTTGGGTCCGGCGAGGACCGCGTCGACGAAGGCCTCGTACTCATCGCGGTTCATCGGGCAATTGATGTAGGCCGCCGCCTCGCCGCCCGGTCCTTCCTTGTCGTAGCGCGACTGGCGCCAGGCGATGGACATATCGATCGTCTCGGCATGGACGATCGGGGCGATGGCGTCGAAGAAGGCCAGGGCCTCGGCCCCGGTCAGCTCGGCGATGGCGTCGGCCAGCGCCGGCGAGGTCAGGGGACCGGTGGCGACGATCACGCTTGGCCATTCCGCCGGCGGCAGGCCGGCGATCTCGCCGCGCTCGACGGCGATCAGCGGGTGGGCGCCGATGGCCCGCGTGACCGCGCGGGCGAAGCCTTCCCGGTCCACGGCCAGCGCTGCGCCAGCCGGCGTCTGGTTGGCGTCGGCGCAGGCCATGATGAGAGAGGAGAGGCGGCGCATCTCGGCGTGCAGCAGGCCGACGGCGTTGTGCTCGGCGTCGTCAGAGCGAAAGGAATTCGAGCACACCAGTTCGGCCAAATCGCCGGTCTGGTGCGCCGCGGTGGCGACGAGCGGGCGCATCTCGTGCAGCACGACGCGGGCCCCGGCGCCGGCCGCTTGCCAGGCGGCCTCGCAGCCCGCCAGCCCGGCGCCGATGATGTGCAGGGAACGCTCGCTCATGGCCGGAAAGGCTTAAGCCCCCGCCGACGCGCGCGGAAGTGGCGCGAAGACGCGATTTGCCGCTATCCTGGGCTTTCCGGACCTGGGGAGGCGAATCGGGTGGGCAAGTTCAATGTCGAGGACGCCGCCTTCGCGGGCGTGGGCCTGCTGGCTCGCAGGCCGGGTTCGGCCATCGTCTGGGCTGTGCTGTGGGCGGTGCTGCTGGCGCTGGTGACGATTCCCTTCGCCGGCATTCTGACCCAGTTCGTCACCCTTGCCGTTCAGTCGGGCGGCCGTCCGGACCCGGCCGCGCTCCTCGCCATAATTCCCGGCTTGGGCGCTTTCTGGCTCCTCGCCACCCTCTGCAGCCTGGTGGTTGGAGCGGTGATCTCCTGCGCCGTCTATCGGGCGATCCTTGATCCAGACGATTCCGCCTTCGCCTACCTGCGTCTGGGCGACCAGGAAATCCAGGTGCTGCTGGTCAATTTCGTGAGGGCTCTGGTGATCTTCGGGGTCAACCTCGGTCTGTCCATTGTCGTCGCCATAGTCGCGCTCATGGCCACGACGGCGGGCCCGGCGGCCGGCGCCATGGTCAATCTGCTCGGCAGGCTGATCATCATCGCCGTGATGATCTGGGTGCAGCTGCGCCTGATCCTGGCCGGACCGATGACCTTTACCGAGCACAGGTTTCGGCTGTTCGAATCCTGGTCGCTGACCGGCGGTTCGGTCTGGCGCTTGTTCCTGGTCGGTCTGATCGTCGTTCTGATCGCCTTCGTCGTCTATCTGGCGCTCGGCACGCTCGGCGTGTTCGTGGGCATGAGCCTGCCCCATCCGGCCGATCTGCAGAGCGTGCTGCGGCAATCGCCTTCGTTGTGGATGGGTCAGATGGCCTCGTTCATCGCCCTGATCGGCGTGCTCGTGCTTATCGGCGCGGCGATCCTGACCCCAATAGGCTTGGCGCCCTGGGCCCATGCCTACCGCGCAATGACCGGCGCGCCGGACGACACGGCGGCCACGTTCTCTTGAAGGGGTTTTGGGGGCAATCGGAATGGCCAACATTTCCATCGGCGACGCCATTGGCGCGGGCTTCGGCCTGATCCGCGCACGCCCGGTTTCGGTGCTCGCCTGGGGACTGGCGCGCGTCGCCCTGAGCGTGGGCATGCTGTCATCCATGGCGCCGTTCTATGTGCAGGTCTTACGCGACGCGGCCACGAGGACCGCGGGCGGAGTGGCGACGCCGCCCGACTTCAGTTCGATGATGGCGATGCAGGGGCTGAGCTGGTTGTTTTCGCTGCTCGGCGTGATGGTGGGCGCGATCCTCTACTGCGCCGTCTGGCGCGGCGTGTTGCATCCTGAACAAAAGGCCTATGCTTATCTGAGGATTGGCGCGCCGGAGGTATTCGTCTTCCTGCTGAATTTCGGCCTGGGCATCGCCGTGTTCATCGGCGTTCTCATCCTGGCTATACCGATCGCCATTGTCGCCGGCGTCGCCTTCGCCACCCACGCGGCGGCGGTCGGGGTTCTCGTGGCGATACTGGGCGGGCTGGCCGTGCTTTGTCTCATGGTCTGGTTGTTCTGCCGCCTGGCCCTTGTCGGGCCTATGATGGTCGACGACGGCAAGTTCCACCTCACCGACGCCTGGGCCCTGACCAAGGGACATGCGGGGACGATTCTCGCCATCGCCCTGCTGTTGTTCGTCGTCCTGATGATTCTGGTGTCGGTCATCGGACTGATAGCGGTGGCCGTGGGCGTTGGATTCGTCGGCCAGGCGGCCGGAGGACTGACCAATATCCAGGCCTTCTTCCAACAGCCCGCCAATCAGATACTGGCCGCGCTCGGGCCTGCTCTCATCGTATATGGTCTTGCCGCGATCCCGGTCTCCGGCGGCCTGTTGGCGATCATGTTCGCGCCGTGGGCCAAGGTCTATCGCGACCTCGCCCCGCCGGACGTCGCCGCGACCTTCGCTTGAGGGCTTCGATCGAGCTCTTCGTTTCCGGGCTCGCGGCGGCGGCGCGTTTCCTGCCGCGAGCGTGGCGGTCGAGCTGGGCGGCCCTGGCGCTCACCGCCCTTGTGGTCGGGCTCGCGCTCGATGCGGGCGGCGCGTGGTGGCTGGCGGTCGCCGTCTTGGCGCTCGTGACGCGAGGGGGTCTGTGGCGGCTGGCGCTGACGGGCGATAAGCCCGGCCCCGGCGGTCTCCAGGCCGGCCGCATCGAGCTGCGCTTGGCGGTCGCGTGGCTGCTGAGCGGTCTTTTCCTCGCGATCCTCGCCATGCTGCTTCTCGTCGTCTTCCTCGCCTGCGCCTACGCCGTCGCCTCGGCCGGTCCGGGCTTCAATGCCGCCGAGGTCGCCACCTGGCGGCCGGCGATCGTGGGGCGTGGAGAGGCGCTCCTGGGCGCCGTCGGCGTCGTTGGACTGGCCGCCCTGGCCTTCGCGGCGGCGCGCATATCCCTGGCCGAACCGGCGACAGTGGCGCGAGGCAGGCTCCAGGTGCTCTCGACATGGCCGCTGACGCGCGGCCGGGCGCTGGTTCTCCTCACCGGTCACGCAGTGCTGGCCGCCCTGGTCATCGCGCTGGCCGCCTTGCGCTGGCCGGGGCCGTGGTGGATCGCCTGCGAAAGCCTGGCCGTAGCCGGCCTGTGGCTTCCCACGAGCGTGGGATTCATGGCTTATGCATACGAATCGCGCATCGAGGGCCGATGAGACCGCTCTCCCCCTATGAGGCCGCCGGCGAGGGCTTCCGGCTCATGCGGCGCGAGCCTAGGGCGGTGATCGCCTGGGCCGTCCTATGGTTCGCGACCTTCTCGGTGGCCGCCTGGACCGTGGCCGCCGGCAAGCCGGTGGCGCAAGTGGGCGGGGGCGATTCGGCCACGCTGGGAGGCATCGCCGCCCGTTTCGGCCCGTTCTGGGCCTTTCTGATCGCACTCTTTCTGCTGGTCTGGCTGATCACCGCCGTCGCCGCCTTCCGCGCGGTCCTGCGCCCGGCCGAACGGCGCTGGTTCTATCTGCGCCTTGGCGATGACGAGCTGCGCCTGGGCCTTTTGACGCTCGTCGCCTTCCTGGTGGCGATCCCCCTGGGTGGCGCGCCGGCCTACCTCGTCTTCGTCCTGGCCAGCCCCCTGATGCGCGCGCTGCCGGCGGCGACGCGGGACATCGCCGGCATCGGCGCCATCGCCACGGTGTGGCTCGATATCTGGCTGGGCGCGCGCCTCTCGCTCATCGCCGTGGAGACCTTTTCGGAACGCCGCTTTCACCTGACCGCCTACTGGCCGGTGACGCGCGGCCGTTTCTGGTACCTTCTGGCCTGCTACTTCCTTTTCTTCCTCGTCCTGATGGGCCTGACGGTGATCTTCGCGCCGATCGTGGGCCTTCTCTCCAACGCGGCGGACATCGGGCCGGGCGGCGTCGTGGAACGCGGCCGCCTGCTGATCCAGGCGGGGGTGCTGGCGGCGCTGATCTCCCTCTTCTGGACGCTCAGTTCGACGCTGTTCTACGCCTGCCAGGCGCACGCCTTCCGCGCCATCGTCGGCGAGGGCCGGGATGGCGTCGCCCCGACGTGAGACCGCAACGATTTTTCTCGTCGCCCAGCGCCCGCGCCGCCCTGGTCATTGCCGCGGAGTAGGGCTCAGGCGTCCGCGCTCGGCCGCGCGCCGACGCGCGTCCGCCAGGCCAGCAGGTTCGAATTTCTCGGCGCGACAGGCAGGCCGATCCAGTCGGCGAAGTCGATTGTCGTCAACGCGCATATGTCGGCGATGGTGAATATTGGGCCGGCGATGAACTTACGGTCCCGCAGTTCGCCATCCAGCCAGCGTTGCGCGCGGGCATAGGCTTCGCGGTTCGACTCGCCGAAGTCCTTGTACTGAGTAAGCAGGGACGCCGTGAACGGATGGGCGTGACGCCAGAAGTTGCCCACCGGCTGGGTGAGGACGAATTCGATGCGGCGCACCCACATCTCGACTTCCGCCTTCTCCACCGGCGTGCGGCCGAAGAGCGGCGGCTCGGGCTGGATCTCCTCGAAGTAACGGCAGATGGCCACGGTCTCCGAGATCGTGGTTCCGTCGTCCAGTTCGAGCGTCGGCACCTGGCCCAGCGAATTGCGCGCCCGATGCTCGTCCGACTTGTGCTCGCGCCGGCGCAGATCGAGCGGCGTCTCGGCCAGGTCGATCCCCTTCTCGGCCAGGAAGATGCGTACACGGCGGGGATTGGGCGCCGGCATGGGCGCGCCGTAAAGCTTCATCTTAAGGTCCGCTCCAGAGTTCAGGTCGACCAGCCGCCGCCCAGCGCCTTATAGAGCGAGATGAGGTCGGCCGCCGACTGGGCGTCGGACTGCACGAGCTGATCGCGGGCGTTCAGCTGCGCGTTCTCGGCGGTGTAGACGTTGAGGAAGGTGACGAGGCCGACCTTGTACTGGTCCCGCGCGATGGTCAGCGAATTGGTCGCCGCGGCCACCGCCTTGGCAAGCTGGGCGCGCCGCGCCTCCTCCGATCGGAACCGGGCCAAGGCGTCCTCGACATCGCGCAGGGCGCCGAGGACGGCGCTCCTGTAGGCGAGATCGGCCTGCGCCGCCTCCTCGCGGGCCACGCGGATCTGAGCCCTGGTCTTGCCGGCGTTGAAAATCGGCTCGGTGGCCATGCCAAGGGCGGCCGAGGAGAGGTTCTGGTAGGCGAACAGATTGCCCAGCGACATGCTGGCGAAGCTCGCCAGGCCGATGAGATCGAGCTTAGGATAGAGATTGGCCGTCTGCACCCCGATCTCGGCGTTGGCCGCGGCGAGCTTGCGCTCCGCCTCGCGGATGTCCGGCCGACGGCGCAAAAGGTCGGAGGGCAGGCCTACGGGCAGACTGGGCGGCGGACCTGGTACGACGCCCGAACGCTCCAGTTCCGGCTCGAGGGTCTCGGGCGGCTCGCCGAGGAGCACCGCCAGGGCGTGGATCTGCGTGCGCTCCTGACCCTCGAGCTGCCGCAGCTGGGCGGCGGCGGTGACGGTGACGCCTGTCTGCTGGTTGACGTCGAGATTGGTGACGAAGCCGGCCTTGCGCCGCGCGGCGACCAGGGCGCCGATATCCTTCTGGCGCGCCAGCTCCTGCTGGCCGACGGCGATGCGGGTCTGCACTTCGCGCAGGGTGAAGTAGTCGTTGGCGACCTCGGCGGTGAGCGTCACTTCGCCGTCGCGCCTGGCCCAGACAGCGGCCTCGCTGTTGGCCTTGGCCTCCTCGACGGAGCGGCGCACGCCTCCGAAAAGGTCGACCTCCCACGTGGCGTCGAAGCCGGCGGAATAGAGATTGAGATGGCCGGGAAGCTGAAAGCCGCCGGAAGGCGGCGCGCCAGCGGCTCCGCCGGAACCGCCGCTGGCGGGCGCGGACGAAGACGAGCGGTTGGAATTGAACGTCACCGCCGTACCGGTCGCGTTGACCGTCGGCCACTCGGCGGCGCCGGCGATTTTCTCCTGGAACCTGGCTTGGCGCACCCGCGAGGCCGCGACCCCGAGATCGAGATTGCTCGCCAGGGCCCGCTGGATGAGCCTCTGCAGGACCGGATCGCGAAATTGCAGCCACCACCTGGATAGATCGGCCTCGGTCGGCGGAAGGCTTGTACGCGCCGCGCCGCCGTTCTCGGTGAAGGCGGGCGGGGTCGGAACCTCGGGCCGCCGATAGTTCGGTCCGACCGTGCAGGCGGCGAGCGCCGCCGTGGCCATGAGGGCGATGGCGCGAGCGGGGGTCAATGACCCGCTCCCGTCGGGGCCGAGCCCTGGCGACCGCGCATGATCAGGACGAGCGGCACGCAGGCGAAGATGACCAGCATCAGGGTGTGGAACACGTCGATGTAGGCCAGCATCTGAGACTGCCGGCCTAGCTGGCGATAGAGATTGGCCACCGCGATGTTCCGCGCGTTCATCGCCGACTGGCCCAAGGCCTGCAGCTTGGCCGCCGCCTCGTTGATCGCCTGGGTGTAGTTGGGATTGAGCGGATTGAGCGTTTCCGCCAGGCGGGCCTGATGCCATTGCGCTCGTTGCGCCAGCATCGTCTGCACCGTGGAGATGCCGATGGTTCCGCCGAGATTGCGGGCGACGTTCATCATCGCCGAGGCCTGGTTGCTCTCGTTGGGGGCCAGGCCGACATAGGCGACGTTGGTTATCGGCACGAACAGGAACGGCAGGCCGATCGACTGGAACATGCGCGCATAGGCGGCGTCGGCGAACGACATGTTGGTGTTGAGATGGCTCATGTTCCACAGCGCCAGCGCCTGGACGATGAAAGCGCCGCCAATGAGCCAGCGCGGATCGGCTCTCTGGGCGAGCAGGCCGCTCAAGGGCATGACCAGGATCGTGGCCAGGCCGCCGGCGGTGAGGGCGAAGCCGGCGTCGGTCGCCGTGTAGCCCAGCACGGTCTGCAGCAACTGGGGAATGAACAGGGTGGTGCCGAAGATGATCACGCCAACCAGCATCAGGAAGAGGCTGGCGATGGCGAAGTTGCGCCGGCCGAACATGGCGATGGGCACGATCGGCTCCTCGCGGGTCAGCTCCCAGGGAATGAAGCAGATCAAGGCCAGCGCGGCCATGACAGCCGTGGCGACGATGGTCGGCGATGAGAACCAGTCATCGGTCTGGCCGCGGTCGAGGGTGATTTCCAGGCAGCCGAAGAACAGGGCGACGAGAATGAAACCGGTGATGTCCACTTGTAGTCCGCGCCGCAGAAGCTTGGCCCGATCGGCCTTCAAGGCCTCCGGTTCGTCGACCAGCAGATGGACCAGGAACAGCGACAGCGCCCCCACCGGCACATTGATCAGGAAGCACCAGCGCCAGGAGGCGTTGTCGGTGATGATCCCGCCGAGCATCGGCCCGAGGATAGGCCCGACGATGACCACCATGCCGTAGGCGGCGAAGGCCATGCCGCGCTTGCTGGGCGGGAAGGTGTCGACAAGCATCGACTGCTCGACCGCCGCCAGGCCGCCGCCTGCCGCCCCTTGCAGGATCCGCGCCAGGATCAGGGTCGTCAGGTTCGGCGCGATCCCACACAGGAAAGAGGCGATGGTGAACAGCGCGACCGAGATCATGTAGTAGCGCTTGCGCCCGATCACATTGGCCAGCCAGCCGGAGATCGGAATGACGATGGCGGTCGAAACCAGGAAGGTGGTGGTGACCCAGGTGGCTTCGTCGTAGGTGACCGCCATGCCGCCGGCGATGTGGTCGAGGGCGACGTTGACGATCGAGGAATCGAGGACCGTCATGAAGGTGGCGATGGAGATCACGGCCACGATCGTCCACGGATTGCGCTGGCCGGCGACCGACCGCGCCGGTGTCCAGCCCGCGTCGCCCCCAACGCCCGGCGCGCCGCCGGCCATATTCAGCGCACCCTGACGGTCGGCGTGACCGACATACCGGGGCCCAGGATGCAGTCGCGCGGCGTTTCGTCGAACAGGATCTTCACCGGCACGCGCTGCACCACCTTGACGAAGTTGCCGGTGGCGTTCTCCGGCGGCAGGATGCCGAACGCCTGGCCAGCGCCCCGCTGGATGGAATCCACATGGCCGCGCAGATGGTCTTCCGGACAGGCGTCCACCTTGATGGCCACGCTCTGGCCAGGCCGCATCAGCTTGAGCTGGGTTTCCTTGAAATTGGCCGTGACCCAGACGGTGAGGGGAACGATGGCCAGCACCTGGGCGCCTGGCTGGACGTAGTCGCCGATCGCCACCGATTTGGCGGTGACATGGCCGGCCACGGGGGCGAAGAGGCGCGTATAGCCGAGATCCACGGCGGCCTGGTCGAGCTGGGCCTGGGCGGCGCCCACGCCCTGCCTGGCCGCGTCGAGTTGGGCCCGGGCGGCGGTGATCTGCGACTGTTTGCTGTCGGCGGCCTTGGCGGCGGCGTCACGCTGCGCCGCCGTCTGGCGCGCCTGGGCCGACGCCTGGTCGATCTGCTGCTGGGCGACGGCCAGGGGATTGAGGGCCTGCAGCTGACGGTAGCGGGCAAGGTCGGCGGCGGCGTTGGCGGCCGGGGCCTGGGCCGCGGCGAGCTCGGCCAGCGACTGGCGCCAGGCCGCTTCGTCGATGGCGATCTGGGCGGCGGCGTTATCCGCCTGGGCCTGTGACTGGGCCTTCTGGGCCTTGGCCTGGGCGACGCGCGCGGCGACGTCGGCCGAGTCGATGGTGAGGACGGGCTGGCCGGCCCGGACCAGTTCGTTGTCGCCCACGAGCACCTCGGTCACGCGCCCGGCGGCCTGGGGCGCCAGGCGAACCATGTGGGTGTCGATGAAGGCGTCGTCGGTGGACTCGTAGTTGCGCGCGTTGAGCCACCACAGCAGCGCGCCGATCGTCACGAGGACAAGCGCGATGATCCCGCCGAACAGAAGCAACGGGTGCCCCATCAGGCCGCGCCTGCCGCTTCTGCCAGGCTTTCCGGCCTGGCCGCCATGATGCTGTCGATCCTGGTCGCTCGCCGCCTGGGCATTCGCGCCGGACGCGCCGCGTTCCGCTTCGTTGGCCATGCCGGTTCCCCCGCCGCTCACCGACAGGCTGACTACTCCCCGGAGCTAACACCAAAGCTAGCTCACGGTTCCCCGGGGGCGCGAGCGCCGAGGCGGCCCCGGCAATGAACTCTAGGAAGGTACCGATAGCATGCGACCGACGCGCTTCCAGCGTCCCGACTTGTCGCGCAGCATGTGTTGAATGCCGCCCGAGCACATGTCGACGCCGGCGCAGAGATTGTATTCCAGCAGGGCGTGGAGGCCGTCGGCGCTCAGCACCGGGAGGGAGACGGTAAGGACGTCGGCTGGAAACTCCGGCAGGGAATTGACGTCGCTGTCGGCCGTGGTGAGCTTGGCGACGGCGTCATCGCCGCTGGCGATCTTGTCCTTGGCCAGTTCGGCGGCGAGAGACGGGCAGGAATCCAGGGCGCTCTGGGCGGGGGATTCAAGGAAGATCGCCGCGAAAGCGGCCGAAGGCGGATCACCCGTCCAGCCCGCATCCAGGATGTTGTCCGCCGTCAAGTCCTTGGTTTCGGCCGTATCGGGCGCCTCGGCGACGACCAGCCGGGTCGCATGCTTGCCGTGGCCGGCGACGCTCAGGATGAAGTCGAGGGCGGCGGCGCAGGCCGGATTGCCGGCGTCCGCGGCCGCCGCGGCGCCTGGAAGGTTCATCGCGAACGCCGAAATGGCGATCAGTCCCGCGCTTCGCCACATGCTCCTATGCACTTACCTTCGCCCGTTTGGGCTTGGCAAGCGCCGCCGCGCGTTCGCCCTGGCGAGCGAAGAGTTCGGCCAGATAGCGACCGGTCCAGCTGCCCTTGTCGGCGGCCACCGCCTCGGGACTGCCGGTAGCGATGATCCGCCCGCCGCCGTCGCCGCCGTCGGGGCCGAAGTCGAGGATCCAGTCGGCCGTCTTCACCACGTCGAGGTTGTGCTCGATGACGACCACGGTGTTGCCCTGGTCGACCAGCTCATGCAGCACATCGAGGAGCTTGCGCACGTCTTCGAAGTGCAGGCCCGTGGTCGGCTCGTCCAGGATGTAGAGCGTGCGGCCGGTGGCGCGCCGGGAAAGCTCCTTCGACAGCTTGATGCGCTGGGCCTCGCCGCCGGAAAGGGTCGTCGCCTGCTGGCCGACCTTGATGTAGCCGAGGCCCACGCGCCCCAGCGTCTCCATCTTGTCGCGGATGGAGGGCACGGCGCGGAACATCTGCGCCGCCTCCTCGACGGTCATGTCGAGCACATCGGCGATGGACTTGCCGCGGAACAGGATCTCCAGAGTCTCGCGGTTGTAGCGGTGGCCGCGACAGACATCGCACGTGACATAGATGTCGGGCAGGAAGTGCATCTCTATCTTGATCAGGCCGTCGCCCTGGCACGCCTCGCAGCGCCCGCCCTTGACGTTGAAGCTGAAGCGCCCCGGGCCGTACCCGCGCGCCTTGGCCTCGGGCAGTCCGGCGAACCAGTCGCGGATGGCGGTGAAGGCGCCTGTATAGGTGGCTGGATTTGACCTTGGCGTGCGGCCGATCGGGCTCTGGTCGATGTCGATGACCTTGTCGAACTGCTCTAGGCCCTCGATCCGCTCGTAAGGCGCGGGAGCGTCGGAGGCATTGTTGAGTCGGCGCGCGGCCGCCTTGTAAAGGGTCTCGACGGTGAAGGTGGACTTGCCGCCGCCGGAGACGCCGGTGACGCAGGTGAAGCCGCCGACCGGGATCTCGGCCGTCACATGCTTGAGGTTGTTGCCGCTGGCCCCGGTGACCCGCACCACCCGCGCCGCCGAGATCGGCCGGCGGCGCTCGGGAATGGCGACCTGGCGCTCGCCCCTCAGGTATTGGCCGGTCAGACTCTTTTCCGCGGCCATGATGTCGGCCGGACTTCCCTCGGCCACGATCTCGCCGCCGTGGATGCCGGCGGCCGGACCCATGTCGATGACGTAGTCGGCGGAAAGGATGGCCTCCTCGTCGTGCTCGACCACCAGCACCGAATTGCCGAGGTCGCGCAGGCCCTTGAGGCTGGTCAGCAGCCGCGCGTTGTCGCGCTGGTGCAGGCCGATGGAGGGCTCGTCGAGCACATAGAGCACGCCGGTCAGCCCCGAGCCGATCTGGCTGGCGAGGCGGATGCGCTGGCTCTCGCCGCCGGAGAGCGTGCCCGAGCCGCGCGAAAGGTTGAGGTACTCCAGCCCCACGTCGACCAGGAACCGCAGGCGGTCGTTGATCTCCTTCAGGATGCGCCGGGCGATCTCCATCTGCTTGCCGGTGAGCTGGTCCTCCAGGGAGGCGAACCAGTCGCGCGCCGGGCGGATGGCGAGGCCGGAGACCTCGGCGATGTGCTTGCCGGCGATCTTCACCGCCAGGGCCTCGGGCTTCAGCCGCGCGCCGCGGCAGACCTCGCACGGCGTTTCCTGCTGATAGCGGCCCAGCTCCTCGCGCACCCAGCTCGAGTCCGTCTCGCGCCAGCGCCGCTCCAGGTTGGGCAGCACGCCCTCGAAGGTCTTGCTCACCTCGTACTTGCGGGCGTTGTCGTCGTAGACGAAGCGGATTTTCTCCGCGCCCGAGCCTTGCAGCACCACCTCGTGCGCCTTCTCAGGCAGCTTCCACCAGGGCTCGTCCATGGAGAAGCCGTAGTGCCGGGCGAGCGCCTGCAGGGTCTGGGTGTAGAGCGGGGAGGGACCCTTGGCCCAGGGCGCGATGGCGCCCTTGTGCAGGGTCTTGTCCTTGTCGGGCACAATGAGGTCGGCGCCGAACTTCAGCTTCATGCCCAGGCCGTCGCAGGCGGGGCAAGCGCCGGCCGGGCTGTTGAACGAGAACAGCTTCGGCTCGATCTCGGCGATGGTGAAGCCGCTGACCGGGCAGGCGAACTTCTCCGAGAACAGCAGTCGCCGGGGCTCGGTCTCGCCCTCGGCCAGGTCCGCCCACTCGGCCACGGCGATGCCGTCGGCCAGGCGCAGGGCCTGCTCCAGGCTTTCGGCCAGCCGCTGCTC
>JBOHLC010000199.1:0-6615 GCA_050729395.1 Caulobacteraceae bacterium
GTGATCGGCTGGGCCGCGGCCAGCGGCTCTGCGCCACTCAACGCCTGGCTGCTGTGCGCCATCATCTTCCTGTGGACCCCGCCGCACTTCTGGGCCCTGTCGCTCTATACCAGCGAGGACTACGCCAGGGCCGGGGTGCCGATGATGCCGGTGACCGCCGGCGCGGCCTCGACCCGGCGCCAGATCCTTCTCTACAGCCTGCTGCTCGTCCCGCTCGGCGTGGCCCCGGCCCTCGCGGGCCTGGGCGGAGCGGCCTATCTGGCGGTCTCCGTGGCCGGCGGCGCGGGCTTCATCGCCCTGGCCGCGCGCCTCGCGGCCAGCCACGCCGGCGAGGCGAGTGGCGCGAGCGCGCGCGACGGCGATCTTTATGACGTGAAAGCCGGGGCCAAGGCCGCGCGCAATCTGTTCGCCTTTTCCATCCTCTATCTCTTCGCCCTGTTCGCCACGCTTCTGGCCGAGCATCTGCTGGGCGCCGCGCCGCTCCATGCGCTGGCTCTGGGGGGATGAGTGACAATCCGTTCGGCGAGGATCCCAAGGCGGCCAGGGCGCGGCGGGCGCGCAGCATCGCCATCGCCCTGGCGCTGGCCGCCTTCGTGGCGGTGGTGTTCATCCTCACCCTGGTGAAGCAGAGGGGCGGCTGATGGCCAAGTCCAACACCCGCGTGGCGGCGATCTGCGCCGTGGTCGCTGTCGTCATGGTCGGCATGGCCTTCGCCTCCGTG
Organism: Caulobacteraceae bacterium; assembly: GCA_050729395.1. GTDB lineage: Bacteria > Pseudomonadota > Alphaproteobacteria > Caulobacterales > Caulobacteraceae > Acaudatibacter. Next base: position 722 of record JBOHLC010000199.1, read on the forward strand.
CCGTTCTATCGCGCCTTCTGCGCCGCGACCGGGTTCAACGGCACGGTGCGGCGGGCGAGCTTCGCCCCGGGCGCGGTTTCCAAGGCCACGGTCAACGTCAGCTTCGACACCAATGTGCGCGGTCTCTCCTGGACCTTCACGCCGGTGCAGCGCAGCCAGGAAGCGCGGCTGGGCGAGCCCAAGCTGGCTTTCTTCCGCGCGACCAACACCGGACCGGCCGCGGTCACCGGCCGGGCGCTGTTCAATGTGACGCCCGAGGCGGCCGGGCCCTACTTCTCCAAGCTCGAGTGCTTCTGCTTCAAGAACCAGACGATCAAGGCGGGCGAGACGGTGGAATTTCCGGTCGTCTATTACGTCGATCCGCGCTACGCCGCCGACTCCGACGCCCTCGCCGCCGGCCCGATCACCCTTTCCTACACCTTCTATCCCGCCGTGACCGGGCCCAGGGTGGCGAGCGGCCCGGCGAGCCCGCTCGGGCCCCTTGGCGGCGCGCCCAGGGCGGGGCTATAGCACCACAAACTGTTTCCAAGGGTTCGGCAAGGCGACATGGCTCACGAAGGCGTCCATCACGACTACCACCTGGTCAAGCCCAGCATCTGGCCGCTGATCGGCTCGGTCGCCGCGGTTCTCACTGCCTGGGGCCTGGTGGTGTGGATGAAGGGCATCTTCGGCATGCCCAAGGGCACCTGGTGGCTGCTGGCCGTCGGCCTCGTAAGTGTCCTGATCACCATGGCCGCCTGGTGGACCAATGTGGTCAAGGAGGCCAACGAGGGCGACCACACCCCGGTGGTCTCCATCGGCCTGCGCTACGGCATGATCCTGTTCATCGCCTCGGAGGTGATGTTCTTCGTCGCCTGGTTCTGGGTGTTCTTCGAGATGGCCCTGTTCCACCACGCGCGCACGCTCTCGCCGATCGACGACGTGCGCACCGCCTGGGCGAGCTGGCCGCCGAAGGGCATCGAGATGGTGCCGCCGTTCGAGCTGCCGCTGGTCAACACCCTGACCCTGCTGCTTTCGGGCACGACGGTCACCTGGGCCCACCATGCGCTGCAGATGGGCGACCGGAAGGGGGCCAAGCTCGGCTTGGCCATCACCATAGCGCTTGGCCTGCTGTTCACCTCGATCCAGGCCTACGAATACCACCACATCTTCACCGACCACATGTTCTATTCGGAGGACGCGTCCAACGCCGGCCTCTATGGATCGGCCTTCGTCATGGCCACCGGCTTCCACGGCTTCCACGTGGTCATCGGCAGCATCTTCCTCATGGTCTGCCTCGGGAGGCTGATCGCCGGCGGATTCACGCCCAAGCAGCACTTCGGCTTCGAGGCCGCGGCCTGGTACTGGCACTTCGTCGACGTGGTGTGGCTGTTCCTGTTCACCTTCCTCTATGTGACCTTCGGGGCCGGCTGGGGACATTGACGGCCGCCGGCGGCCTTACTCCGTTCATCGCCGGCGCGCGCGGCCGCTGCCCCAACTGCGGCCAGGGCGCCCTGTTCGAGGGCTTCCTGCGCGTCACGCCGCGCTGCGCGGTGTGCGGCTACGATCTGGCTGGCAGCGACAGCGGCGACGGGCCGGCGGTGTTCGTCATCCTGGTCGTGGGCTTCATCGCCGTCTTCGGAGCCATGTTCACCGAGATCGCCTTCCAGCCGCCGGTGTGGCTTCCGCTGGTGGTGTGGATCCCGGCGGCGGCGGTGCTAAGCCTGGCGCTGCTGCGACCGATGAAAGGGCTGATGATCGCCGCTCACGTGCGCAACCGCGTCGGCAGCCGGTGAGACGCTTTCCGCTTGGCCTTACCCTGGCCGCGATGCTCGGGCTGGCGGCGCTGGTCGGCCTGGGGGTTTGGCAGCTCCACCGCCTGGCGTGGAAGACCGATCTTCTGGCCAGGATCGCCGCCTTGCGGCACGCTCCAGCGAGACCGCTGGCGCAAGTCCTGGCCATGGCGGCGCGCGGCCACGACGTAGGTTACCTGCGCGTCGAGACGGCCTGCGGGCCAGGTCGCTCGCCAGGACCGGCCATCTACCGCTATGCCCTGCGCCCTGGCGGCGTCGGCTGGCGGCTGATGGGCTATTGTCCGCTGGCCGGCGGTCCGTGGAGCGGGATCGTCCTCGACCGTGGCTTGGTCAATCGCTTCACCGGCCAGATGGCGCCGGCGGCGGCGAGCTATCCCGCGCCCAGGCAGGTGAGCGGAATCCTGCGCCGGCCCGGCGTCCGCGGCTTTCTCGACGTCGCGCCCAGACGCGCCGCCGACGGCTCGCTCGTCCTGCAATCGATCGACACCCAGGCCTTGCGGCTCATCGCCGGCGGGGTGAGCGTCGCGCCCTACTATCTGGCGGTCGAGTCGGAGAGTCCGGCGCCGCCGGGCGTCACGCCGGCCGCGCTGCCGGGCGACATACCCAACAACCACTTCGTCTACGCCCTGACCTGGTTCGGCCTGGCCGGCGTGCTGTTCTGGATGTGGGCGGCCGTCGTGTTCCGCCGGATGCGCCGGCCATGAGGTTCATCTCCACCCGAGGCCGATCGCCCGAGGCCGGCTTCCTCGACGTCCTCTTGGCCGGCCTCGCGCCCGACGGCGGCCTCTACATCCCCCAGAGCTGGCCCAGGCTCAGCCGCGACGAGATCGCCGCCTTCGCCGGCCGTCCCTACGCCGAGGTCGCGGCGGCCATCCTCGGCCGCTTCGCCGGCGCGGAGATCGAGGCCGAGGCGCTGGAGCGCATCTGCGCCAAGGCCTACGCCGCCTTCTCGAACACGGCGGTGACGCCCCTTCGGCAACTGACCCCCACCCGCTTTCTCCTCGAGCTGTTCCACGGGCCGACGCTGGCCTTCAAGGACATAGCCATGCAGGCGATGGCAGGGCTCTTCGAGCATGCCCTGGCCGCGCGCGGCCGGACGATGACCATCGTCGCGGCGACCTCGGGCGACACCGGCGGGGCGGCGGCGGCGGCCTTCGCCAATCTTGCCGGCGTGCGCCTCGTGGTTCTGCTCCCGGAGGGCCGCGTCACCGAGGTCCAGCGGCGCTTCATGACCACCACCGGGGCCGACAACGTGCGCTGCGTCGCCGTGGACGGCGATTTCGACGCCTGCCAGGCGATCCTCAAGGCCCTGTTCGCCGACGAAGCCTTCGCCCGCGAGGCGGAGCTGGCCGCGGTCAATTCGATCAACCTCGCCCGCGTCGCCGCCCAGAGCGTTTATTATTTCGCCGCGGCGTCGGCCTTGGGCGCGCCCCATCGCAGCGTCGCCTTCGCAGTGCCGACCGGCAATTTCGGCGACGCCTACGCCGGCTGGGCCGCCCGGCGCATGGGGCTGCCGATCGAGAGGCTGATCGTCGCCACCAACGCCAACGACATCGTCACCCGCGCCCTCGCCGGGGGTGTCTATCGGCGTGGCGGGGTCATCCCGACCCAGAGCCCGGCCATGGACATCCAGGTCGCCTCCAACTTCGAGCGCATTCACTTCGAATACGCCGGACGGGGCAATCTGGAGACGGCGGCCGCGTACGCGAAGTTCGAGCGCACGGGCGAGCTCAGGCTGGCGCCGGCGACGCGCGCGGCCATGAGCGAGGTGTTCGAGGCTCATGCCATAAGCGAGACCGCGACCGGGGAGGCCATGCGCAAGGCTTGGGACGAGACGGGCCAGCTTGTCGATCCGCACACCGCCGTGGCCCTGGCCGGCGCCGACGCGGCCACGCCGCTTCCCGCCCGAACGCCGCTGGTCGTCCTGGCCACCGCCGATCCGGCCAAATTCCCCGAGGCCATGGCCGCCGCCGGCCTGACGCCGGACGCCGCGCGCGTCGAGGCGCTTGGCATGCTGGTCGAGCGCTTCGACCGCCTTCCCGCCGACGCCAGCGCCGTCAAGGCCTATGTGCGGGATTGGCCGTGAGCGCGCCCGCGGTTCATCGCCTGGCCAACGGCGTCACCGTCGTCTGCGACCGGGCGGAGGGGTTCGAGACCCTGGCCCTCAGCGTCGTCGCCGGCCGGGGCGCGCGCTTCGAGGACGCGCCACGCTCGGGCTGGTCGCATTTGCTGGAGCACATGGTGTTCAAGGGCGCCGGGACGCGCTCGGCCAAGGACATCGTCGAGGCGATCGAGGCCGACGGCGGCCATATCAACGCCGCCACGGGCCAGGAACGGACCAGCTTTCAGGTGCGGGCGCTGAAGGGCGGCCTGCCGCTGGCGATGGCGGTGACCGCCGATCTGGTCCTGCGGCCCACCCTCGACGCGGAGGACCTCGCCAAGGAGATCCAGGTCGTCGGCCAGGAGATCGCCGAGGCGGCGGACACGCCCGACGACCAGGTGTTCGAACTGGCCCAGGCCGCCGCCTTCGCCGGCCAGCCGCTCGGCCGGCCGATACTGGGGCGGCCCGAGACCATCGCCGCAGCCGACGGGGCGACGCTGGAGGCCTGGCGGGCGGATGTCTACGCGTCGGACCGCCTGGTGGTCTCCGCGGCTGGCGCGGTGGACGAGGACGAACTCTTGAGGCTCGCCGAGCGGGTTTTCGCCGCGACGCCCGCGCTCGAGATACCCCGGCAGGCGCCAGGCGCCAGCTTCACCGGCGGCCACGCGCGCGAGAAGCGCAAGCTGGAGCAGGCCCATCTGGTGTTCATGCTGCCCGCGCCGGGCATCACCGATCCCGATCATTGGACACTGCGCCTCTACGCCGAGATGCTGGGCGGGGGAATGTCCTCGCGCCTGTTCCAGGAGGCGCGCGAGCGTCTGGGCCTTGCCTACGCCATCGACGCCTGGAGCGAGGCCTACGCCGATACCGGCGTGCTCGGCGTCTACGCCGGCTGCGCGGCGGCGGACGCGTCCCGGCTGGCGGGCGTCGCGGCGGGTCAGATCGGCCTGCTGGCGCGCGGGCCAGAAACGAGAGAACTGGCGCGGGCCAAGGCTCAGCTCAAGGCGTCCCTGTTCATGGGCCGCGAGTCCATGGCCGCCCGCGCCGAACAGGCGGCGGCGCAAATCCTGGCCTTCGGCCGTTTGCTGCCGTCGGACGAGATCGCTCGGGCCATCGACGCGGTCAGCGGCGAGGACGTGGAGCGGCTGGCGCGCCGGCTGCTGGAACCCGCGCGTTGCGTCGCCAGCGTCCTTGGCCCCAAGGCGGCGATGGACGCGGGCGCGAGGTTCGAGGACGGCCTCTTCGCCTGACGCCACTTGGCGGAGGCGCGGAAGCGGGACAAGATCGCGGCCATGGCCCTCCTCGACTGGATAGGCTCCGACCATGAACTGCGCCTCGAGGGGGCCGGCGTCAGACTGCGCCCGCCCCGGGCGGTTGACTACGCCGAATGGTCGGCCCTGCGCGCCGGCTCGCGCGCCTTCCTGCAGCCATGGGAGCCGACCTGGCCGGCCGACGACCTGAGCCGGCCGGCCTTCCGCCGCCGGCTGGCCGCTTACGCTCACGACATGGAGCGGGGCCTAGCCTATCCATTCCTGGTCTTTCGCGCCGACGACAGCCTCATGGTGGGCGGCATTACGCTGTCCAACATCCGCCGTGGCGTCGCCCAGATGGGCTCGATCGGCTACTGGATCGGCGAGCCTCACGCGCGCCAGGGCCATACGGTGGCGGCGGTGCGGGCGGTGACCCGCTTCGCCTTCCAGAGGCTGGGCCTGCACCGGGTGGAAGCGGCCTGCATTCCGACCAACGAGGGCTCGCGCGCGGTGCTGATCCGGGCCGGATTCCGCCAGGAAGGCATGGCCATGGCCTATCTGCGCATCAACGGGGTGTGGCGCGACCACCTGCTGTTCGGCCTGATCTCGCCAGGGCCGCCAAGCGAAGTCCGCCACGAGGACGTCCACGTGTGAAGCGCGGAGAGCGTTCGACGGTCGAGTTGGATCGCGCTCCCCGCACCGGCTGACCGCCACAGCCGGGCTAATCCTCCCCCGTTTACGGGGGAGGGG
>JBOHLC010000200.1:0-2397 GCA_050729395.1 Caulobacteraceae bacterium
ACGGCGGCAATCGCTGGGTGAAGACCGACAATCTGCCGATCGGGCAATTCTATCACGTGAGCGTCGACGGGAAGGATCCGTACCAGGTCTACGGCGGACTGCAGGACAACAGCGTGTGGGTGGGTGACAGCGCCTATCCGGGCGGGATCACCAACAGCCGCTGGGAGAACCTCGGTGGCGGCGACGGGTTCTGGGCGTGGCCCGATCCGGCCGATCCGGAAGGCTTCGCCTATGTCGAGAGCCAGGGAGGCGCCCTGCTGCGCGTGAACCGCAAGACGCTCGAGGCGCGCGACATCCAGCCAAGGTCCGACAGCCCGGAAAAGCTGCGCTTCAACTGGAACGCGCCGGTCGTGCTCAGCCCCAACGAGAAGGGGACGATCTACATCGGGGCGCAGTATCTCTACCGCAGCCGCGACCATGGCCAGACGTGGGACAAGATCTCGCCGGACCTGACGACCAATAACAAGGACGAGCAGCGCCAGGAGCAGTCTGGCGGCATCACCGTCGACAACTCCGTCGCCGAAATGCACACGACCATCTTCACGATCAGCGAATCCCCAAAGCAGGCGGGGCTGATCTGGGTCGGCACGGACGACGGCAACCTGCAGCTCACCAGGGACGGCGGCAAAAGCTGGACCAATCTGACGGCTAACATCGGCCTGCCGCCGCAGTCGTGGGTGTCCTGGGTGGAGGCGAGCCGCTACGACCCCAGCACGGCCTATGCCGCCTTCGATCGGCACACCTTCGGCGACATGGCCCCATACGTCTATCGCACCACCGACTATGGCCGCACCTGGACGCCGATCGTGCGTCCGGGTCAGGGCGTGCGCGGCTTCGCCCATGTGATCAAGGAAGACCCGCAACGGCCGGACCTGCTCTACCTCGGCACCGAGTTCGGCCTGTGGATTTCCCCCAACGGCGGACGCGACTGGGCCCAGTTCAAGGGTCATGAATTCCCCGATGTGCCGGTGCGCGATCTGGCCTTCCAAAACCGCGACGGCGATCTGGCCATCGCCACCTATGGGCGCGGCATCTGGATCATCGACGACCTGACGCCGCTCAGGGCCTTGACGCCCGAGATCATGGCCAAGGACCTCGCCTTCCTGCCTTCGCGTCCGGCGCAGCAGCGCATCGAAGCCAACGGCGGCTGGTCCAATGGCGACGCCGAATTCGTCGGCGACAATCCGCCGGATGGCGCCTTCATCGCCTATTACGAGCCGCATCGCCGGCTGATCGGCAAGCTCACGCTCGAGGTGTTGGATCCTTCGGGCAAGGTCATCGACACCCTGCCCGCCTCCACCCGCCCGGGCATAAACCGCGTGGTCTGGTCGATGCGCGCGCCGGCCCCGCGCGTGCCGCCCGCCGCCCAGATCGCCGGTTCCTCGGCGCTCGGTCCGCGCTGGCTCCCGGGAACCTACAGCGCCCGTCTGTCGCTGTCCGGCCAGTCCCTGACCCAAAGTTTCCCGGTCGTGCTCGACCGGCGCGTGAACTTCACCCTGAAGGATCGCCAGGCGCAGTTCGCCGCCGCGGAGCGGGTCAGCGCCCTGTTCGGCCACGAGACCGACCTCCTGATGCAGATCAACGCGGTGCGAGAAGGCGCGGCCGCCCTGGCTCATGGCCTGCAGACCGGCGATCCCCTGGCGCCGCGCCTGGCGGCGCTTTCGGACAAGGCCGACGTCCTGCGCAAGGAGATCGTGGCGACCAAGGAGGGCGGGGCGATCACCGGTGAGGAGCGGCTGCGCGAGCACACCGACCAGCTCTATGGCGCTATAACCAGCTGGGAGGGACAGCCATCGGCCTATCAGCTCACCCGGGCGAGCGTGCTCGAGGGCGAACTGGCCGACATAAGATCCCGCTTCGCCGCGCTTGAGAACACGGATCTTGCCGGGGTGAACGCCGCGCTGACCGAGCGCAAGCTGCCGCCGATCGTGGTCCCCGAACCCGCGCCACCGGCAAAGACCGCCGACGCCGGTGGGGCGAGGTCGCTGGAGGCCCTCGGCGGCTGGCGCCTCAGCCTGCGGCCCGAAATAGCGTCCCAGGCCCCGAACACGGACCGGGATTAGCAATCCCTCCTCTCCCACCGGGAGAGGTCGAGACGCGCCCTTGAGGGCGCGTCCGGGTGAGGGGATCTGCCGTCGCCGATTTCACGCGACGTTTGAGCCTTTTGCGTCGCAAGCTAGAGTGCGGCGATGGATCGAAGAGCGACGACGACGCGGCCTATGGCGCCCGGAGTAACTAGGCGCTCGAAGCCCTCGGCTGGAGATCCCGTTCTGGAACGGCGAGGTGTTCGAGAGCCTGGAGGGCGTGGCCGCACACCATCCTGGCGGAGCCAAACTCGCCGGTCGCGCAAAGAGCCCTCACCCGGACGCGCCTGAAGGCGCGTCTCGACCTCTCCCA
>JBOHLC010000201.1:0-12254 GCA_050729395.1 Caulobacteraceae bacterium
CGGCAGCATGCCGGCCTCGCACAAGACCTGGAAGCCGTTGCACACGCCGGCCACGGCGACGCCGCGCGCGGCCGCTGCCTTGACCGCGCCCATTACCGGCGAGAGGGCGGCCATGGCCCCCGCGCGCAGATAGTCGCCATAGGCGAAGCCGCCCGGCAGAACGATGAGATCGAGGCCGGGTGGCAGTTCGCTCTGCGCATGCCAGACCATGTCGACCGCCGCGCCCGTGGTCCGCTCGATGGCGGTCTTGCAGTCGCGGTCGCAGTTGGAGCCAGGGAAGACGACCACCGCCGCCTTCACGGCGCGACCTCGACCCGCCAGCTTTCGATCACCGGATTGGCCAGCAGCCGCTGGCACATGGCCTCGACCTCGTCGCGCGCGTCCCGCGCGCTTGCCGCGCCGACATCGAAGGTGATCACCCGCCCGACGCGGACATTGGCCGCGCCCGGCCAGCCGAGGCCATGCAGGGCGTTCTCCACCGCCTTGCCCTGGACGTCGAGGACGCCGGGCTTCAGGAACACCTCGACCTTGGCTTTCATGCTTTAGTGGATGCCGCCCTGGATGACCGTCGGCATTTCCTTCATGATTCCGAGGCGGCGCGCCACCTCGGTGTAGCTCTCGATGACATTGCCGAGGTCGCGGCGGAAACGATCCTTGTCCAGCTTCTCATTGGTCGCCGCGTCCCACAGCCGGCAGCTGTCCGGGCTGATCTCGTCGGCCAGGAGCACGCGCGAGAAGTCGTTCTCCCATATGCGGCCGAACTCGACTTTGAAGTCCACCAGGGTGATGCCGACGGCGCCGAAAAGGCCACAGAGGAAATCGTTCACCCGCAGGGTCATGGCCATCATGTCATCGATTTCCTGCGTCTGGGCGTAGTTGAACGCGGTGATGTGCTCCTCGGCCACCATGGGGTCGTGCAGCTTGTCGTCCTTCAAGTAGAATTCGATGATCGAGCGGGGCAGCGCCTGGCCCTCGGGGATGCCGAATCGCTTGGACAGCGAACCGGCGGCGATGTTGCGGCACACCACCTCCAGCGGAATGATCTCCACTTCCTTGATCAGCTGCTCGCGCAGACTCATGCGCTTGATGAAGTGGTTCTGAACGCCGATCGCGTTCAGCCGGACCATGATGTATTCGCTGATTCGGTTGTTGATCACGCCCTTGCCCTCGAGCACGGCTTTCTTCGTGCCGTCGAAGGCGGTGGCTTCGTCCTTGAAATACTGGATAAGCGTCCCGGGCTCGGGCCCTTCGTAAAGGATCTTCGCCTTGCCCTCGTAGATTTTCTTGCGGCGCGTCATGGCTTTCGGCCTTCCTCTGAGCTAGGCGAGGCCCCGGACACGAAAACGCGCCCTCCGCGAAACCTCCCCAGCGCGCGACCGAGTGATATTAGGGGCGGCGAGCTGTTTCATCCGGCCTTCGGAATCTATCCGATCGGGGGCCATGGCGCAAACGTGACCTAAGTCGAAATCTTGGCGGCCAAACGCGTGAATGTGGACGACATCCAGAAAGCCGCGGACGAGCTGCCGCCGGTGAACTACCCGCGCCTGGGCGACGCGAGGGCGAAATATGTCGGCCTGCCCAGGAACGGCTGGCGCGACGCCTATCATGTGCTGCTGACCATTCCGCTGTGGGCCTTCCTTGCGGTGATGGCGGCCGCCTACCTCGCCATCAACACGGTCTTCGCCCTGCTCTATCTGGCTGACCCGGGAGGCGTGGTGAACGCGCGGCCGGGCAATTTCGCCGACCATTTCTTCTTCTCGGTCCAGACCATGGCTTCGGTCGGTTACGGCGTCATCTGGCCGAGGAGCCTCTATGCCAACCTGGTGATGACGCTGGAATGCTTCGTCGGCCTGTTCAACCTGGCCATCGCCGCCGGCCTGATGTTCGCGCGCATCTCGCGGCCGACGGCGCGGATCATGTTCTCCAACATCGCCGTGGTCGCGCCATTCGACGGCGTGCCGGCGCTGATGTTCCGCGCCGCCAACCAGCGGCGGAACCTGGTGGTCGAGGCCGAGGTCAGCGTCAGCCTGGTCAGCGACGTGGTCACGGTCGAGGGCATCGCCATGCGCCGCTTCAGCGACCTGCCAGTGCTGCGCGCGCGCTCGCCGCTGTTCTTCCTGACCTGGCAGGTGATCCATGCGATCGACGATGCCAGCCCGCTGCGCGGCGAGACCGCCCAGAGCCTCCTAGCCAAGCGGGCCGAGATCCTGGTGGTCATGAAGGGAACGGACGAGACCTTCGTCTCCACCATCCACGCCAGGACCTCCTACACGCCCGATCAGATCCGCTGGGGCCGGCCCCTGGCCGACATCTTCGAGGAGGACGAAACCGGGCGCCGCGTGATAAATTTCACCCGCTTTCACGATGCGTCCTAAGGGCGCACCCGGTTATCATTGCCGCCCCCCTCGCCGAGGGATATTGAGCAAGCCGTGGGTGGATGAAAATGGGTTACATGAGTAGTCTCGACGATCGCGAGAAGGGCTTCGAGAGGAAGTTCGCCAACGATCAGGAGCTCGAGTTTCGCGCCGCCTCGCGCCGCAACCGCATGCTGGGCGAATGGGCCGGCCGCCTGATGGGCCTGGAGAGCGTCGACGACTACGCCGAGGCGGTGCTCAAGTCGCACTTCGAGCAGCCGGGCGACGAAGACGTGCTGCGCAAGGTGAGCGAAGACCTGGCCGCCTCGGGCCTCTCCGCGCGCGCCGGCGAGGTCAGGGCCAAGATGGACGAGTTCATGGCCGTCGCCCGCGGCGAGGTGCGCAACGGGCGTTAGGTCTTCCGCCCTTCCCCGAACACCCGCGCGAAGATCGTGTCCACCTGGGCGAAGTGCCAGGCCGGGTCGAACAGCGCCGCCAGCTCCTCGTCGGACAGCTTCCCGCTCACCTGCGGATCGGCCTTGAGCAGGTCGATGAAATTTCCCTCGCCTCGCCAGACCTTCATGGCGTTGCGCTGCACGGCCGCGTAGGCCGCTTCGCGCCCCAGACCCTTCTGGGTCAGGGCGAGCAATATGCGCTGGGAGTGGACGAGGCCGCCGAGCCGCTCGAGATTGCGGGCCATGTTCTCAGGATAGATGACCAGCCGCTCCATCAGGCCGGCCAGCCGTCGCAGTGCGAAGTCGAGGTGCACCGTCGCATCGGGCGCGATCCCACGCTCGACCGAAGAGTGGCTGATGTCGCGCTCGTGCCACAGGGCGACGTCTTCAAGGGCCGGGATCACCGCCGAACGGACGAGGCGGGCGAGGCCGGTGAGGTTTTCGGTCAGGATCGGGTTGCGCTTGTGCGGCATGGCCGAGGAGCCCTTCTGTCCGGCATCGAACGGCTCCTCGGCCTCGAGAACCTCCGTACGCTGAAGATGTCTGATCTCCACCGCCAGGCGCTCGATCGACGAGGCGACCACGGCCAGGTGGGCGAAATAGGCGGCGTGGCGGTCGCGCGGAATGACCTGACTCGAGACCGGCTCGACGGCCAGGCCGAGTTTCTCGGCGACATGGGCCTCCACTCTGGGATCGACGCTGGCGAAGGTGCCGACCGGGCCGGAAATGGCGCAGGTGGCGATCTCGAACCTGGCCAGGGCCAGGCGTTCGCGGGCGCGGACGAACTCGGCATAGTGGCCGGCCAGCTTCAGGCCGAAGGTGGTCGGCTCGGCGTGGATCCCGTGGCTGCGGCCGACTGTCGGGGTCAGGCGGTGCTCGAAGGCGCGCCGCTTGAGCGCCGCCAGCACGAGGTCGACGTCCTCGATGAGCAGGTCGGTCGCCCGCGTCAGCTGTACCGCCAGGGTGGTGTCGTTGACGTCGGACGAGGTCATGCCCTGGTGCAGGAAGCGCGCCTCGGGCCCGACGATCTCGGCCACATGGGTCAGGAAGGCGATGACGTCGTGCTTTGTCTCGCGCTCGATCTCGTCGATGCGGTCGGGATCGAACACCGCCTGGCCGCCGCGCTCCCAGATGGCCGCCGCCGCCGCCTTGGGGATCACGCCCAGCTCGGCCATGGCGTCGGCCGCGTGGGCCTCGATCTCGAACATGATGCGATAGCGGGTCTGGGGCGACCAGATGGCGGCCGCCTCGGGCCGGGCGTAGCGCAAAATCATGGCCCGCTCTTAGCGCGCGTCCGCCGCCTTGGCCATGCGCGCGGTCGGCCCGAACGATCGCCCCTCGACTTCTTGCGTCTTCTGGCCATCTAAGCGCCAAGCATCTGGCCTGACCATGGCCGCCGTCCACTTCGGGAGGGAATTCGATGGAAATTCTGATCGGAGACAAGAACCTCTCGAGCTGGTCCTTGCGGCCGTGGCTCGCCTTGAAGCGCACGGGCGCGCCCTTCACCGAGACATTGATCGCCCTGCGCGACCCCCGGACTTATGACAGCATCCTGGCGGCCGGCTCGCCGACGGGTCTGGTGCCGGCGCTGAAGGACGGCGGCGAGGTGATCTGGGACACCCTGGCGATCTGCGAATACCTCAACGAGAAGTTCCCGCCGGCGAAGCTGTGGCCGGCCGATCCCGCGGCGCGGGCCATGGCCCGGTGCGCGGCGGCGGAGATGCATTCGGGCTTCCCCTCCCTGCGCGGCGAATGCCCGATGAACATCGCCGGTCGCACCCAGGTTGATGTGTCGGAAGCCACTGCGGTCAATATCCGCCGCGTCGTGAAACTCTGGACGTCGCTTTTGTCCCGCTTCGGCGGACCGTTCCTCGTCGGGCCATGGTCGATCGCCGACGCCTTCTTCACGCCGGTGGCGACGCGCTTTCGCACCTATGGGCTGAAGCTCACCGACTTCGGCGATGGCGGCGCGGCCGGCGCCTATGCGGCGCGCCTGCTGGAAACGCCGGAGTTCCACGAGTGGGAGAAGGCCGCCCTGGCCGAGGCCGCATGAAAAAGGCGCCGCCGGAACAGGTCCGGCGGCGCCTGGAACGCCCGTGCGCGATTGGTCAGACGGCGAGGTCTCTTGTCCGCCGCCGAAGCATCGCGCCCAGCCCACTAAAACCGATCAGAATCATAGCCCACGTCGCCGGTTCCGGCACTGCGGCGCTGAGCGCCACATCGTCGAGCAGATTGCCCTGGTTGTCCGAGGGTCCGACCTCGACGAAGGCGAGGTTGCCCGTGGCCGTCGTGGTGAAGGTCACGCTCTCCAGCGCAAACGGCGCGTCGGCGGCAAGCGGGCCGACGGTGTCGACGAGCTGGCTGCCCATGTAGACCTCGGTGGTCTGGGCCGTATCGCCGCGCTGATTGCCGGACAGTTCGAACGTGAGCGTGTAGGTCCCGGCGCCGAAGCTGGAAATCGATTCGAGAACGCCGGCCGGGTCGTTCCCAGTCCCAGTGGATCCGTCGAGATCGACGCAGCCTTGCGAGCCGGTAAAACAAGTGATGCCGAAATCGCCGGTGGCGACATAATCGGTGGAAGCGTTCGTATTGGACCCCGTGTAGCCGGGGTAAGAATTCGGGGACGTGAACACCGTGTCACCCGTCCAGGGGGTGATGGAGGTCGCTCCATCGTTGAAATTGTCGGACAGCACCACGCCGGCGCTGGCGCCGGACGCGAAGGTCGCGGCCGAAAACAAGGCCGCCGCGGTGAGAGTCGCTTTCCAGGTCATGGTCCCAGCCTTTTTTTCAGCGGCGCGCTCACCCCTGGCGCGGGTCACAATTAGGCCGAAATATCTAACGGAGCTCGCCGCAAAGTCAACCGGGATTTGGCCCCGGCCAAGCTTGTTGCGGCGGCATGTTGTCACATCAGGCCCAGGGCCTTGAAGCTGGCCACTCCGTCGCGGCCGACGACGAGGTGATCGTGCACCGAGATGCGCAGGGCGCGCGCGGCCTCGATGACCTGGCGGGTCATGTCGATGTCGGCGGAGGACGGCGTCGGATCGCCCGATGGGTGGTTGTGCGCCAGGATCACCGCGCTCGCCCCCACCTCGAGGGCGCGCCGCACCACCTCGCGTGGATAGACCGGCGCGTGATCGACCGTGCCCTCGCCCATCACTTCGTCGGCGATGAGCTGGTTCTTCTTGTCGAGGAACAACACTCGGAAACGCTCCCGCGCCTCGTGCGCCATCGCCTGGCGGACATAGGCCAGCAGCGCGCTCCACGAGGAGATCACCGGCCGTTTCGCGGCCTCGACCCGGCTCATGCGCGTCGCCGCCTCCTGCACCAGCTTGAGATCCAGAGCCGTGGCCGCGCCGACGCTCTTGACGCTCTTGAGTTCCTCGAGACCGGCGCCGAAGACGCCGGCCAGGCTCCCGAAGCGCGCCATTAGGGCCTTGGCGATCGGCTTGACATCGCCGCGCGGCAGGCTGCGCGCCAGGATGAGCTCGATCAGTTCATAGTCGGGCAGGGCGGCCAGACTGACCGCCGCCCGCGTGCGCAGCCTCTGGCGATGGCCGGCGTGCGGCGGGACGTCCATCTCGCGATCGACGCGGAAGTCGAAGCCGCCCTGTTCCCGCAGCATGAAGGTCCTCGCCATTGCGCGCGAACAAACTAGGAACAAATCCCCAGGAGCGCCAGAAGAATCTCGTTGCCGAAATCATAAGTATCGCCTTATAATATGCCCGTGCCACAGACCGACATCTTTCGCGCCCTCGGCGATCCCACCCGGCGCGCGGTTTATGAGCGCCTGGTTGGCGGGGAGATGAATGTCGCCGGCCTCAAGGCGGGGCTGGCGATCTCCCAGCCGGCCGTCTCGCAACACTTGGCGGCGCTCAGGGCCGCCGGCCTGGTGCGGGAACGTCGGGAGGGGCGCAGAACCTATTATCGGATCGAGCCCGCCGGGATCCATCCGTTGATCGACTGGTTGGCGCGCACCGGGGCCTTCTGGCCCGAACGCGTCGAACGCCTCAAGGATCTGCTGGGGAGGATGGACCAATGACCGATGCACCCGCGGAATTCACTTTCGAATGCGATCTCGACGCTCCGCCGGAAAAGGTCTGGCGGGCGCTGGCCGAGCCTCACCTGCGCGCCGCGTGGCTGGGCGAGGGCGCGGCATGCGAGGCGATCGAAATCGACCCGGAGAACCGACGCCTCACATTGCTCTGGTCGCTCGACGAGCCGCCGAGCATGGTGACCTTCGTCGTGTGCGATGGCACCGCAGGCGGAGCAGGCCTGAAGATCATCCACCGTCCGTCCGCCCGGCTTTGCGACGTGGTCACCTTGGAGCCTCGCCGGGCGGTGGCGTGGCCCGGCGGCTGGAGGATGGCGGCGTGAACCTGGTGCCGATGGTCGTGGAAGAGTCGGGCCGCGGCGAACGCGCGTTCGACATTTTCTCGCGCTTACTCCGTGAACGGATCGTATTCGTAAACGGCCAGATCGAGGACGGCATGGCGGCGCTCGTTTGCGCGCAACTGCTATTCCTGGAGTCCGAGAATCCCAAGAAGCCGATCGACATGTACATCAATTCGCCCGGCGGCGTGGTCACGGCGGGCTTCGCCATCTATGACACCATGCAATATATCAAGAGCCCGGTCGCCACGACCTGCATGGGCTTCGCCGCCTCCATGGGCTCGTTCCTGCTGATGGCCGGCGCGGCCGGTCAACGCGTCGCCCTGCCCAACGCGCGGATCATGGTCCATCAGGGCTCCGGCGGTTTCCAGGGCAAGGTCTCGGACATCGAACGTCACGCCAAGGACGCCCTGGAGACGCAGCGGCGGATAAACGAACTCTACGCCCGCCATTGCGGACGCGCCCTGGCCGAGGTCGAGGCGGCGCTCGACCGCGACACCTTCATGAGCGCCCAGGAGGCCATGGCCTGGGGCCTCGTCGACCGCGTCCAAGGCGAGCGCGACCTGGCGGCTTAGGGCGCGCCGGCGCGCCTTATGGCGTGCAACCTTTGCTCACCGCGCCGAACAAGCTTGTTGGCCGAGGGCATTCCGGGCTGGCCGAGCTCGGCGCCGAACTCAGCTTGTCGCCCGTCACCGTCATCATCCTCATGAAGCCCCCGCGTCCTCGGAGATGTTGGCCGTCACTGGAGAGCGTCAGTGTGTCGACGTCACCAAGGGGCCACGCAATTCTGACCGCGCCATTGTGGCAAGTCCAAATGGCCTTGAAGCCGCTCCCCGAATTCAATGTCCCGTCGGGGTGGATCCGCATCGGGCCACCCACGAACCACGACCACGTCCCCACCATCGATTGGCAAACATCCGTTGGCTGCGCCGGGGCGGTTAGCTTTTCGGTCACGGTCAGGGCCGCGATCTTGGCTCTGGCGAGGGATGCGAAGGCGCCGCTTGGGTACTGGCTGAGATAGGCGTTCAGCTGGTTGACGTCGTTGCTTGCCTGAACCGATTGCCAGAAGGTCAGTTCGACGGCCGTGGAGTCCGGGGCGGCCGCGCGCGCCGGGGCGGTCGCGATCTGGCTCGAGGCGGTCGGAGGCGCCATGAAGAACTGTTCCCCGCTCAGCGATTCATAGACCGCCGGGTCCTGCTCGCCGCCGGTGGCGGCGCGCACCTCGTCGCGCACCTCGCCGAACACGATGCGAATATCGAGGCCGGGGTCCGACAGGTGCTGTACCAAGGCGGTGGCGAAGGGGCTGTCCGCGCCCTTACCATCCTCGGCGGTCGAGCCGGCTCCGGCGGCGTAGGCGATCAGCATGTCGCCTTCCTCGGGGTCGGGCGGCGGCGCCAGGCCCTGGCCGATCGAGCGCGTGCCCGAACTTCGTCGCATAGTGTCGCGAAACGGGTTGTTCCGGCACGCATCGAGGATGACGATCTTGAGCCGCTTCGCCCCGCCGACCGCGCGCATCACCAGATCGAGCGGCACGGTCTCGAAATCGACATCGGTGTCGGAGGCCAGGGTGGCGTCGACCGGGATCAGGTAGTTGACGCCGCCCTTCTCCATCCCGTGACCCGCGTAATAGATCAGCGCCACGTCGGCCCCGGCGGACTGTCGCGTGAACTGCTCGAGCGCCTGCTCGAGCTGATCCCTGCCGAGGTCGTCGCGCGCGGTGACGGTGAATCCCAACCGGCGCAAGGTCTGGGCGACCAGCGCGGCGTCGTTGGCCGGGTTGGTGAGCCGACCTCCGTGGGCATAGTTCGAGTTGCCGATCACCAGGGCGACGCGGCTCTCGGCCAGGGCGCTGCCCGCGCCCAGCCACAGGCACGACAGCAAGACGATGAGGCCCCAGGCGCCCCTCGCCAGTCTCACCTGGTGGCCCCCGCCAAGATCGCCTGTCCCTCCGCTCCGTCAGTCGGGCCTGAACAGGCCCTTGGGCGAGAGGGTGAACACCTCGCAGCCGTCGTCGGTCACGCCGATGGAATGCTCGCACTGGGCCGAGAGCGACTTGTCGCGCGTCACCGCCGTCCAGCCGTCGCCCAGCAGCTTCACCGGGTGGCGGCCGAGATTGATCATCGGCTCGATGGTGAAGAACATGCCGGCCTTCAGCGTCTCGCCCGCGCCTGGCCGGCCGAAGTGCAGCACATTGGGCGAGTCGTGGAACACGCGTCCCACGCCATGGCCGCAGAAGTCGCGCACCACGCTGCAGCGCTGCACCTCGACGTAGGACTGGATCGCGTGGCCGATGTCGCCCAGCCGCGCGCCCGGTCTCACCGCCGCGATCCCGCGCTCCAGCGCCTCGTAGGTCACCTCGATCAGGCGGCGCGCGCGCGGGGCCACTTCGCCCAGGGCGTACATGCGCGAATGATCGCCGTGCCAGCCGTCGACGATCACGGTCACGTCGATGTTGGCGATATCGCCCTCGCGCAGCGGCCGCTCGCCAGGGATGCCATGGCAGACCACGTGGTTGGGCGAGATGCACAGGGTGTGCGAATAGCCGCGGTAGAAGAGGCAGGCGGGGAGGGCGCCGGCGTCCAGGATGAATTCCCGCGCCAGGCGGTCGAGCTCGGCGGTGGTAACGCCCGGCTGGACGTGCGGGGTCAGCATGTCCAGGCACTCGGCCGCCAGGCGGCCTGCCACGCGCATGCCCGCGAATCCCTCGGGGCCATGGATCTTGATCCGCTCGCTGCGGACGTCGGGGAAAATCAGTTCGTCGGCCAGGGTCATGAATTCAGAGTCTCGTGGTCCAGGACCTCTATGTCGCAACCATAGCACAACTCTTCAACTCCCAGGCTCAATGGAAGCGCAGCTTGAACAGGCGCGCGTCGTCCGCCCGGCGGAAGAAGATCCGCGCCTGCGAACCGGCGATGTGGAAATCCCATGCTTCTCCGCGCGGTCCGACCATGCGGATCAGCCACTGAAAAGCCGGGGCGTTGAGGCTGGTGGCCGTGGCGAAGGGCGAAAGGCCGATCTTGCTCGGCGGAAAGACAATGATCGGCTCGAAGCCCAGGCCCCATTTCACGCGCAGCGCGTCGCTCACCTCCGTCCAATCGCCTTCCGCCGTGGTCCGGTCGCCGGCGCGGTAGGCGCCGTCGAGCGCCGCGATCCCCCGCGCTTCGATCTCGGCCAGCAGCAGATCGGCCGCTACCCGCAGGCGCCTGAAAGCGTCGCTCGAGCCACCCTGGTCGGGGTGCGCCTTCTTGGCCGCGCGGCGGAACGCGGCGCGGACCTCCTGGGCGCTGGCGCCGCGCTTCACGCCCAGGATTTCGTAATGATCGTCGGGTCCGCGCATACTTACCCTAGTCCCGCCGCCATGGGAGCTGGCGCGCGATTCTGATCTCGTCCACGCCGATGTCGCACGCCTGGATGAGAACCTCGACGCCGCATTCCGCCGCACGGTCCAGGCCCGCCGCATAGGTCGGGTCGAGATCGGCACAGGCGGCGAAGCCGTCGCAGTCGGTGCGCTGGACGACGAACAGCTGCACCGCCCGATCGCCCTCGGCTACGCGCGCGGCCAGTTCCTTCAGGTGCCGGGCCGAGCGCGCGGCGACACAGTCGGGGAACTCGGCGAGGGCGCCCGCGCGCCGCAGGTGAACGTTCTTCACTTCCAGCCAGCACCGTGGCCGCCGGGCGCCTTCGAGCACGAAGTCGACCCGGCTCGCCTCGCCCATGCGCACTTCGCGGCGATGGACGTCGTAGCCGCCAAGTTCGGGGATGGCGCCCGCCGCCAGGGCCTCGGCCACGAGGCGATTGGGATGAAGCGTGTTGACGCCCACCAGGCCGCCGTCGGCCTCGACCAGCTCCAGCGTCCAGGCGAGCTTGCGCTTGGGTCCGTCAGCCGCCGACAGCCAGACGCCCAGGCCCGGCGTCGCCAGGCCCAGCATCGCGCCGGGGTTGGGGCAATGGGCGGTGACCGCGCGGCCGTCGTCCAGCACGACGTCGGCGAAGAAGCGCTTGTAGCGGCTGGCCAGGGCGCCGTGCGCCATCGGTTGCGGCAGTCGCATCGCCGGCCTATGCCCCCCAGCACTTCCAGGGTCCAGAGGAGCCGGGTGTGGCCACAGCCGAGCGCGTCACCGCCGCCGTCCTGATCATCGGCGACGAGATCCTCTCCGGCCGCACCCAGGACACTAATCTCAACGCCATCGCCCGCCAGTTCGCCCTGCATGGCATCGACCTGGCCGAGGCCCGGGTCGTCGGCGACGTCAAGGCCGAAGTCGTCGCCGCCCTCGACGCCCTGCGCGCGCGCTCTGACTATGTCATCACCACCGGGGGCATCGGTCCCACGCACGACGACATAACCGCCGAGTGCGTCGCCGCCGCCATCGGCGTCGAGCTGATCGAGCATCCGGAGATCATGGCCATGCTCACCGCCCGCTGGGGCGATGGGCTCAACGCCGCGCGCCGGCGCATGGCCCGCGTGCCGGTGGGCGGGACGCTGGTGCGCAATACGGTGCAAGGTCCGCCCGGGTTCCAGATCGGCAACGTCTTCGTCCTGGCCGGCGTGCCGCTGATCATGCGCGGCATGCTGGAGGACGTCTTGGTCCGCATTCCCTCCGGCCAGGTGGTCATCTCGCGCACCGTGCGCGTCGAGGGCGCCGGCGAGGGGGCGATCGCCGCTCCTCTGGAAACCCTGGCCAAGGCCCATCCGGACCTCGCGCTGGGCAGCTATCCGTTCTACGGCGAAGGCGGCTTTGGCTCGAACCTCGTCATCCGCGGACGCGACGAGGCGGAGGTGGCGGCGACGGTCGAGGCCCTGGTCGAGGCGTTGGCCGGCGTCGGCGCCAGGTCGGTCAGCCGCGTCGAGCCGTGACGGGGCGGCGGCGGCGCGCTAAGCCACTGCGCGTGCGGGCGTGGCGGAACTGGTAGACGCAACGGACTTAAAAACCCTTTTCTGGGGTCGGACGTTGAATTTTTCGTGTTCGTTTATATATGAAAAACAATAGCTTATAGAATCAATCCTTGAGCGTGGCTGCCAGAGTGCGCGTCCCAGGGGCCACGCAGGGGCCAAGCG
>JBOHLC010000202.1:0-21829 GCA_050729395.1 Caulobacteraceae bacterium
GCTTCGGATTCTATCTCGGCCGCCTCGGCCTGTCCGGTCTCGTCCTCGAAATCGATGTCATAGCCGGAAACGAACTGGTCGCGTCCGATGATGTCGGCCAGCGGCCGCTGCGGCTGCATGGCGCGCAGCACGCGGAAATAGTGCTCGGCGTGCTGGAGATGGTTCTCGGCCAGAACCCGGTCGCCGGACGTCTGGGCGTCTCTCGCGAGCTGCTGGTACTTCTCATAGACGTGCTGGGCCGCTCCACGCACCTTGACACCGTCGGGGCCGGTGGAATCGAAGGCCCGGTTGGCGTTGTTCTGCGGCTTGCCCCCGCCCCCCCCCCGCCGCCATTGCGGTTGCGGTTGCGCTGACGCTTTATGCCTTTGAAATCTCTCATTCTGTTCCGACCTGTTGCGGGGATCGACGCGCCGTCCGTCCGTCCTGGATCGGCCCGGTCCGCGTCTAGTCAAAATCCAAGGGGCCAAACGCCGTTAAACCTGTGACGCGCGCTTGGTTCCCGTCTCCTCCATGCAGCGCCCCCGACCATGGACTGCGTCGCGCCGGAAAAGATTGGCGCGCCTTGAGCGCCCCTTAACTCCAGCGAATTGAGAGAAGACGCTCAAGGATGTAGCGCTTCGACACCGGTTATCCAAGTGCTTTCTTGCGACCGCCGAGCACGCGCTCATGCGTGGCAAGGTCCCGGGTCACGGCGAGGTCCTCGGCCCCAACCTTGGCGAACAGGGCCCAGATCGCCTCGCGTTGGCCTGGGCCAAACTCGACCGCGAAGCGTCCGCCGGGTCTCAGCACGCGCAGAATCTGCGGCGCGAGGGCGCGGAAGGCCTTGAGGCCGTCCCGCCCGCCATCCAGCGCCAGGCGCGGCTCATGGTCGCGCACCTCCGGGGGGAGGGAGGCGATGTCGCCGGTGCGCACATAGGGCGGATTGGAGACGACGAGGTCGAACTGTTCGCCGTCCAGGCCGGCGGTCCAGTCGGTGTGCATGAAGGCCGCGCGCGGGGCCAGGCCGAGATTGGCGGCGTTGTCGCGGGCCACCGCCAGGGCCTCGTCCGAGGCGTCGACGCCGAGGCCGCGCGCGCGCGGCCGCTCGGCCAGGATGGCCAGGAGGATCGCGCCGGAGCCGACGCCGAGGTCGAGGACGGCGAAGGCCTCATCCTCTGCGAAGAGCGGCAGGACGACATCGAGGATGGTCTCGGTGTCGGGCCTGGGGGCGAGCACGGCCGGCGTGACCCGCAGCATGATCTTCCAGAAGCCCCTGGCCCCCAGGATATGGCTGACCGGTTCGCGCCGCTCGCGACGGGCGAGATAGCCGTCGAGGGTCTCAGCCTGGCGCGGGTTCAGGGGCCGCCGGGGATCGGCGAGGATATCAGCCCGCGTGGCCGCCGCCGCCGCCTCCAGCAGGATGCGCGCGTCGATCGCCGGGCTTTGCACGCCGGCCGCCTCGAGCCGCCGCTTGGCCTCGTTCCACGCGGAGACCAGGGTGGTCAAGGCGGCCTGCGCATGAGGACGTAAGGCCCGCGCGACCCGAACCAGTCCAGCGAATGGGTGCGCAAATGACCGCCGTCCGGATCCATGAACGAGACTCTCGCGCCCTGGTGTCGCACCGTATCGTTCAATCCGTAGAAGATCACCGCGTGGGTATAGCTCCCGCGAGTATAGGCGCAGAACAGGCAGCTTTCCTGGATATGGGTATAGACGTAAGGGCCAAGCCCGTCCCGGTCGAAGCCGCCCCAGGCGAGGCCGAGAGCTCCGGCGATGATTGGTATCTTCCGCGCCGGCGTGATGCCGCCGTCGGCGCCTTCGCCCCAACGCGAGATTAGCGCGGCCTGAGGCTGATGGGGTATGCGCGGGTCGGCTTGCGACCAGCTGTCGAGCGCCGCCGCCCAGCAACTGTCCACCAGGGTCTGTGCGACGATCGGCGGCGGATGACGATGGACGAACATGGCCCCTCCGCGTTGCGCCCGACCGGCGGGCGTCGTTTAAGAACGCCGGAAAGTCGCGACGCGGCGCGCGCGTCGATCAGGCGCGCACGCCGGTGAGGGGCGAGGAGCCGAAAGCGCCCGCCTTGACGCTGCCGCTCATGGCGTCGCCGCTGACCGTGACGGTGAACTCCAGGGTCATGGGAAAGGGCGAGGTGATCTGGGCCGACCAGGTGAGCGTGTCGCCGTCGACCTTGCCGGAGATGGGCTGTTCGCCCATGCGCCCCTTCATCGTTCCGGTGAAGGAATCGCCGCTGGAGGTGATGTCGAGATCGCCCTCCTGAACGCCCATGGGCGAATTGATGGTGGTCTTCCAGGCGCCGTCGACCGACATGGGTTCTCTCCCTCAGGGCGTGGAGTGCGACCCTAACCGGACGCGATCGGCCCGCGCAAGGGGGCGGCTATTCGGCGGCGACGAGCAGTGCCTCGGCGGCCTCGATCTCGGCCGCCCTTGTTTCGACCAGTTCGACGATGTGGTCGATCATCTTGTCGTTGTCGAGCTTGTGATCCTGCTTGCCGGCGACATAGACCATGCCGGCGCCCTTGCCCCCGCCGGTGAAGCCAAGGTCGGTCATCAGGGCTTCGCCCGGACCGTTGACCACACAGCCGATGATCGAAAGGCTCATCGGCGCTGAAATGTGCGCCAGGCGCTCCTCCAGCTTGCCGACCGTCTCGATCACGTTGAAGCCCTGACGCGCGCATGACGGGCAGGCGATGATGTTGACGCCCCGGTGGCGCAGACCCAGCGACTTGAGGATGTCGAAGCCGGCCTTGATCTCCTCGACCGGATCGGCGGCCAGGGAGACGCGGATGGTGTCGCCGATGCCGGCCCACAGCAGGCCGCCCATGCCAATGGCCGACTTTATGGTCCCCGAGCGCAGCGCTCCGGCCTCGGTCACGCCCAGGTGGAGCGGGCAGTCAACCGCGTCGGCCAGCATCTGATAGGCGGCGACGGTCATGAACACGTCCGACGCCTTCACGCTGATCTTGAACTCGTGAAAATCGTGATCCTGCAGGATGCGGGCATGGTTGAGCGCGCTCTCGACCATGGCCTGCGGGCAGGGTTCGCCATAGCGCTCCAGCAGGTCGCGCTCCAGCGAGCCGGCGTTGACGCCGATGCGCATGGAGCAGCCGTGGTCACGCGCGGCCTGGATCACGTCGCGCACGCGCTGCGGCGAGCCGATATTGCCGGGGTTTATGCGCAGGCAGGCGGCGCCCGCCTCGGCGGCCTCGATGCCGCGCTTGTAGTGGAAGTGGATGTCGGCCACGAGCGGGACGTTCGCGGCCTTGGCGATGGTCTTGAAGGCCGCGGTGGCCTCCTCGTCGGGGCACGAAACACGGACGATGTCCGCGCCGGCCTCCTCGAGCTGGCGGATCTGGTCGATCGTCGCGGTGGCGTCGCCCGTGACCGTGTTGGTCATCGACTGGACCGCGATCGGGGCGTCGCCGCCTACGGGCACCGGCCCGACGTGAATCTGCCGCGACTTGCGGCGCTCAATGTGTCGCCAGGGGCGCACGCGGGTGTGATCTTCGCTCATGTCAACCTAGAAGATAGAGCCGATCGCGCTCCAGCCCAAGGGTCAGGGCGCCGAAGAGATGGAGGCGGCCAGGGAGGCGAGCGTGGTCTGGCTCTGCGAGAGCGTTCCGACCGCCTTGCCGGCGACATAGACCTCGACGGCGTCCGGCACATCGGCGTCGGCCGTGAGACCGGCGATATCGGGCGCGCGCCACGCCTCGCCGGTGGCGAGCTGGCGAGCGAAATAGACCGCGCCGCCGCCCCGCACCACCAGCGACATCGGCCTCGTGGCCATCAGAATGACGCCCGACCCTCCCTTTGGCGCGCCATAGACCCGCGCGCGCGGCGTGAACGGCGAGCCAGCCGGGATCGGATCGGCCGGCGTGGCCGCCTCGGCCTCTGCGGCTATGCGGGCGGTGGCCAGGGCGGCGGCGTCCGGTCCCGTCTCCGCCGTGGCGGCCGCGAGCCCGGGCGTCTCGTAAGGGGGCGGGGTCGTGGCTTCGGGCGGGGCCGGCAGAGGCGGGCCCAGCACCAGCGGTCCCGGACTCGAACGCGGGCGGATCGCGACCACGGCGGTCGAGGCTGGCGTGCGCGGCGGGGCCGAGCGGATGCGCACAAGGAGGTTCCAAACCGTCATGGCCAGGATGACCCCCAGCACGGCCAGGGCCAGCTTGCCCCAGCGGCGGCCGCGCCGGAACTGATCGCCGAGCGGGGCGCGCAAGGTCGTCTCTTCCCCCGGCGATTCGCGCTTGAAACGCGCGACGACCGCTTCCTGGTCGAGGCCGAGGGCGCGGGCGTAGGCCTTGATGTAGCCGATGGCGAAGGGCCGCGCCGGCAGGGCGTCGAGATCGGAGGCCTCGAGGGCGGCGAGGTGCGACGCCCGCACGTGGGTCGCCTGGGCGATGTCGTCGACGCTAAGATCGAGGCTCACGCGGGCCCGCGCCATGGCCTCGCCGACGTGGCAGTCGTCGGCCAATGTAAGCTTTGCCGGCCGCAAAGCCGCCAGATCGTCGCGGCGGGGCTCGCGCCCGCCCTGTTCATCGATCGAAGGCGAAAAGAGACTCACGACATTACGTCCCCGATGCGCCCTGACTAACAGGAAGGCGCGAGGGACTCAACGCAAGCGCCGGCTCAGAGGTCCACATGCAATTTGCGGGCCAGGGCCTCGATCTCGGCCCGCACCGAGCCGGCCGAGCTGGTCAGCAGGCTTTCGACCCCGCGCATGGCCGCGCCGCGATCGCAGGAAAGCACCATCTGCTTGACCGGACCGATGCCGGTGGGCGGCATGCTGAGGCGGTCGAAGCCGAGGCCGACGAGGGCGAAGGCTTCCATCGGCCGCCCGGCCATCTCGCCGCACACCGAGACGGGCGCGCCGGAGCGCGCGCAGGCATCCTGGATCGTCTTCAGAGCGCGCAACGCCGGCGGCGAGAGCGGGTCGTAACGATCGGCCGTGCGCGGGTTTCCACGGTCGGCGGCGAACAGATATTGCATCAGGTCATTGGTGCCGACCGAGACGAAATCGGTCAGCGGCAGCAGGGCGTCGAGATGCCAGAGCAAGGACGGCGCCTCGATCATCGCCCCGACGCTCAGGCGCGAGGGGCTCGGCCGGCCACGGCGCTGAGCCCAGGCCGATTCATGGTCCACCAGCGCCCGCGCGGCGCGGAACTCTTCCACGCTGGCCACCAGGGGAAACATGACCCTCAGCGGCCGGCCGGCGGCGGCGGCGATCAGCGCGCGCAGCTGCATGCGCAGCAGGGCAGGCCGGTCGAGACCCATGCGGATGGCGCGCCAGCCGAGGGCCGGATTGTCCTCCCGTTCCGCGTTGAGATACGGCAGGACCTTATCGCCGCCGAGATCGAGCGTGCGAAAGGTGACCGGCAGACCGCCGGCGGCGTCGAGAACCCTGGCGTAGAGATCGGTCTGAGCCGAGAAACGCGGCAGATCCTCCGAAACCATGAACTGAAATTCGGTGCGGAACAGGCCAATGCCTTCCGCGCCCGCGTCGGCCAGAAGCTCGAGGTCCACGGCGAGCCCGGCGTTCATCATCAGCTCGACCTTGGCCCCGTCGCGCGTGAAGGCGGGCGTGTCGCGCAGGCGGGCGAATTCGGCCCGCCGTTCCGCCCGCACGCCGATCCTGGCCCGAATGGCTTTGACCACATCCGGCCTCGGACGCAGGTAGGCCTCGCCGGTTTCGGCATCCACGATCACCGGATCGCCCTCGCTTACCCGGTCGCGCAGACCGGGAATGCGGCCGACGCAGGGAATGTCGAGGGCGCGCGCGACGATGGCGGCGTGACTGGCGGGCGATCCGTCCTCCAGGAGCAGCCCCCGCAGCTTGGCGCGGTCGTACTCCAGCAGGTCGGCGGGCCCTAGGTTGCGGGCGATGAGGATGGCGTTTTCCGGCAGCGCGCGCGACTTGCCCCCGTCGCCCGAGAGATGGCGCAGCAGGCGATCGTTGAGATCCTCCAGATCGTGGACGCGCTCGCGCAGGTAGGGATCGCGCGCCTGACCCAGCCCGGCCCGATGCTCCGAGCGGACGCGCTCGACGGCGGCCTCGGCGGTGAGGCCCGAATGGACGGCGTCCTGCAGCGAGTGGTTCCAGCCGCGGCTATGGGCCAGCATGCGGTAGGTTTCGAGCACATCGTAGGAGGCTCCGAGAATGCCCTCGTGCCCCTCGAGCATGGAGTCGATCTGACCCTGCAGGCTGGCGATGGCGCCGGCGAGACGGGCCTCCTCGGCCGCGGTGTCGTCCGACAGCAGCTGCCCGGGCGCCACCGGCGCCTCATGCAGGATGGCCGTTCCGAACGCCAGGCCATCGGCGAGGCGCGCGCCCTTGAGCCGCTCTGGCCGGCGCGGCGCGATCTCGACGTCCTTGAGCTCATCGCGAGAAAGCAATCCGCCGCCGGCGACGGTCTCGGCCAGAACCATGGCGATGATCTGCAGATCCTCGACATCGTCCTCGGTGTAGACGCGGCTGGTGCGGTTCTGGACCACGAGCACGCCGATGGCCCGACCGCCCCTGAGCAGCGGCACACCCAGGAAGGCATGGAAAGGATCCTCGCCGGTCTCGGGTCGGTAGGAGAAGGCGGGGTGACTGGGTGCGTCCGAGAGGTTGAGCGGGCGGCCGAGGCGCATGATTTCGCCGACCAGACCCTCGCCCGGCTTGAGCTGGGTGAGGTGGACAGCGCCTGGATCGAGGCCCTCGGTGGCGAACAGCTCCATTTCGCCGGAGGCGCGGCGCAGGTAGATCGAACAGACCTCCGCCACCATCGAGAGCGCGATCGTGCGCACGACGATGCCGAGCTTGGCCTGGGTGGGCCCTTCGCCGGCCATGGCTTCGCGAATCTGGCGAAGCAGGCTGCGCGGACCGCGTAGGGCGAGGCCTGTCGTCTGCATGGGCGTTTCCGTCAGCCCTCCCGAACTGGCGTTTCCGAGGCGCCTATAGCAGACTTTCGCCGGCGGGCGCGGGAACGACGGCGTGAACGCATGATTCGATGACGGGCTGCCTGTTTGGCGCGCGCACCGCCTCCGGAAATGGCTGAGCGAGGTCCGATGACGTCACCGGCGTCGCGGCAATCTTCAGCGGACTGAGGCTCGGTCGAGCCCGCGCTCAGACCTGGTCCAGCCCATAGGCCGCGTGCAAGGCGCGCACCGCAAGCTCGGTATAGGCGGCATCGATCAGCACACTGATCTTGATCTCCGACGTCGAGATGACCTGGATGTTGACGCCCTTTTCGGCGAGGGCGCCGAACATGGTCTTGGCCACCCCCGCGTGGCTGCGCATGCCCACGCCGATGACCGAAACCTTGGCCACGTCGTCGTTGACGGCCACATCGACGAAGCCGATGGCCTTCTGGGCGGCGCGGACGATGTCGACGGCCCGCGCGGCGTCCCGCTTGCCGACCGTGAACTCCATGTTCGCCGCGCCTTCGTGCCGGGCGTGGCTCTGCACGATCATGTCGACATTGACGTTGGCGTCCGCCAGGCGGCCGAAGATCTCCGACGACACCCCTGGATGATCGGGCAGGCCAAACAGGCTGATCTTGGCCTCGTCGCGAGAGAAGGCCACGCCGCTGACAATGCGTTTTTCCACGATGTTCTCCTCGTCGCATACGATGGTGCCGTTGGCGATCTCCTCGCCGGCCTCGGCGAAACTCGACAGAACCCGCACCAGCACGCCATGAGCCATGGCCATTTCGACCGAGCGCGTATGCAGCACGCGCGCGCCGAGCGAGGCCATCTCCAGCATCTCTTCATAGGAGATTCGCGCCAGCCGGCGCGCCCTGGCCTCGATGCGCGGATCGGTGGTGTAGACACCGTCCACGTCGGTGTAGATGTCGCACCTCGCGGCGCGAAGGGCGGCGGCGATGGCGACCGCGGTCGTATCCGAACCGCCACGGCCAAGGGTCGAAAGGCGTCCCTCTCGCGTCACGCCCTGGAATCCGGCGATTACGGCCACCTCGCCTTGGTCGAGCGCCTGGCCGAGATTGGCCCCTGGAATCTCCTCGATGCGCGCGCGACCGTGAGCGGAGTCGGTGATTATCGGAACCTGCCAGCCGAGCCACGAACGGGCCGCGATGCCCATGTTTCGCAGGGTCATGGCCAGGAGGCCGGAGGTCACCTGTTCGCCTGAAGCCACGACCGCGTCGTATTCGTCGTCCGAGGCGACAACGGCGGAATCGGCCGCGCCCGCCCCGTCCGTCCAGGCGACAAGCTCGTTGGTCTTGCCGGCCATCGCGGAAACGACCACGGCGACCTGACGGCCCGCGCGCACCTCCGCCGCCACCAGCGCGGCCACGCGCCGGATGCGTTCCAGATCGGCGACGGAAGTGCCGCCGAATTTCATCACCAGACGAGACACCGGCCCTCCCGCGCGAAGGGCGCGTTCTAGCGACGCCTCCAGGTCGCGACAAGAACGCCCTGGCCCGCTATTAGCCGTGGCATGAGCCAAACCACGAGCGTCGATCGGGCCAGTGTGGCGCGCTTCGCCGCCATGGCCGACGAGTGGTGGAATCCGGCCGGCGAGTTCGCCCCGCTCCACCGCCTCAACCCGGCGCGCTTGGCGTTCATTCGCGAAACCTGCGTCGAGCACTTCTCCGTCGATGGCGGCGTCCGCGCGCCATTCGTCGGACTTCGCCTGCTGGATGTGGGCTGCGGCGGCTGGCTCGTCGCCGAGCCCATGACGCGACTGGGATTTGCCGTGACCGGCATCGACGCCGGCGGCGAGGCGATCGCGGTCGCCGACGCGCACGCGAAGGCCATCGGGCTGACCATGGACTATCGGGAAACGACCACCGAGGCGCTGCTAGCCGCCGGCGAACGGCCGTTCGACGCCGTTTTGGCTCTGGAGGTCATCGAACATGTCGCCGAGCCCGGCGCCTTCCTCAAGGACTGCGCCCGCCTGCTCGCGCCTGGCGGGGTGATGATCCTGGCCAGCCTCAACCGCACGCTTCGATCGCTCGCGCTGGCCAAATTCGCCGCCGAGTACGTCCTTCGCTGGGTTCCGCGCGGGGCCCACGACTGGCGCAAATTCCTGACCCCGGAAGAGATGCGCGGACTCCTCCGCGAGGCGGGCCTCGAGGGTGGCGCGGCGACCGGTCTGGTCCTCGATCCGGTGGGCGGTCGGTGGCGGCGCTCGCCCGATACGGCAATCAACTACATGCTGAGCGCGACGCACTCTGGCGCGGGCTAGTTGACCTCGGATTTCTTGGGCGCAGCGGGCGGGAGCGGGGACACCGGAACGCCGTCGTCGACCAAGGATCTGACCTCGTCCGGCGAAGCTTCGCCATAGATGCCGCGCGCCTCGGCCGAGCCCTCGTGAATCTGGCGCGCCTCGACCGCGAACCGGTCGCCGACATAGTCGAAGTTTTCCTCCACGTGGGCGCGCACTCTTCCCATCGCCTCCATCATCATCGAGCACATGCGTGGGTCCTGGCCGCGGCGCGTGCCCGCGACGGCCGGGGCCATGATCTGCTTGGCGACCCGGGTCGACCCGCATATCGGGCAGACCAGCAGTCCGGCCGCGCGCTGATCGTCGAAGTCGGCGGAAGCCCCGAACCAGGCCTCGAATTCATGGCCCCCGTCGCAAGTGAGCGCGTAGCGGATCACGGTCCGGCGAAGACCCGGTCATGCTCGAGCGCCGGGATGGAGGCGCGCGCCCTCGCCGACTCGGCCGGATCGATCGAGGCCCTGATCACGCAAGGCTCGTCATGGTCGGCCACGACGACGATCTCTCCCCATGGCGCCACGACCGTGGAGCGCCCCCATGTCTGGCGTCCGTCCTCATGCGTCCCGCCCTGCGCCGCGGCCAGAACGAACGCGCCGGTCTCGATGGCTCGCGCGCGC
The DNA here is from genome assembly GCA_050729395.1 of Caulobacteraceae bacterium. Classification (GTDB taxonomy): domain Bacteria; phylum Pseudomonadota; class Alphaproteobacteria; order Caulobacterales; family Caulobacteraceae; genus Acaudatibacter. The sequence continues at coordinate 9,838 of JBOHLC010000202.1, forward strand.
AACAGGATTTGCCAATGCGCCGCGCCCGTGGGCCGGGTGAAGGCGGCCGGAACCGACAGAGCCTGGGCGCCGGCCTTGGCCAGCGCTCGGTAAAGTGCCGGAAACCGTAAGTCGTAGCAGACGCTGAGCCCGAGCCGCACGTCGTCGACTTCGGCCACCGCCGCGCGATCGCCAGGCTCGAAGCTCGCCGATTCACGGTAGCGCTCGCCACCGGCCAGATCGACATCGAAGAGATGAACTTTGTCATAGGTGGCGGCGAAATCGCCGGAAGGATCGACCAGGATGGACCTGTTCGCGGCCTTGCCGTCCTTGCGCGCCACCATGGCCGAGCCGATCAGCAGCCACACGTCCAGTTCGCTGGCGAGGGCGCGCAGGCCGGTGACGCAAACATCGTCCTCCATCGCGGTGATCGTCGCGAGAAGCGCCTTGCGGTCACGCTGCAGGAGGTTGGTCCCTTCCGGGGTGAGGATCAGCCGCGCGCCGTTCGCCGCCGCCTCGCGGATCAGGGGAGAGGCATGGGCCAGCGCGGCCTCCTGGGTTGCCGGCGAGCGCAGTTGGACGAGAGCGATCTCCAACATGGGTCAGGCGGCGCGCAGCATGGAGTCGAGCTTTCCGGCCCGCTCGAGTTCGACAATCTCGTCGCATCCGCCCACGTGGGTCTCGCCGATGAAAATCTGAGGGAAGGTCTGCCTCCCGGACCGTTCTATCATCTCTCGCCGTCGGTCGGGGTCGAAGCCGGCCTCGATTTCAGTGAACGGGGCGCCTTTCTTGCGAAGCAGTGACAGGGCGTGGGCGCAGTAGCCGCAGAACGGGCGCGTATAGATGGTGACGTGGGCCATGGAGTCTCGTGCTTGGCGCTCAAGCGCGCGCCAGCGCCGTCATATAGCGCGGATGGTGCGCTCTTTCACCCTGGCGATAACCGCGACATCGACGCCGCCCGCGCCGGCGGCCTTCAACGCCCGCGCGCAGCCCTCGACGGTGGCCCCGGTGGTGAGGACGTCGTCGATCAAGAGCACGCGCTTGCCCTCGATGCGCGGGCGCCAGCGCGACGGCACATGGAAGGCGGCGGCCACGTTCCGGCGGCGGCCCTGGCCGGACTTGCCGGCCTGGCTGGCGGTGTGGCGCGGTCTTGTCACCGCGTCGGGCCAATAGGCCAGGCCAAAGGCGGCGGCGAGCGGACGCGCGATCTCGGCGGCCTGATTGTATCGCCGCCCAAGCAGGCGAAGGCGATGCAGGGGCACCGGGACCACCGCGTCGGCGTTCGCCAGCAGATCCGCCGCGGCTCTGGAAAGCCAGCGGGCGAAGAGCGGCGCGAGGTCCGTTCGGTCGGCGTGCTTGAGCTTGAGGATCAGGTCCCGTGAAGCATCGTCGTAGATACAGGCGGCGCGGGCGCGATCGAAAGCCGCCGGCCGCGCCTGGCAGGCGGCGCAGCGGGCGCCTAGGCCCAGGTCGAATTCGAACGGCGCGCCGCATCCGTCGCACGCAGGCGCCTCGATGAAGTGGATTCGGGTCCAGGCCTCCGCCGTCAGGCCGGCGGTCTGCACGGCGGTGGCCTTGCGCGCTTCGTCGAGGGCTCTGGGCGGCAAGGCGAGGTCGAGCAGGCCCACAGCCACGGAGCGAGCCAGCCTCGGTGCCGAACCAACGATGCCGGCCACGCGCTCTCCATTCATGCGGCCCGCTCCCCTCGCGTCCAGTTTTGCACGGGGCGCCGCCTTGCGGTAGCCCATGGCCGATGGCCGAGCCGCCGCGCCTTTTCGATCGACAAATGCATCGTTCGCGGCTGCGCCGCGCCGCGCGCGGCTATGAAGCCTTCCTGAAGACCCGCGCCGCCGACGATATCGCCCAGCGCCTCGCCGCGGTGAACCGTCGCTTTTCGTCGGCCGTCGACCTGGGGGCGCGGACCGGCGCTCTCGCCCATGCGCTGGCCGCCGGCGAGGCCGCGGACAAGGTCGGCTGGCTGGTTCAGACCGACCTCAGCGCCGCGATGCTTGCGCGGGCGAAAGGCCCACGTGTGGTGGCCGATGAGACCCGTCTTCCGTTCCGCGAGAACAGTGTGGATCTGATCGTCTCCGCGCTCGCGCTGCATTGGGTCAACGATCTGGTGGGCGCGCTCATCCAGATCCGCCGCGCCTTGAAGCCTGACGGCCTCTTCCTGGGCGCGCTCCTCGGCGGCGCCACCCTTACCGAACTGCGGCAGTGCCTCACCGAAGCCGAAATCGAGCACTCGGGCGGCGCCGGGCCGCGCGTGTCGCCCTTCCTGGACGCCTACGACGGCGCCGCGCTCCTCCAGCGCGCGGGCTTCGCCCTGCCGGTGGTGGACGTCGACGCCGTCAGGGTGCGCTACGATCACCCGTTGGAACTGATGGCCGACCTGCGAGCCATGGGCGAGACCAACGTTCTGGTGGATCGGCCCCGGCGACCGCTTACGCGCTCGATCCTTCAACGGGCGAACGAACTGTATTTCCAACGTTTTGGCGAGGCCGACGGCCGCATCGTCGCGACCTTCGAGATCGTCACCCTCACGGGGTGGTCGCCGCATCCGGGCCAGCAGCAGCCTCTCGCGCCAGGTACGGCCAGGATGCGCCTGGCCGACGCACTTGGCGGAAAGGAATCGAGCGCTGGCGAGCGGGCCGGGCGCTAGACAGCTTGCGCGACGAGGGCGTCGAATTCGGTCCAGAATCCCGCCTGGATCTCGTCGGTCTCCTGCATCAGCTCGTGGTATGCGCCGGGCAGCACGGCGAAGCGTGCGCCAGGAATTCGCTCCGCGATGGAACGGCTGGCGGCATTGTCGACGAGCTGTTCATCGCCCGCGGCCACGATGGCCAGTGGTGCGCGGACCGCGTTTTCGGCCGCCTCGCGCGCCAGAAACGCGGTCGCTTGAAAGGCGAAGTCGAGCCAACCCCAGGTCGGGGGACCGACCATAAGTTGGGGCCACGCAAGGACTTGCTCGACATTGCGCCGATAGCGATCCGGATCGTGGGTCAGGATGTTGCTCTCGAAAGGCTCGGCCGCGTCCGACCGCACCGCCAGTCTCGAGCCGAGGCCGACCAGCGTCGCGGTTCGGGCGAGGAGGCGCGCGAGCGCGGCGGGGATCTGGCCGGTCTTCAGCCCCAGCATCGGCGCCGAGAGGACCGCGCCGGAAAATCTCGTATCGCCCCGCGTCAAGGCAAGCAGCGTCAGGCATCCGCCCATCGAATGACCGAGGGCGATCCACGGCCGGGGCAGGCGAGATTCGAAAGCGGCGAGGAGCGCGCCGTAGTCGGTGATGAAATCGCGCCAGCCGCGCGCGTCGCCCCCGCCATCGGCGATGAGACGGCTTGAGAGGCCCTGGCCGCGCCAGTCGTGGACCAGGACCGTGAAGCCCTGGGCCGTCAGCCGCTTCACGACCTCGAAATACTTCTCGATCGGCTCGGTTCGGCCGGGGCTTACGACCACCGATCCGCGCCCGCCATGGACGGGCTGGAACAGCGCGGCGCGAAGTCGCGCCCCGCCCGCGCCGGCGAACCATTCAGCGCCACCCCGCTCCGGGATCGGCGCCAGCGGCGTGGCGAACAGTGGAGCGGCGTCGCCGCCCAAGGCGTCAGGCCATCTTGGAGAAAAGCGTCTGCATCTTGCTCTGGAGCGACATGGCGAGGCCCATGTCCGAGAGCTGGAGGCGTCCGGTCATCACCGCCGTCATGGCGTCGAGCTTGCCCGCGCCCATCGCCTCGAGATCCGCGCTGGAAATGGTCAGGGTGAGGTCGGCCGGCTTGTCCTCATTGGTCACCGTTCCGCCGTCGATGTAGATGAACCCATCGCCCTTGAGATTGAATTTCAAGGTCTTTCCGAGACCGGAATCGGAACCGACGGCGGTCCTGATACGGTCGGTTACTTCCTGCAGCGTGGCCATCCTGTGGCTCCTTGATCGAGGTTGAAATCTCGGGCCGAGCGCGTAACCCGCGCATTGCCCCGAGGCAAGTGAACATTGCTTAGACTGCTGGCGGCAAGCCTTGCGGCGGCGCGGAGCGCGCCTATCTGATCGAGCGGAGGCGCTGGATGTCCGGGCCTCCCGGGTCGACACCGAGGGCCGTTTCGAGGCTCACGGTGATCGGCGCCCGCAACCTTGCTTAAAGCGAAAAGAAGGATGCCTTCATGCGTACGATCGACTTTTCTCCCCTCTACCGTTCCGTCGTCGGGTTCGACCGGCTGGCCGATCTGCTCGATTCGGCGACCAACGAAACGGCCAATGGCTACCCGCCCTACAATATCGAGCGGACCGACGAGAACGCCTACCGCATCGACATCGCGGTCGCGGGCTTCAGACCCGACGACCTGACCATCGAGGTCAAGGAAAACCTGCTCACCGTCCAAGGCCGCAAGCCCGCCAACGACGAGCCGAAGCGCTACCTTCACCGAGGTCTGGCGGAGCGCGGTTTCGAGCGCCGCTTCCAATTGGCCGATTTCGTGGTGGTGAGCGAGGCGCAACTGGCCGACGGCCTGTTGTCGATATCGCTGCGCCGCGAGCTTCCCGAAGCCTTGAAGCCGCGTAAGATCGAAATCAGCGGACCCAAGGCCGACACGCTCATTGAAACGAAGGCGGCCTAGACTACTTCGGCATGAGGGAAGAGGGCGGTGCTCGCGCGCCGCCCTCTTTCATTTGTGAACGTCCGGCAAAGCTTCCGCCCGGCCCCCGTCCAGATAACGCGCGGCGGTCGGCGCAAGATCGGCGGCGAGCTCGACGAGAAGCGGATTCCCGGTGGGGATCTCCAGCCCGACAATGGCCTTCTCGTCCATGGCGAAGATGTGCTTGGCGAGCGCTCGAATGGAGTTGCCGTGGGCGGAGACGAGCACCGTCTGGCCTTGGCTCAGCGCGGGCGCGATTTCCGCGAACCAATAGGGCAGCGTCCGTTCCAGAGTGGTCTTCAGGCTTTCCGAGGCCGGAACGTCGATTCCGGCATATCTCCGGTCGCCGCTGACGTCGAACGCCCCGCCACGCGCGAGCGGCGGCGGGGCGATATCATAGGAGCGCCGCCAAAGCCGAACCTGGTCCTCACCGTGGCTGGCGGCCGTCTCGGCCTTGTCGAGGCCGGTGAGCGCGCCATAGTGACGTTCATTGAGACGCCAGTCCTTGCAAAGAGGAATCCAGGCTTGTCCCGCGACGGCGAGCGCGAGCCACGCGGTGCGGATGGCCCTGATGAGCACGGAGGCGTAGGCGCGGTCGAACTGGAGTCCGGCCGTTCGCAACAGCGCCCCGCAACGGGTGGCCTCGGCCTCGCCTTGCGCGGACAGATCCACGTCCACCCAGCCGGTGAAGCGGTTTTCCAGGTTCCACTGGCTCTGGCCATGACGAAGAAGCACCAGGGTCGGCATCAGAATCCTCGGAGAAGAACGCCTCGGCTAGGGCCGGGGCGAGACGCCGTCAAGCACTTGGCCGATGGCGCCGCCGGCTCATCGCCGCTATAGGCGCGTGCGTGCGTGATCGCCTCATCCTGCCTCTGATGACGCTCGCGGCGATTGGCATCGTCGCATTGGCGCTTGTCTGGCCTCAAGCGTCGGGGCAGCCGTCACCACCGCCCTTTGGCCATCCCATGGCCCCAGTGACCGCCACCGCGCGTTGAGGATCGGACAGCAGAAAGACAGAATGAAGACCGATGCTCCCGACGCCGCGCTCCGATCTTGACCCCAACACCCCGGCCTACGAGACCAATCCGCTCGTCAAGGCGACAGGATTTCGGGAATATGATGCGCGTTGGCTCCTGGGCGCCGAACTCAACCTGCTGGGCGTGCAGGCCGTCGGGGCCGGCCTTGGAACCTACATCCGCGAGGTCGGCGAGCGCCGCGTGGTGGTCGGGCATGACTTCCGCTTCTACTCGCTGTCGGTCAAGCAGGCCCTGAGCCTCGGGCTGGTGACGGCGGGCTGCGAGGTTCTCGATATCGGCCTGTGCCTTTCCCCCACCGCCTATTTCGCCCAATTCGACCTCGGCGCGCCATGCGTCGCGATGGTCACCGCCAGCCACAATGAAAACGGCTGGACGGGCGTGAAGATGGGCGTGGGTCCGCCGTTGACCTTCGGTCCCGATGAGATCGGCCGGCTCAAGCAAATCGTCCTGGAGGGCCGGTACGAAGCGCTCGATGGGGGCTCCCTCGTCCAGGCCGAGGGCGTGGGCGAACGGTACATCGCCGACGCGGCTTCCCGCTGCCGATTGAGCCGACCCCTCAAGGTCGTCTGCGCCTGCGGCAACGGTACGGCCGGGCTCTTCGCGCCGGAGGCCCTGAGGCGAATGGGCGCCGACGTGGTCGAGGTCGATTGCGAACTCGATTACACCTTCCCGCGATATAACCCCAATCCCGAGGACGCCCGGATGCTGCGCGCGATGGCCGAGGCCGTGCGCCAGCATGGGGCCGACCTGGCGCTCGGCTTCGACGGCGACGGCGATCGCTGCGGCGTCGTCGATGACGAGGGCGAGGAGATCTTCGCCGACAAGGTCGGGTTGATGCTGGCGCGAGACCTCGCGCCCCGACACCCAGGGGCCAAGTTCGTGGTGGACGTGAAGTCGACCGGCCTCTTCGCGACTGACGAAGTCCTGGCCGCCCACGGCGCTTCGACACTCTATTGGAAGACCGGTCACAGCTATATCAAGCGCAAGACGGCCGAGATCGGCGCCCTGGCCGGGTTTGAGAAGTCGGGTCACTTCTTCTTCGGCGCGCCGCTGGGACGAGGCTATGATTGCGGCCTGACGGCGGCGGCGGCGATCCTGTCGATGCTCGACCGCAATCCGGGCCGCAAGCTGAGCGAACTCAGGCGCGCTCTGCCTCGGGCCTTCACCTCCCTCACGATGAGCCCGCATTGCGCGGATGAAGTCAAATACCGAGTGGTCGAGGCGGTCGTCGCGGAATACCGGCAATTGGCCGATCGCGGCGGCCACGTGCTTGGGCGCGCCATCGCTGAAGTGATCACCGTCAATGGCGTGCGCGTGGCGTTGGAAGACGGCTCATGGTTGCTGGTGCGAGCCTCGTCGAACAAACCGGAAATCGTGGTTGTCGTGGAGAGCACCCAGTCGGCCGACGACATGCGCGCCCTATTCCGCGAGGAAGTAAAGCCGAGGTTGGCGGCTCATCCCGAGATCGGCGCCTACAACCAGGAAATCTGACCAATTCAACCTCGGGCGCGCCGCGTCCGCGACCTAAGGGGCGATGATCGATGCGTGTGGCTATGATCGGGACGGGTTACGTGGGCTTGGTGTCGGGCGCGTGCTTCGCCGATTTCGGCCACACGGTCACCTGCATCGACAAGGACGCGGACAAGATCGAGCGCCTCATCGCAGGCGTGATGCCGATCTACGAGCCGGGGCTCGGGAGCCTCGTGGAGCGCAACGTGCGCGAGGGGCGGCTGTTCTTCACCACGACCGCTTCGCCGGCGGTGGCCGATGCGGAGGCGGTGTTCATTGCCGTCGGCACGCCCTCGCGGCGAGGCGATGGCCACGCCGACCTGACCTTCGTTCACGCCGCCGCGCGCGAAGTGGCGGAACTCGTCGACGGCTTCACCACGGTGGTGACCAAGTCCACGGTCCCGGTCGGGACGGGCGATGAGATCGAGGCGCTGATGCGGTCGGTCAATCCCGAGGCCGACATCGCGGTCGTCTCGAATCCGGAGTTTCTTCGGGAGGGGTCGGCGATCGAGGACTTCAAGCGGCCGGATCGAGTGGTGGTGGGTCTCAACGACGAGCGCGCGCGCGCGGTGATGCACGAACTCTACCGCCCGCTCAGCCTCAACGAGACGCCGATGGTGGTCACCGACCGGCGCACTTCGGAACTCATCAAGTACGCCGCCAACACCTTCCTGGCGATGAAGGTCACCTTCATCAACGAAGTGGCCGATCTCTGTGAGCTGACCGGGGCCGACGTTCAGCAGGTGGCCCGCGGCATCGGGCTCGACAAGCGCATCGGCGCGAAGTTCCTGCACGCGGGACCGGGGTATGGAGGTTCGTGCTTTCCGAAGGACGCGCGGGCGCTGGCGCGCACGGCGCAAGCCGCGGGCGCGCCCATGCGGCTCGTCGAGACCACCATCGAGGTCAACGACCGGCGCAAGCGAGCCATGGCCGCGAAGATCGCCAAGGCGCTCGGAGGAGACCTGGCGGGCAAGACGATCGGCGTGCTCGGCCTCACCTTCAAGCCCAACACCGACGACGTGCGCGAAGCGCCGTCGCTGGACATCGTTCCGGACCTGATCGCCGGCGGCGCGCGTGTGCAAGCCTATGATCCGGAGGCCCGCGAGGCGCGGCAAATGCTTTCCGACGTGGCGTTCAAGGACGGACCCTACGAGGTCGCCGACGGCGCGGACGCGGTGGTCATTCTCACCGAATGGGATCAGTTTCGGGCGCTGGATCTAGACCGGATCAAGGAACTGATGCGCGTGCCTCTCGTCGTCGACCTGCGAAACATCTACCGCCCCGAGGAATTGCGCTCGCGCGGATTTGCCTATTCGAGCGTCGGAAGGCCCTGAAGGCGTTGGGATGCGATCACTGCGCGGCGGCGCGCACCGCCCCGGCGATCTCCCGGACCAGCTGGCCGACGAGTCTCTCGTCATCGCCTTCCGCCATGATGCGGATGAGCGGCTCCGTGCCGGAGGCGCGCACCAAGACCCGGCCGCACCCATTCAGCCTTGTCTCCGCCTCGGCGATCGCCTGCACGACGCTCGCGTGTTCCATCGGCTTGCCATGGGCGAAGCGGACATTCTCCAGTTTCTGAGGCACGGGTTCGAACTGCCGGGCCAGCGCGCTCATCCGCTTGTCGGAGCGAACCAATTCGGCCAGCACCTGCAAGGCGGCGATGAGCCCGTCCCCGGTCGTCGAATAATCGCTGAGGATGATGTGACCGGAGGCTTCTCCGCCCAGGTTGAACCCGCCTTCGCGCATGCGGGCCATCACATAGCGATCGCCGACGGAAGTCCGCTCGAGCGCTAGACCCTTCCCGGCGAGAAATCGCTCCAGTCCGAGGTTGGACATCACCGTGGCGACGACGCCCGCGCCCTTCAATCGGCCCTGCTCCGCCCAAGCCGAAGCAATCAGCGCCATGATCTGGTCGCCATCCACCACCTGGCCCCGCTCATCGCAGATGACCAGCCGGTCGGCGTCGCCGTCGAGCGCGATGCCGATGTCGGCTCGATATTCCCTCACCGCGGCCACGATGGCGGCTGGATGGGTCGAGCCCGATTCTTCGTTGATGTTGAAACCATCGGGCGAAACGCCGATCTCCTTCACCTCCGCGCCCAGTTCGTAGAGGGCGGTCGGGGCGACCTTGTATGCAGCGCCGTGGGCGCAATCGATGACCACGCGCAGCCCGGCGAAACTCAGCGAGCGCGGCAAGGTGGCCTTGACGATTTCCACATAGCGCGCCTGGGCCTCGTCCATGCGCGCCACCCGCCCGAGCTGTTTCGGCGTCGCCAGCCCTTCCTGAAGGCCCTCGTCCATGAGGGCTTCGATGCGCGCCTCCATGTCATCGGACAGTTTGTAACCATCGGGCCCGAACAGCTTGATGCCATTGTCCGCGAAATTGTTGTGCGACGCCGAGATCATCACCCCGAGATCCGCGCGCATGGAGCGGGTCATCATGGCCACCGCCGGCGTGGGCAAGGGTCCGAACAGGCGGACATCCATGCCGACGCTGGTGAAACCGGCCACGAGCGCCGGCTCGATCATATAGCCGGAGAGGCGGGTGTCCTTGCCGATCACCACGAGGTGACGGCGGTCGTCGGCCGAGCGGAAGAGCTTGCCGGCGGCCAGGCCGACACGCAGCGCCACTTCGGCGGTCATGGGATACTGATTGGCCTGACCGCGGATACCGTCGGTGCCGAAATATGACCTCTTCTTCATTCCGCTGTCCGTTGTCAGGCCGCGATACGTCGCGAAACCTAAGGTTTGTGGAGGGCTTGGCGCGCCGATGATACAGGCGGCGGGCTCGGCGCTGTCTCCAGATCGGCCAAGTCTACGCCGTGGCCCGGCTTCGACAAAGGGCCGTTTCAAGGCAGGAATTGGGACGGGGAGTTGAGGGAATCATGTGCGGCATAATCGGCATTGTCGGCGCGGCGGAGGTCGCGCCCCGTCTCATCGAAAGCCTGAAGCGGCTGGAATACCGCGGCTATGACTCGGCTGGAGTCGCCGGCGTCACCGCGCCAGCGCGCGTCGAACGACGCCGCGCCAAGGGCAAGATTCGCGAACTCGAGAGCGTCCTCGCCGCCGAGCCGCTTCTCGCCACCACCGGCATTGGCCATACCCGCTGGGCCACCCATGGCTCGCCATCGGTCGCTAACGCCCACCCGCAGACCGCGGGGCGGGTAACCCTCGTTCACAATGGCATCATCGAGAATTTCGCGCCGCTCAAGGCCGAACTCGAAGCCGATGGACGGGTCTTCGCCAGCCAGACCGACAGCGAGGTCGTGGCTCAACTCATCGACCGCGAACTCGCCACGGGCGCGGCGCCGCTGCAGGCGCTCAAAACCACGCTGGACCGGCTCACCGGCGCCTATGCGCTGGCGGTGCTGATCGAAGGCGAGGATGAACTTGTCCTTGGCGCGCGGCGCGGCAGCCCGCTCGTCGTCGGCCATGGCAAGGGGGAGATGTACCTCGGTTCGGACGCCCTGGCGGTGGGACCCTTCACCAATGCGGTGACCTACCTCGAGGAGGGCGACTACGTCGCCATCGATCGCGAGCAGGCGGTCATTTTTGACGCGGAGGGCCGTCAGGTCGACCGGCCGACCCGCTTTGTGGCCGCTTCGGCCGCCCTGGTGGAAAAGGGCAATTATCGGCACTTCATGGAAAAGGAGATCCATGACCAGCCGGACGCCTGCCAGCACACCCTCGCCAGCTACATCGATCCAATCGCCGGCTCCGCATTTGTCCCCGGCGGTTTCGACTTCGCGACGATCGACCGGCTGCAGATTCTCGCCTGCGGGACCGCCTTCTATGCCGGGCTGATCGGCAAATACATGATCGAGTCCCTCGCCGGCCTGCCGGTGGACGTCGAGGTGGCCTCCGAGTTCCGCTATCGCCAGCCGGCCATAGGCAAGCGGACCTTGGCTCTCGCCATCTCGCAATCGGGAGAGACGGCCGACACTCTGGCGGCCCTGCGCTGGTGCAGGACGCAAGGCCTGGCGACGGCGGCGGTGGTCAATGCGCACGAGAGCACCATGGCGCGCGAAGCCGATCTGATCTGGCCCACCAATGCCGGCCCGGAGATCTGCGTCCTTTCCACCAAGGCCTTTACTTCGCAGGTTTCCGTCATGCTCGCGCTGGCCATCGCCGCCGGTCGTCGATCCGGCCGGATCGATGAGTCGGAAGGCAGACGGCTGGTCGAAATCCTGCTCGAGGCGCCGCGACTTCTCGCCGAGGCGATAGCGGTCGAGGAGGCGATCAAGCCCATCGCCCACGATGTCGGCCGCGCGCGCGACGTACTTTATTTGGGCAGGGGGCCCATGCTGGCCCTGGCGATGGAAGGGGCCCTGAAGCTCAAGGAGGTCAGCTATATTCACGCGGAAGGATACGCCGCCGGCGAGATGAAGCACGGTCCGATCGCCCTCGTCGACGAGGCGACGCCCGTCGTGGTGCTGGCGCCCAGCGACTCTTATTTCGAAAAGACTCTGTCCAACATCAGCGAAGTGATCGCCAGGGATGGCCCGGTCGTCCTCATCACCGACGAGGCGGGCGCGAGGCGCGCCCCATCCGTGGCCCGCACCGTCATCGCGCCGACCTGCGATCCCCTCATCGCTCCCCTCGTCTTCGCCGCGCCGCTCCAGCTGCTCGCCTACCAGGTCGGCGTCTTCAAGGGCGCCGACGTCGACCAGCCGCGCAACCTCGCCAAATCCGTAACGGTAGAATGAGAGTGGCGGCGGGCGCGGCCTGCGGCGACCGACCGCTGTCGCGCCAGTTGGCCCCGTGGGGTAGAATCACCACATAAGCGCATCAGGCTGGATAAGCGTCAGGCTGGAGTGCGACCTGGCGGGCATGGACGATATGGA
>JBOHLC010000203.1:0-3207 GCA_050729395.1 Caulobacteraceae bacterium
CAAGCGGAGTCGTTTGAACGGGGATAACTTTTTCTAGATTCAATGATGTAGAGCCTAATTCAACGTCCACATCTGTTCCGTGTGAACGCATCAGGCTCTCGGCGCGGATGGCGACGATGTAACGCCCGCTCACCCCGGTCCGAATTACCGTCACGCCCAATCGGGGCGCGACCTAATTTGGAGAAGCCCATGTCTATGAAGATTGTTGTGAGCTCGGCCATCCTGGCCAGCGCCATGGCGACGGCCATCGCCTCAATGGCCACCGCCGCCCCCCTGACCGCAGCGCAAGAGAAGGCCGACCTCGGCGCCCACATGCAGAAGTGCTACGGCGTCGCGCTCAAGGGGCAGAACGACTGCGCCGCCGGCCCCGGCACCACCTGCCAGGGCACCTCGGCGATCGATTTCCAGGGCAATTCCTGGAAGTTCGTTCGCGCCGGCACCTGCACCAGCATCGTGGTTCCTGGCGGACGCCATGGCTCCCTGACTCCGATCATATCCTAGGCCGGCCAGGTCGCGGACGCGGAGACGACCATGAACGACATCGGGAACGACGGGGTAACCTGCCCCGATCGCCGTCTCCGCTTTCCGGCCCGGTCCGTCGCGGGCCTCGCCGGGACGAGCTTCAAGCACGAGCACCTGAGCGCCATCCTTGCGGATGGGCCGCAGGATGGGTTCTTCGAGGTTCACGCCGAGAACTACATGGGCGCCGGCGGTCCGCCGCACCGGGCGCTGGAGCGCATCCGGCTCGACCATCCTCTCTCCCTGCACGGCGTGTGCATGTCGATCGGCGGACGTCAGCCGCTCGACCCCGCCCATCTCGCGCGCTTGCGTTCGCTCGTGGACCGCTACGAGCCGACGCTGGTCTCGGAGCATCTCGCCTGGTCCACGCACGAGACGACCTATTTCAACGACCTGCTGCCACTGCCCTACACCGAAGCGACCCTGGCCCGGGTGTGCGAGCACATCGACACGGCGCAGGAGGCGATCGGACGGGCGATCCTGCTCGAAAACCCGTCGACTTACGTCGCTTTCGCCTCATCGACGATGCGCGAGACCGATTTCATCCGGGCGATCGCCAGGCGCACCGGCTGCGGGCTCCTGCTCGATATCAACAACGTCTTTGTCTCGGCGACGAACCACGGCTATGCGGCGCTCGACTATCTGGCGGATTTTCCTCTCTCGGAGGTGGGCGAGATCCACCTCGCCGGCCATGCCACGCAAAGCGACGACGAAGGCGATCGGCTCCTGATCGACAGCCATGACGGCCCCGTCGCCGACGCGGTGTGGAAGCTTTACGAGCTTGTGATCTCTCGCCTGGGCCCCACGCCGACACTGATCGAATGGGACAGCGCGATTCCGGCCTGGCCGGTCTTGAAGGCGGAGGCGTCGGCGGCCCGCGCAATCCTTGACCTCTCGTCGCGTGACCGGAGAGGCGCCCGTGCCGCTTGATCATCCCGCCGGGATTGGGCGGCCGAGCTTCCCCAGCGCATTCGCGGCGGGCCTGCTGTACCCGCGGCAAGCGACGCCCATCGACGTGGTCGGGCCCCGCGGCAAGGGGGCGGTCAAGCGCTACAACGTCTATCGCAACAACGTCACGGTCAGCCTGATCGACGCGCTCGCCGATGTCTACCCCGCCGTCCAGCGGATCACCGGCGACCAGTTCTTCCGCGCCATGGCCCGTTCCCACGTCCGCGCCACGCCGCCGACATCGCCCTTGCTGTTCGACTACGGCCGCGACTTCCCCGCCTTCATAGAAGTCTACGACCCCGCGCGCGACATGCCGTGGCTCGCCGACGTCGCGCGGATCGAACGGGCGTGGCTCGACGCCTATCACGCGGCGGACGCGCCGCCGCTTTCAGCTGACGTGCTCGCGGCCGTTCCGCCGGACAAACTAGGCGGCCTGGTGTTCACCGCCCACCCGGCGACGCGGATCGTCCGGTCCGCCTATCCGACGGTGGCGATCTTCGCCATGAACCGCCTCGACGGCCCGGTCACCCCGTTCAGGTCGAGCGCGGCGGAGGATGCGCTGGTAACCAGACCTGACATGGAAGTGGCGGCGCGGCGCCTCCCGGCCGGGGCGGCCACTTTCCTGTTGAGTCTGATTGACGGTGAGACGCTGGCCGCCGCCGCTGCCGCCGCCCTCGACGAAACCCCCGCCTTCGATCTCTCGTCCAACATCGCGAGCATGGTCGAGGCGGGCGTCTTCGGCTCGGCCCATTCAGGAGCATGACCATGGCGACCAGCACTCAAGTCCGGAGCGGCGGCGCCGTCCCGGCTGTGATCGGGGCGATCGAGCGCGCGGTGGGCGCCATTCGCTGGCTCGCCCGACCGTCGCTGGCGCAGCTCGCGCTTCGCGTGGCCTTGGCCGTGCCGTTCTGGAAGTCCGGGATCCTCAAGTGGCAGGGCTTCCTCAAGCTGAACGACACCGCCGTCGCCCTGTTCACGGACGAGTTCAAGCTGCACCTTCCTGGGGGCCCCTACGATTACCCGGCGCCCGCCGCGATGGCGTTCCTCACCGGATGCGGCGAGATCCTCTTCCCCGTGCTCCTGGTGCTTGGACTGGCGACCCGGTTTGCCGCGGCCGGCCTTCTGGTCATGACCTGCATCGTCGAATTGACGGTCCCCGACGGCTGGCCGATACATATCACCTGGGCGGCCATGGCGCTCGGCATCATGGCCTGGGGGCCCGGCAAGCTGTCGGCCGACAACGCCTTGCGCGGGTTGGCGGGCGGGGGCGCCGAGGCGGCGGGGCGGCCCGCGGTATCGGCGGCGGCTGCAACCCGCCGCAAAACGAGGTGAAGAAGGGCTAGCAGCTCCCGCCGTTGCGGTTTCCTTCTCCCGTTACGGGAGAAGGGGTCACGGCGAGCGAATTGGCGCCGGTCGCACGTAAAGCAGGCGCTGGCGAACCCCGCCGCCTGGCGCTTCATCCTCCACGGTCCCGGACTCGACGAAACCCGCGCCTTCCGCCACCCGGCGCGAGGCGGGATTGTCGGCGTCGATGTGCGCTTCGAGCCGATCCACGCCTTGGACGGCCAGGGCCGCCTCGCCGAGGAGCCTGAGCGCCCGGCCGGCATAGCCGCGACGGCGAAACGCCGGGAACACCCAGTAGGAGACGTCCACGCGCTCCGCCGTGACACGACGCGCCTCGCAGCCGCCGGCCAGCCTGCCCTCCAGATCGCGCAGTGCATAGGCGACCATCGGCCCGCC
>JBOHLC010000204.1:0-4292 GCA_050729395.1 Caulobacteraceae bacterium
GGAGCCTGTCCTCGGGCCGGCCAGCGGCCGGACCCGGGGGCCGTACTCCCCCCGCTTCACAGGGGGAGATCAGGTAGCGGACTCGCCGCGCCGGCTTAGGCGGCTTTCTGCAGGGACTTGTGCAGAAGGTTGATGGCCGCGTCGCGGTCGATGCGTTCGATCGCCGCAACCTCGCGCGCCATGCGGTCGAGGGCCGATTCGTAGAGCTGGCGCTCGGAATAGGACTGTTCCGGCTGGCTCTCGGAGCGGTGCAGGTCGCGCACCACCTCGGCGATGGAAATCAGATCGCCGGAATTGATCTTGGCTTCATATTCCTGCGCGCGCCGGCTCCACATGGTGCGCTTGACGCGCGCGCGGCCCTTCAGCGTGGTCAGGGCCTGGGTGACGACGTTGCCCTCGGCCAGGGCCCGCAGGCCCGCCGTGCGCGCCTTCCGCGTCGGCACCCGAAGGGTCATCTTCTCATGGTCGAAGGTGATGACGTAGACCTCCAGGGCCGTACCGGCGACACTCTGGGTTTCGACGCCTATCACCACGCCCACGCCGTGGGCTGGATAGACGACATGGTCGCCGATCTTGTAGTCGAGTTCGATCTTGGTGGTCACGTCGTCTCACGTCCTTTATCCAAGCGCCGCCCAAAAAAACCGGTCCCTCGAAAACAGGCCCTTCACCGCCGGATGGCGACGCGGGCCGCTGTCAAGGCTCTGGAACGGTTCTTCCTAAGTGGCGCGCTTCCGTGTCCCGGGGCCACGCCATGCGCGAACCGCCGGACCGCGGGCGACCCGGGGGCCGCCGCCTGCGCGATCATATAGCATAAAATCGAGCGGATTTAAAGCATTGCCCGGCGTTCGCCGAAGGGTTCAGGCGCCGTCGCCGGGCTTTTCGCTGAAAAACTTCTCCAGCTTGTCCGTCTCGCGCTCGAACGCCTCGGCGTCGGCCGGCGGCGTGCCCTTGACGGTGATGTTGGGCCAGACCTTGGCGTAGTCGGTGTTGATCTTCAGCCACTTGCCGTCGGGATCGTCCTCGGTGTCCGGCTTGATGGCGTCCACCGGACACTCCGGCTCGCACACGCCGCAATCGATGCACTCGTCTGGGCTGATGACCAGGAAGTTCTCGCCCTCGTAGAAGCAGTCCACCGGGCACACTTCGACGCAGTCCATATACTTGCAGCGGATGCAGGCGTCGGTGACGATA
This sequence comes from Caulobacteraceae bacterium, assembly GCA_050729395.1. GTDB lineage: Bacteria > Pseudomonadota > Alphaproteobacteria > Caulobacterales > Caulobacteraceae > Acaudatibacter. The sequence goes on from JBOHLC010000204.1 coordinate 1,192, forward strand.
TAGGTCATCAAGATCTCGAGGAGCGGGCGGCCGCGCCGCGGCGTCTTATTTGTGGGCGCCGGCGGCGATGTCAACCGCGTCCAGCGGGACGTAGAGGGCGCGGGCCTCGACCGCCGGGCCGCGCCGCCCGCCGAGCGCGGTGACGCGGACGGCGATGATGCGGCCGGCGATGGCGAAGGTCAGCTCATCGCCCGGCTTGACCGTGCGCGAGGCCTTGTCGATCCGCCGGGCCTCGCCGGCGCGGGCATGACGGATGTGGCCCTCGGTGGCCTTGGCCGCCGCCTGCGCCCGGGTCTTGAAGAACCGGGCGCGCCACAGCCATACGTCCAGGCGAACGGCCTCGTCAGCCACGGCGCACGCGGCGGCGGCGCGGCGCGCGCGCGGGCGGCGGCTCGATCCTGGCCAATGCGGCGAACGGGGAGTGGGTCATCCGCGTCGGAGGCGGAGCGACCCGCCGCCGGCGCCAGGCCAGGCTTCCATCGCCTTCGCGCCGCCCGACCGGGGCGAAGCCCAGCGCGCGCAGCAGTGTCTCGGCCGGCTTCAGCTCGAGGCCGAGCTGCTCCACGGACGCGCGGCTCAGAACCTGACCGCCCGCGCGCCTCGGCGCTGCCCGCAGCACCTCGGCCAGGCGCTCGAGCTCGGCGACCGGCGCGGCCAGGCCCGCAAGCTGGACCCGGCCCATCAGTCCTTCGGTCTTGGCGCTTATCCCCGAGGCGGCGAAAGCCTGGGCGAAGCGCGCCGTCTCGGGCCCGAGCTGGCTCGGCAGATAGAGGCAGAAGGCGCCGATGCGCACGCCAAGCTGGCGCAAGGCGCGACGCTCGGCCCGGCTGAGCGAGGCGAGGTCCGGCTCGACCGCGCGACGATCGACCGCGCCGCCGGCTTCCACCAGACGCCAGGCGACGCCGCGCGCCAGCCCATGAACGCGGCCTTCGGCGACGGCCGACGACAGCCGGCGCAGGGCCGGGAAACGGCGAGCCGCCTCGGCCGCTGCGAAGGCCTCTAAACGCGCCCGCGCCCGCTCGCGCGCGTGCCTCGCGCCCATTTCGGTCAGAATCCGCACGGCGGGTTTCAGCGGATCGCCGCCGGCCAGAGCGCCGGCCGCCTCGCCGCGCCACAGGACCAGGCCCTCTGCGCCGATCGCAAAGGCGTCGTCGGCTTCGGCCGCGAGGGCGCCCAGCCGGCGGTTGATCTCCGGGGCGACGACACGTTCGGCCGCGCGCCGCAGCGCCTTCTGTTCGAGCGCACCGGCGCCCCGAGCGGGGTTGAAGGTCAGGCCGACCAGACGTCCGACCGCGAAGCCCTCGACCGTTACCTGGCCATCGGCGGCCACGCCCGCGAGGATCTCGCCGCGCGCGCCCAGTCCGCGCAGCAGGGCGCTGGTGCGCTGGTCGACGAACCTGGCCATCAGCTTTTCGTGCAGGGTGTCGCTGAGCCGGTCCTCGAGATCGCGGCTCTTCTCGCGCCAATGCCCCGGGTCGGCCAGCCAATCGGACCGGTGGGCGACATAGGCCAGGGTTCGCACGCCGGCCAGGCGCGTTGAAAGGGCGTCGATCTCGCCGTCCAGCCGGTCCAGCCGGCCGAGTCCCTCGGCCATCCACGCCTCGGGAATCCGTCCCTCGCGGCCGGTGAGATAGGTGAACAGGTCGCGTGTCAGCCGGAGGTGGTCCTCGAAGGTGGTCTTGCGGAAATCCGGCGTCTGGCAGGCGTCCCACAATTGGGCCAGCGCCTCGCGGCCGGCGGCCCGGCGGACGATGTCATCCTCGCTCGCCAGATGGCGCAGGACACGTTCGTCGAGCGCCTCCTCGGAGGCTTTCAGCCCCGGACGCGGCGCCGGCGCGGCCAGGGAGCGCAGCAGGCTGGCGAGGTCGCGGAAGTCGAGTTCGCCGTTGCGCCACAACGCCGTTTCGACCGGATCGAAGCGATGGGCCTCGACCGCCTCGACCAGATCGGCGTCCATGCCCTCGCAGCCGGCGGTGACGCCGAAGGTCCCGTTGGAGCGGAAGCGGCCGGCGCGGCCGGCGATCTGGCCGACTTCGTGCGCGAACAGGGGCCGTCGCCGCTTGCCGTCGAACTTGCCGAGGCCGGCGAAGGCCACATGGTCGACGTCCATGTTGAGGCCCATGCCGATGGCGTCGGTCGCCACCAGGAAATCCACTTCGCCCGACTGGAACAGCGCCACCTGGGCGTTGCGCGTGCGCGGCGAGAGCGAGCCCATGACCACCGCCGCCCCACCGCGCTGGCGGCGGATGAGCTCGGCGATGGCGTAGACCTCCTCGGCCGAGAAGGCGACCACGGCGCTGCGCCTGGGCAGCCGGCTGACCTTGCGCGCGCCGGCCCACGACAGGTCCGAATAGCGCGCGCGGCTGACGATTCGCGCTTCCGGCAAGAGGCGGCGGACCAGCGGCGTCATCGTCGCCGCGCCGAGCAGCATGGTCTCGGATCGGCCGCGCGCGTGCAGCAGGCGGTGGGTGAACACGTGCCCGCGCTCGGGGTCGGCCGCCAGCTGGATCTCGTCGACGGCCATGAACTCGACCGGGCGGCCGAGCGGCATGGCCTCGACCGTGGCCACGAAATAGCGCGGCCGGGGCGGGGCGATCTTCTCCTCGCCGGTGATCAGCGCCACGCTCGCCGCGCCTCTGGCGGCGGCGACGCGGTCGTAGATCTCCCGCGCCAGCAGCCGCAGCGGCAGGCCGATCATGCCCGAGGCGTGACCCAGCATGCGCTCGACCGCCAGGTGCGTCTTGCCGGTATTGGTCGGGCCGAGCACGGCGACAAGCTCGGCCGTGGCGGGCGGGTTAAGAGGCATGGTTAACGTCCGCGAACAGGAGCGCAACGAATCATGACCGAATCAGCGATCTCCGTCGATTCAGCCTTTGTTCCCTACAACCTGTTGTATATGAAGCCAAATTAACCACAATTCACATTCGCTCCGTTCTCGCTGGGGCGATCGGGGGAGGCGAGCCCATGAACCTTCGGCCTCTGAGGGGCGCGCTTCTCCTCGCGCTTGGATTGCTGCTTTTAGCGGACGCGGCGCGCGCGGCGCCTTTGTGGCTGACCCTGCCGGCGCCCAAGGCTTTGCCGGCGCCCGCCAAGAGCGGCTA
>JBOHLC010000205.1:0-9453 GCA_050729395.1 Caulobacteraceae bacterium
AGCACACTAGAAACCAATGAGTGGCTAGTGTGGCTGGAGATTCAGAAATTCGCACAAGCCTGCACCAAGCGCTGGCGAATTTCTGAATCGCCACATTAGCACGTTATTTCACTCTCGCCGACGCAGCCGGAAGGGAGCGGCGATCCAGATACAACCTCCGCACGGCGACGCTGCAGACGATGGTCAGCGGCATGGCCAGGATGACGCCCAGGCCGCCGAAGACCAGGCCGAAGATAGCCATGGCGAACAGGCTGATCATTGGCGGGACGCGCATCATCCTCTGCTGCAGGAAGGGGATGAGCAGATTGCTCTCCAGCTGCTGGACCACGACAAACAGGGCGAGGGCCGAAAGTCCCTTGTCGGGGCTGGAAAACAGCGCGAGCAAAACGGCGGGTATGCCGCCGACGAACTGGCCGACAATGGGCACGAATTCCATCAGGCCGGCGAAGAGGCCGAGCGCGGCCGAGGCCGGCACGCCCAGGATGGTCAAGCCGATGCCGATGGCGACGCCGACGACGACCATGGCGATGAGCTGGGTCAGAAGCCACCGGCGGAGCTGGTCGGCGAACTCGCCGAGCAAGGGCGCGAACCGCTCGCGGGTCTTCTCGGGCATGAGGCGCAGCAGGCCCTGGCGATACATGCGCGGCTGGGCCGCGAGATAGACGCCGCCGACGACCACCACCAGCGCCTCGGCAATTCCCTTGACGGTGGCCAGGGCGTAGCTCGGCACGTGCATGACCAGCGGGCCCAGGCGCGCGCCATTCAGTTCGCCGACAAGGCGGTGGCCGATGGGCGTGGCCTCGATCCGGCCCATGAGCGAACTGAACGCCGCCGGCAGCAGGCCAGCCGCCTGGGAAATCTGCGCCTGAAGGCGCCAGCCGAAGAAACCGAGGATCAGGCCGAGACCGACGACCAGTCCCACCACGACGATGGCCAGGGAAGCCTTAGGCCCAAGGCCGGTCCGCCGCGCCAGCGCGCCGGCCGCGCCGGTCAAGCCGACCGATAGCAGAGTGGCTCCGAACAGCAGCAGCACGACTTGGCGAAGCTGCCACGCCAGGGCCACGACCGCGCCGACCCCGACGAGGATCAACACCCGGCGAAGGAAGGTCGCGTCGGTCATGCCCTCGCCGAGGCAAGCGGCGAGGCGCGGGGTTTAGTTCCGCTTATTCAGCCGCGAAGGCCAGCGGCGCGCCGGCGGTAAAGCCGGTCTTCATGGCCAGTTCGCGCTTGGCCGCCTCGTATTCGGCGGCGAGGTGGGCGATGAGTTCGCCGGCGGCGGGCACGGACTTGACCGCGCCGATGCCCTGGCCACAGCCCCAGATGTCGCGCCAAGCCTTGGCGCTCTGATTGCCGCCGGAGCCGAAGTTCATCTTCGACGGATCGGCCTGGGGCAGGTCGTCCGGATCGAGGCCGGCGGCGGCGATGCTCGGGCGCAGATAGTTGCCGTGCACGCCGGTGAAGAGGTTGGTGTAGATGATGTCCTCACCGCCGCGCGCGACGATCATCTCCTTGTAGCCCTCCGACGCGCGCGCCTCGCGGGTAGCGATGAAGGCGGAGCCGATGTAGGCGAGATCGGCCCCCATGGCCTGGGCGGCCAGCACCGCGCGGCCGTTGGCGATGGCGCCGGAGAGCGCGATCGGCCCGTCGAACCACTCGCGCAGCTCCTGGATCATGGCGAAAGGCGAGAGCGTGCTGGCGTGGCCGCCCGCGCCGGCGGCGACCGGGATCAGGCCATCGGCGCCCTTCTCGATCGCCTTGCGGGCGAAGAAAGCGGAGATGACATCGTGCAGCACCACCCCGCCCCAGCCGTGCACGGCGGCGTTGACGTCCTCGCGCGCGCCGAGCGAGGTGATGACCACCGGAACCTTGTACTTGGCGCACAGCTCGACATCCTCCTCGAGCCGGTTGTTGGTCTTGTGCACGATCTGGTTGACGGCGAACGGGGCCGAGGGCGCGTCCGGATGGGCGCGGTCGTAGTCGGCCAGCTCCTCGACGACGCGCGCCAGCCATTCGTCGAGCTGGGAGACCGGGCGCGCGTTCAGCGAGGGGAAAGCGCCGACGATGCCGGCCTTGCACTGGGCGATGACCAGGTCCGGCCCGGAGACGATGAACAGCGGCGAGCCGATGACCGGCAGGCGCAGGCGGTCGCGCAGAACGGGCGGCAAGGCCAAGAGAGGATCCCTCCAACTGAACGGCGATCACCCTTAATGGCTGGCTGGACCGTGGCAAGGCCTCGGAGGCCCCGCTAAGGAAATTCCATGAGCGCCGCGCTGCTGATCATCGCCAAAGGCTCGCGCGCGGCGTGCGCGGCGGCCGACGCCGCTTTCGAGGCCGATCCGGCGCTGGAAGGCGCGACGTGGTCGATGATCGAGGAAGACGAGGCGCGGGGCGCCTGGCGGATCGACGCCTATCCGGCTTCGGAGGCGGAGGCGCGGGCGTTTCGCGCGCGACTCGCGGCGGTGAACGGTCTCAGCATATCGGAATCGGAACTGGCCGACGCCGACTGGATCGCGCTGTCGCTCTCGGGCTTGCCGCCGGTGCGCGCCGGTCGGTTCTTCGTCTATGGCGCCCATGACGCGGGCCGAATTCCGGCCAACGCCGCCGCCCTCGAGATCGAGGCCGGCGCGGCCTTCGGCACCGGCCACCACGGCACGACGACCGGCTGCCTGCTGGCGTTCGACGCCCTACTGAAGGCGCGGCGGTTCGCCCGCGTGCTCGATGTCGGGACCGGGACCGGCGTGCTCGCCATCGCCGCGGCCCGGAGCGGTGTGCGCGTCGTGGTCGGCACTGACATCGAACCGGACTCGGTGCGCATCGCCGCCGCGAACGCCAGGCTTAACCGAGCCAGGGCGCGCTTCGTTCGCGCCGACGGCCTCGCCCATGGCCGGGTCGCCGTGGCCGCGCCTTACGATCTCGTCCTGGCCAACATCCTGGCCGGCCCGCTGATCTCGCTGGCGCGGGATATCCGCGCCGCGTTGACGCCCGGCGGCGTGGTCGTTCTCTCCGGCCTGCTGCGCGGCCAGGCCCGCGCCGTGCGGGCGGCCTATGTGGCCCGCGGCTTCCGCGCGATCCGCCGCCTCGATATCGACGCCTGGACCACGCTGGTTCTTACGCGGAGAGGCTAGCCCGCTTTCCCCCGCTCGATCGCCTCGACCACCAGGGCGCGCGCGTGCTCGGCGTCCTTCCAGCCGAGCAGCTTGACCCATTTGCCGGGTTCCAGATCCTTGTAGTGGGTGAAGAAGTGGACGATCTGCTGGAGGGTGATCTCGGGCAGGTCCGTGTGTTCGCGCACGTGGTCGTAGCGCGAGGTGAGCCGGCTGGACGGCACGGCCAGGATCTTCTCGTCCTCCCCCGCCTCGTCCTCCATCATCAGGACGCCGATGACGCGGCAGTTCATCACTGCGCCCGGAGCCACGGCGCGGGTGTTGGCCACGATCACGTCGCACGGGTCGCCGTCGCCGGAGAGCGTGTTCGGGATGAAGCCGTAGTTCCCCGGATAGCGCATGGGCGTGTAGAGGAAGCGGTCGACGACCAGCACGCCGGCGGCCTTGTCCATCTCATACTTGATCGGCTCGCCGCCCATCGGCACTTCGATCAGGACGTTGACGTCGCCCGGCGGATCGAACCCTATGGCGATGGCCTCGATGCGCATGTCACTCCGCCGGAGCGGCGCCGACCTCGGCCAGTGTCTTCGCCTCCACCACGGGATTGGCCTCGCCGTCGGCGGTGTTCATGATCTCCTTGGGCACCAGCAGGATCACCGGCACGATCAGGGCGTAGACGACGCTGGTGGCGATCACGCAGTAGGTGAAGCCCCAGGTCGGGCTGGAAGCGTAGATCTTCGATCCCACCAGGTCGCCCCCGCGAAACGATAGCTGGTTGCCGGCGGCGATGAGCATCATCATCGTCCCCTGCAGTCCCGGGGGGCAGGAGCGCATGGCGAGGTCATAGATGGCCGCCGCCGCCACCGCGCCCATCATGCCGATCGGCAGGGCGAGCCACAGAGCCTGGGTTCCCGAATGGATGAAGGCCAGCGGGATCATCTGCGGCACGGTGATGATCAGGCCCCACCACAGCAGCTTTTCCAGCGACACCCGCTTGCACAGCCAGCCGTAGAGGAAAAAGATCGGAATGAACGCGGCCACGAAGATGGCCGTGTAGTAGCCGTAGTAGGCGTCCGAAGCGTGCAGGTTGTTGGTCAGGTAGTATTGCAGCGGCGTATTCGAGCCGGGCGCGAACTGGAACATGAAGATCATCAGCAGGGGCGCGTAGATCGCCCGGTGCCTGAACAGCCGCTTCACGTCCCCCCACAGGTCGGTCCCTTTGGCCTGGGGCTTGTCATAGGCATCATCGAACACCGCGCGGGCGCGCCACAGGCCCATTGCCCCGAGAACCAGGGTGAGCACGGCGGCAAGGATGAAGGTCTCCTTCGGTTTCAGGTGATCGGCCACCCATCCGGAACTGGCCGCGCCGACGATGTAGGGAATTGAGGTGATGATGTTCCACAGCGCGCTCAACCGCCCGCTCATCAGCTTTTCCTGCCCGACCAGGGCCAGCAGACCCCAGTAGGCAGCCTGCATGAGACGCGAGGCCACCATGACCAGCAGCATGCCGGCGACGAGCCCGCCGTAGGAGAGATGCGAAAAGGCCATCCAGACGAAAACCGCCGCCGTCACCGGCGCGAAGATCAGCAGATAGCCCCGGTCTCTGAGGCCGAACGGATTCCACAGATCTCGGGTCAGGCCGAAGATGAACGCGAAGTAGATCGGAATGCCGGTCAGGACGCGAAACGTGGAAACGGCGACGGCGCTGGCGTGCAGCTGGTTCTTCAGCATGAACGATGTCGAGATATCGATCAGGTAACCGTCCGGCGCGGCAAGGAAGACCAGGAAGGTCAGGGGCGCGAAGTAGAGGTAAATCTGCCCCGTTCGCGTCTCGCCAGCAGCGGCCATTCATCTCTCCCAACGCCTCGTCCCTTGGAATCACCATGCCCGATCCGATGGGTCGCGTGAAGCGGGCTTGCGCTGAGCGTTCGAGGGACCGCTGGAACCACCGTCCGGAACCGCCCGTTTGAGCGGCGACGCTTGCCCAAGGGAACACTCATGAGCGACCTGGACCCCGACCGCGCGACGGAAACGCGCACGACCGCCGACCCGCTCGGCCCGAGAACCGAAGTCACACGTACTGAAACGAGATCCAGCGGCGCGGCCTGGTGGGCCGTAGCCCTGGTCGGCGTCGCCCTCATCGCCGCCGTCACCTATGTCATCACCCGCCAACCATCGTCCGCCAACACCGACGCGGCCGTGGCCGCCGCCAGCCAGCAGCTCCAGACCCAGTCCGCCAGCCAGCAGGCTCAGAGCGCCGCCGCCCAGGCGCAGTCCGCCGCGCAGAGCGCCGCTCAGGCCAGCCAGAGCGCTGCTTCGCGAGCGGCCAGCGCGCCGCCCCCGGCTTCCGATCAGGCTCCGCCCGCGCAGAGCGACCAGGGCGGCGGCCCGCCGCAGCAGTAACCGCCCGGCCTCTCTTCAGCTGAGCCCTTCGTGACGGAGGGCAAGCTGGACGGCAGGACGCTGTTTGACCCGCTCGGCAAGGGCTCGCAGGCGTTGCGGGATTTCGATCCCGTTCATTTGCGCCCACCTCAGCATGACGAAGAGGTAGGCGTCGGCGACGGTAAAATCGGCTCCGAAGAGATAGTCGCCCTGCATTCGCTCGGCGAGCAGGGCGAGCCGCCTGGCGATGGCTTCGCCGGCCTTGGTCTTTTCGGCCTCGCTTCCGCCGGCGAAGAACGGCTTGAACCCCTTGTGGATCTCGGTCGAGATGTAGGCCAGCGTCTCGAGCAGCCGGTATCGCGCCATCTCGCCCGTGGGCGCGAGGGTTGGCGCCTGGTCGGCGATCCATGAGAGGATGGCCACGTTCTCTGTCAGCAGCCCGCCCTCGTCGAAGGCAAGGGCCGGCACATAGCCCTTGGGATTGATCTTGGCGTAGTCCTGACCGTCCTCGGTCTTGCCGGCCTTGAGGTTGACCTTGATCCGGTCGAACTCGAGACCGGCCTCATGCAGGGCGATGTGATCGGCGAGGCTGCACGCCCCCGGCGCCAGATAGAGTTTCATGGGCTCGCGCTCCGATGGCTGTCGCAGGTCAACCTCTCCGGCGAAGTTTGGTTCACCGCGCGATCTGGCCCCGCGCGTCCAGACGGCTTAAATCGTCGCCATGCGCCAGACATTCGACGAGACCACCGATCCCTCCTTCGGCCCGCGCCACGCGCCGCTCATTCGCAAGGCCATGGCTCATCAGGGCCTGGACGGCTTCCTCATTCCGCACGAGGACGAGCACCAGAACGAATACCTGCCGGCGGCCAACGACCGCCTGGCCTGGGCCACCGGCTTCACCGGCTCGGCCGGGGCGGCGGTGATCCTCAAGGACGCCGCGGCGATCTTCGTCGATGGCCGCTACACCCTGCAGGTGCGCGACCAGGTCGACCGCAAGCTGTTCGAGATCCGCGATCTCGTCGACGGCGGCGTCCCGGCCTATCTGGCCGAGGCGGCGCGGCCGGGCTGGACCATCGGTTATGACGCCCGTCTGCACAGCCCAGACGCCCTGGCCCATCTGCGAGCCGCGGCGGAGAAGGCCGGCGCGCGCCTGTCGCCCGTGGTCGCCAATCCGCTCGACGAGGCCTGGGGGACCGAGCGGCCGGCGCAGCCCGCCGCCCTGGTGACGCCGCACCCCCTGGAATTCGCCGGCGAGGAGTCCGCTTCCAAGCGCGCGCGCGTGGGCGAGGCCCTGGCCGAAAAGGGCGCGGCGGCGGCGGTGATCACCGCGCCGGCGTCCATCGCCTGGCTGTTCAACGTGCGCGGCGCCGATGTGCGCCGCTCGCCCCTGCCGCTGGCCCAGGCGGTCCTCAACGCCGACGGGACGGCGCGCCTGTTCCTCGAACCGGCCAAGGTGAGCGCCGAGCTGCCGGCCTGGCTCGGCAACGAAGTGCGGCTGGAACGGCCGGAAGACCTGACCGAGGCGCTGGCCAGCCTGGCCGGCCGGCGCGTGCTGATCGATCCGGCCGCCTCCTCGGCCTGGTATTTCGACACTCTGCGCGAGGTCGCGGCGGAGGCCCTGACCGGTCCCGATCCGTGCGCCTTGCCCAGGGCGTGCAAGAACGAGGTCGAGGTCGAGGGCGCCAGGCGCGCGCACCGGCGAGATGGGGCGGCCCTGACCCGCTTCCTGCACTGGCTGGCGACCGAGGCGCAGACGAGCCTGCCGGACGAGATGGAGATCGTCGGCAAGCTGGAGAGCTTCCGCGAGGCGACCGGCGCGCTGAAGGACCTGTCGTTCGACACCATCGCCGGGGCGGCCTCGAACGGGGCCATCGTGCACTACCGGCCGACGCGTAGGCTGAACAAGAAGAGCCAGGTCGGCTCGCTGCTGCTGGTGGACAGCGGCGCGCAGTATCTCGACGGCACCACCGACGTCACCCGCACCGTGGCCATGGGCGAGCCGACGGCGGAGATGCGCGAGCGGTTCACCCTGGTGCTCAAGGGCCACCTGGCCCTGGCGCGGGTGCGCTTCCCGGCCGGGACTACGGGCTCGGCGCTCGATGCGCTAGCGCGGATGGCCCTGTGGGCGCGCGGTCTCGATTACGACCACGGGACGGGACACGGCGTCGGCTCCTACCTCGGCGTCCACGAAGGCCCGCAGCGGATCGCGAAGCAGCCAAACGCCGTGCCGCTCCAGGCCGGGATGATCGTCTCGAACGAGCCCGGATACTATAAGGAAGGCGCCTACGGAATCCGGATCGAGACCCTGCAGGTCGTGACCCCCGCCGCGCCGATCGCCGGCGGCGAGCGGCCGATGTTGGGCTTCGAGACCTTGACCCTCGCGCCGATCGATCGGCGCCTCGTGGCCCGCGATCTGCTTTCGAGCGAGGAACGCGGCCAGCTCGACGCCTATCACGCACGGGTGCTCTCCGAGATCGGGCCGTTGGTTGGGGCCGAAGTCAGGGCCTGGCTCGAGGAGGCCTGCGCGCCGATCTGAGCATGGCGAAAAGCGGCCGCCCCCGAACGGACGGCCAGGTTGCAGGCGGCTGTAAACTCGGTCATTTCGCTTGGGCCCCCGCGCGCCCGCTTCAATGCGAGTTCCAGAAGACCTCGGAACGCGCGCGCCCGACAGGGGCGCGAACCGATATTTTGCCGATCAAATGCCGATGATTAGGGCTGAATCCTCCTGAAGCGCCGACACGCGCCTACTGCCCCTCGCCGCTTCGCGGTCCCCTCCCCCGCGAGATTGGCAGGGGCTTGACGGCGCGGTCGGCGTCTGGCTGACCGCCCGGCGATAAGTCCTTCGGAGCACCTTTATGGCCGGCCGACTCGCAGCCGTGATCGCCTACCTTCGCGTCCATTGGATGAACATCGTCAGGGAAGGCGCGATCAATTTCATCGGGCCGTTCCTTATCTACACCTGGCTCAAGCCGAGCCTCGGCGACGTCCACGCCCTGATGGCCTCCTCGGCCCCGCCGATCGCCTGGACCTTGATCGAATTCGCGCGTCACCGCCGCGTCGATTTCATCTCGGTCTTCGTCCTCGCCGGCATAGCGCTGTCTCTGATCGCCTTCTTCGGCGGCGGCTCGGCCAAGTTCCTGCAGCTGCGCGAGCGCCTGGTGGGCGGGATCATCGCTCTAGTGTTCCTGGGTTCGGCGGCGATCGGCAAGCCGATCATCTATCAGCTCGCGCGCGCCGGCATGAGGCGGTCCAATTCCGCCGAACTGGCTGGTTTCGAGGCCCGGCGCGACGATCCTCGCTTTCGCCGCGTCATGAACATCATGACCCTCGTCTGGGGCTTTGGCCTGCTGGCCGACACCGTCGCCGGCGTGGTCATGGTCATGACCATGTCGATCCGCGAGTACATGATCGCCGGCCGCATCCTGGGCTACGTCACCATGGGCGCGCTCGCCCTGTGGACCTTCTGGTACGCCAGGCGCGAGCGGCGGCGGGGCGAGGCGATCCGGGCGGCTGAGGAAGCGGCCAAGGCGGCGGCGGAAGAGCCGCCGGTGGAATAGATCGTCAGCGCGCGCCGTCGGCGGCGCGGGCTTCCGCGCGAGCCTCGGCGGCGGCCCTGGCGGCCTCCGCGCGCGCCTGGGCGATCGCCCTGCGCACCTCCTGCGAGTTCGCCGCGCGCCGCGCCTCGGCCAGGGCGCGCTGGACGTCGGCCGAGGCCATGACCTCGGCCACCTGGCGCCGGATCGCCTCGCGATCGACGACCATCGTGTGCGAGGCGCGCGCCTCGGCCAGCGCCTTCTGGACCTCGGCCGAGGCCATGGCCCGGCTGGCCGCGGTCGCGGCCTCCACCGCCTGGCGCACGCTGGCGCGGATCTGGGCCTCGTCGACCAGCGGCGGCTCGGGCGCAGCCGGCGGCGCTGGCGGCGTCGGCGGCGAGATCATGACCGCTGGGGCCGGTGGTGGGCTCGGC
>JBOHLC010000206.1:0-3058 GCA_050729395.1 Caulobacteraceae bacterium
CCTGAAGACCTATAGGTTCACCTCCCAACAGGTGGCCGCCATGGAAACGCTTGCCGCGCGCGCGGATTCTCCGCCCGAGGATCAGGCCAAGCTGTGCTTCGCGCTTGGCAAGGCGCGCGAGGACGACGGCGACGACGCGGGGGCCCTCGCGGCCTACGAACAGGGAAACGCCATCGAGCGCGCGCGGCGAACCTACGACCCCGAGCCGACCAGCGCGTTCGTCCGGCGCTCCAAAGCCCTGTTCACGCCGGCGTTCTTCGCTTCGCGGGCAGGCTGGGGCGCGCGGGCGGCAGACCCGATCTTCATCGTCGGCCTGCCGAGGTCCGGCTCGACCCTGGTGGAGCAGATCCTTGCCAGCCATCCGGCCATCGAAGGCACGCACGAGCTGCCCGACCTGCCGATGCTTGCGTCGACGGTCGAGGGCTACCCCGAGGGCCTTTCAGGCCTGGCGCGGGAAACCGCCGCCGCCCTGGGCGCGGAATATCTGCGTCGGACGCGGGTCTACCGCCGGCTTGGCCGCCCGCGCTTCATCGACAAGACGCCCAAGAACTTCCTCCATATCGGCTTCATCCGCGTCGTTCTGCCGAACGCCAGGATCATCGACGTGCGCCGCCACCCGCTCGACTGCGGCGTCTCCATCTTCCGCCAGCACTTCGGCCTGGGCTTCTCCAGCGCCTTCGACCTCGGCCACATCGGCCGCTACTACGCCGACTATGTGGACCTGATGGCCCACTTCGACGCCGCCCTGCCCGGCTGGGTCCACAGGGTGATCTATGAGGACCTGGTGGCCGACACGGAAGGCCAGGTGCGCCGGTTGCTGGCCTTCCTCGGCTTGCCGTTCGATCCGGCCTGCCTGCGCTTCTTCGAAAATCGCCGGCCGGTGGAAACGCCGAGCTCCGAGCAGGTGCGCCGGCCGATCTCGTCCGAGGCGATCGGCCAATGGCGGCGCTTCGAAACGCGCCTCGGCCCTCTGGTCGACGCCCTCGGCCCCACGATCGACACCTGGCGGGGGCGCCATTCAATAACTTCGTCATCCCGGACGTAGGCCTGCACGGCAGGCCGGAGATCCGGGACGCAGGGGCTGACGCGCGCCGAACTTGAAACTTCGGGATGCGGCGGAAAGGTCCGCGATCGATCCCCTGGGTCCCGGCTCTACGGAGCGCTTCCGCGCTCCTGCGGCCGGGATGACGCAATTGAGAGAATTGAAGGCGCGCCGGGCAGCTAAGCACCGCAACCCACCAACCTCTGCAACGTTAGGTTCGTGAACACTTGGCTTGGAGCAAGCTTTCATGAACATCACTCGTCGATCCCTCGCCGCCGCGGCCTTCGCCCTGGCCAGCGTCTTTGGTCCCCTCGCCGCCCCGGCCGCCCACGCCGATCCGCGCGGCCAGCTGGTCGAAAACGGCATCGCCGCCATTCACCGGCTGGAAGCCACCGAGCCTCAATCGAGGTACTTCGCGCGCCACGCCGTGGGCGTTCTGGTGTTTCCGTCGGTGCTCAAGGCCGGCTTCGTCTTCGGCGGCGAGACCGGCAACGGCGTCCTGTACATCCATGGCCGGCCGGAAGGCTTCTACAACCTCTCCGGCGGCTCCTGGGGCCTGCAGATCGGCGGCCAGGATTTCAGCTACGCCCTGTTCTTCATGACCCCGTCGTCGCTGCATTATCTGAGGCAGAGCGGCGGCTTTTCGGCCGGCACGGGCCCGAGCATCGTGGTCATCAACCAGGGCGCCGGGGCCGAGGCCAATACGACGACCCTGACCCACGACGTCTACGCCTTCCCGTTCAACCAGAAGGGCCTGATGGCCGATCTGACCCTGCAGGGCACCAAGATCACCCGTATCCATCCGGACGAACATTAGCTCGGCGGATAGCCGAACGCGTCGATCCACGGGGCCAGCACGCCTTGGATCGGCGCGAGTTCGCGTGAATAGCCGCGCCAGCGCCCGAGCCCCCGACGGGTGAGCCCAGCGCGGACGTCGGTCGCGCTCGGCGTGCGCACCACGCGATCCCGCGCGCCCACTTCCGCCATGGCCGGATCGAATTCCACACCGATGAAGGCTGAGATCGCCGCCAGTTCGCCGGCGAAGTCCTCGACCAGCGCCTCGTAGCGCACGTCCTTCCATGCCAGCGGCACTAGGCGGCGATAGATGGCCGCCAGGCTCATCGACGCGCCATAGCAGGCCGCGGTCTCGCTCAGGGTGGTGAAGGCGTAGGTCAGGGCGTTCATCTGGAACGCGCTCACGGCGCAGCTCAGCACCACATCGCGCGGATCGCGCACGGCGAAGAGGACTATCGCGTCCGGGAACAGCTTGGCCACGAGGGCTAGGTGGAGGGTTCCGGCCGGGGCCTTGTCGAGGAACACCTTGCCCGCCGCTGTGACGCCGTGCTCGCGGACAACCCGCCAATAGTGCGCGCGCCACCGGGCGGCCTCGTCGGGCCTGATACCCGCCAAGCGAGCCAATCCCGCCGCGCTGGTCAGGAATTCCTGATAGGCGTCGGCCAGGGTCGGCGCCTCCTCCAGCGTGACGATGGCCGGGTGCGCGGCCAGCGCCTGCTCCAAAAGGGTGGTGCCCGAGCGCGGGAAGCCGACCAGGAACACATGGCCGATCGCCTCGTCCGCGCCGGCCGGCGGCGCGCCCGCCCATGGAATAGGGTCGGCGCTTTCGAACCAGGCGGCCAGGCGCTCGAGCTTCGCCGTCTCGCCTTCGCGGCCCGCGGCGCGTGGAGCGAACAGCCGGTGCTGGAGAGCCTTGCCGTCCATGGCCCGCTTGAAAGCCTCGGCCGGCCGGCCGAGCCGGTCGAGCGCCTGGCCAAGCAGCAGCAGGGCCTCGGCGCGCTGATGATCGGCGACGCCAGGCGCGGCCAGCAGCTCGGTGAGCATGGTCCGTGCCTGCTTCCACTGGCCGCGCGCCCCGGCGATGCGGGCGTTCAGCCAGCCGCTCGCCGGTGAGGCCGGCAGCTGGGCGGCATGCTCGGCGGCCAGGCCGTAGTCGCCGGCATCGAAGGCCAGCAGGGCAAGGCCGAAGCGCGCGTCGGTCGCGCCCGGCTGGAGCCGAAG
>JBOHLC010000207.1:0-21911 GCA_050729395.1 Caulobacteraceae bacterium
GTATTGTGTCCACGTAACTACGACCAGTTCGAGGCGTGGCTCGCGGATCGCAGGTTTGCTTAGGAAGGGCGATCATGCCAGCCGAGAGACTAAAAACGCCGTTGCGCATCGTGGTGCTGGAGCCGGCGCCGGGCGTCGCCGCCGCCCTGCAGTCCGGCAAGGCGGGCAAGGCGAAACTGGTCCCACCTGACCAGGCCACGCCGGCGGCGCTGGTGTTCGATTTCCACGTCGTGGCGGAGCGGGCCGGGCAAGGCGCGCGCCTCACCGGACCATGCGTCCAAGGGCCGCCGAACGGGCGCTTCGTCTATATCAACTGGGGGGCCTACGCCGGCGACTCCGCCTCGCCATGGAACGGCCGGACCAAGGTTCCCCTTGAAGGGCTTGACTGGGCCCTGATCGACGCCGTCCCGCCGGGCGGCCGGCTGGAGGCCAGCATCGCGGGCAAGGGCCGCAGCGGCGGGCCGGCCTTCGCCACGGTTCCGCTGACGCCGCCCGGCTGGCGCGCTGTCCCGGCGTCCGATGACGCCCCGTAGCCACGACCCCGAGCTGCTCCGCCGGCTGCTGCGGGCCAAGGATGCGATGGACGCGGCCTCCGATGAGCCGTGGCCCGTGCGGCGGCTGGCGCGGGTGAGCGGCGCCTCGGCCGCCCATTTCGCCCGCGCGTTCCGCGACGCCTTTGGCGTGCCGCCGCACCGCTACCTCCTCACCCGCCGCATCGAGCAGGCCAAGTCGCTGCTGCGCGATAGCGAGCTTCCCATCACCGAGATCGCCTTCCAGACCGGCTGGAATAGCCTGGGGACGTTCGGCCGCGTCTTCCGCGACATCACCGGCGAGAGCCCCCGAGAGCTGCGCGCCCGCGAGAGGCGCGCGCCGCACGCGCTCGACCGGGTTCCGGCCTGCTATCTGATCGCCGCCCACCGGCCCCACCTGACAATCGCAGTTTCGGAGAAGCGGCGGCGGGCGGCGGCGGGTATGGAGAAGACCTTCGAGGGAAAGGAGGCGTTATGAGCCAAGGTGTTGGAGTCATGGGCATCTATGTCCGCGATCAGGACGAGGCCCTCGAGTTCTATGTCGGGAAGCTGGGATTTCGCGTCCACACCGACGCGAAGAACGGCGACTATCGCTGGCTGACGGTGCAACACCCGGACCAGCCGGAGTTCCAGCTGGGCCTGTTCAAGCCGCAGGCGCCGGTGGTCGACGACGCGACCGCCCGGGCCTTGGGCGAGGCGGTGGCCAAGGGCGCCATGCCCCCGCTGGTGCTGAGCGTCGACGACTGCCGCGCCGCGTACCAGGCGATGAACGCCGCCGGCGTTGAGTTCACCCAGGAGCCGGTGGAGCGCTATGGCGCCGTCGACGCCAGCTTCCGCGATCCCTCCGGCAACGGCTGGAAGCTGATCGAGGCGCGCGGGCGGTAGTCGCGCCGCGCGCCATCCCCCTATTTCGTCATCCCGGGCGGAACGAAGCACAGCGGAGTGCAGCCCCGGATTTAATCCGGGGCGGGACCCAGGGGATCAGGCGTTAGAATTCGCGGCTTCGCGATGGGCGGACCGCAACCCCTAGGTCCCGCATCTCCGCTCCACTTCGTTGCGCTGCGTGCGGGATGACGAACTTATTTTGGGGGTCGTTTCGCCGGGCCCACACCACCTCGACATCGCCAGCCAAGCTGGCAATCTCGGCGCGTGGACAAGCTCTTCCTGTTGTCCGGCGGCGTGCGGCGAGACCCGGGAGTCGACGCCTGGTTCACCGCGAACGATCACGAGCTGCGCCGGATCGTCCAGCCATGGTTCGAACGCATGCGCGGCTTGGGACCCGACGTCCGCGAACTCCTGCACGATGGTCATCCCATCGCATGCGTGGGCGACGCGCCGTTCGGCTATGTCGACGCCTTCAGCGCCCATGCGAACGTCGGCTTCTTCCGGGGCGCCGTGCTCGAAGACCCGGCCGGGCTTCTGCAAGGGGCCGGCAAGCGCATGCGGCACGTGAAGCTCCACTGGGGCCAAGGCGTAAACGCCGCCGCCTTAGGAGAACTCATAGACGCGGCCTACCGCGACATCCGATCGCGGCTCAGGTCGGCGGACTGACGGTCATGCGGTCGCCTGGCGCGCCCGGCGTCCCCGCGATTTTCCCATCGAGAAACAGGCGGCCGGTCGCGCGAGATGCTACAGGTGCTTGCCAGAGTGGAGGGCGACCATGGCGGGCGAAGTTATTCCTGGTTCGCCTCCGCCCGCCGCGCGCGGGCGCTGGGCCGTGACTTCGCCCCGTCTGGAGGCCCGCGTCGCCGGCTTCCTTTACCTGGTGGTGATCGTGCTTGGCGGCTTCGCCGAAGTGGGGGTCCGCGAAGGCCTTGTCGTTCCGGGCGATCCGGCGGCCACCGCCGGCGCGATCATGGCCCACCAGGGCCTCTTCCGCCTGGGCTTCGCCGCCGAGATGATGACCAACGTCATCGCCATCCCCCTGACCCTGATCCTCTATCGCCTGCTGGCGCCGGCCGGCGCGTTCGCGGCCGTTTTGGCCGCGGCGCTGGACCTGACCCAGAACACGATCAACGCCGTCAACGCCTGGACGCAGTTCGCGCCGCTCACCCTGCTCGGCGGCTCGCCGGACCTGGCCGGCGTGCCGCGCGGCGAGCTCGCGGCCCTGGCGAGGCTGGCGCTCAAATGGCACGACGTGGGCTTCGACATCGGCCTCACGTTCTTCGGCTTCGCGCTCCTCATCTACGGCTTCCTGATCTTCCGCTCCGGCTATTTTCCGAGGTGGCTCGGCGCGCTCTATGCCCTCGCCGGCGCCTGCTATCTGGCCAACAGTTCCGTCTATTTCCTGGCCCCCGGCGTCAGCGCGCCGTACCTCCTCTTTCCCTGCCTGGTCGGCGAAGGCTCATTCGCCCTGTGGCTGCTGATCGTCGGCGTGAACGAGACCAGGTGGCGGGCGGCGGCGGCCACGCCCGCGCCAGGTTCCGCGACCCGTCCGGCGACGGATGGAAGCTGATCATGGCCGCGTCAAAGTTGATGCGCGGCGGCGAGGGGTTAGGATGGCGTCGAAGGAGCATGGCCATGGAAGTCGCCGGAGCGGTCCGCGGGCCGAGGGTCATCGCGCCCGGCGAGGGGCGTCGTTACGCGATGGGCCGGATGGGCGCGGTGTTCAAGGCGGACGGGGCCGAAACGGCCGGCGCCTATTCGGTGGCGGAGTGGTGGCTCGAGCCGCGCACGCGGGGCGCGGGGACGCACGAGCACGAGGAGGATCACGTGTTCTACGTCATCGCCGGGACCTTGAGCGTGCTTCTCGGCGATCGATGGCTGGACGCGGCGGCGGGCGCCTATGCGGTCATTCCGGCCGGCACGCCGCATTCGTTCGAGAACCGGGGATCGGTCCGCGCCGGCTTCATCGCCTTCACCTCGCCCGGCGGTTTCGAGGAGAATATGCCCGGCATCACCGCCGCGCTGGGAGCCGAGGACCTGCGGCTGTAGCAGCCGATCGCGGTTGGATCACCGAAACCTTCCCCGCGTCATCCCGCACGCAGCGGAACGTTCGTGAAGCGGAGATGCGGGACCCAGGGTGGCCGTCCGCCCATCGCGAAGCCGCGGAGTCGGCGCCCGTTGTCCCTGGGTCCCGGGTCTGCACTTCGCTGCGCTCCGTTTCGCCCGGGATGACGTAACTATTGGGGATAGGCCGAGCGGCGGGAATGGCGGGATTTGCAAGGTCCACGCCGCGCATCGCTCACTCTCCCGTCAGCTCCTTCACCAGCGTCTCGTCGCCGTAGACCTTGGTCAGGGCCTCGGTGATCGCTCCGGTGGAGACCGCGACCCCCCGGTTGACCGCGGCGTCGTAGGCGAAGGCCCCGCCGAGAGAGTGGATGTTGCCGTCGAAGACGGCGCCGATCACTTGGCCCTTGGCGTCGATAAGCGGCGAGCCGGAGTTGCCGCCGGTGATGTCGGTGGAGTTGGAGATGTCGAAGACGGTGTTCGGATCGAGCTTGCCCTCGGCCGCGATCCAGCGCGGGGCAAGCGCGAAGGGCGCATGGCCCGTGGCTCGCTCGTACAGCCCCCTGAAGTGGGTGAACGGCCCCACCGTTCGGCCGCGCCAGGTCCAGCCCTCGATCGCGCCGTAGGTGAGGCGCAAGGTGAAGGTGGCGTCGGGATAGACGCTGGTGCCCAGGATGGCGAAACGGGCCTTGGCGATGCGTTCGGAGGCGAGCGCCGTCGGGCCGGTGACGCGGGCCTCATAGGCCTTGCGCGCCGCGCGGGCGGCCGGATCGGTGGCCAGCACATAGCGGATCAGCGGATCGTTCGAGGCCTGGATGGCCGCGAGGCCCCCGTCCCACAGCTGCTTGCGGTACGCGACGTCGCCCAGGCGCGATGTGGCCAGGCGGGCCGACAGGGTCTCGGGCGAGTCCTTGCCGAGGAACGTCTTCGTCGCCGCGCTGTCCATGGTCAGGCCCTCGCGAAGTTTGGCCAGCCAGAACTCGAGCGACAGCTGCTCGAGCTCCGGATAGACCGGCACGGGGGCGAGCGTCTTCTTCTCGAGGCCGGGCAGGCGCGCGTCGGCATATTCGCGCAGGCGCTGGCCGTTGGGCTTGGTCCGCTCCTCGGCCACGCGCACCAGGGTCTTGGCCCAGCCGTACATCCGGGAGAGAAACGGCCCGCGCTCCTCGAACAGGTACGGCAGGTAAAGCGCCGCCGCGTCGGCCTGGACGCGGGCGATGTCGCCCCACGGATCGCCGGTGTCCGACGCGATCTTGCGATCGGCCATGACGCGGGCGCGCAGGGCCTCGTCGGCGCGGCGCCTGGCGGCGATGAACGGCGGATCGTTCAGCGTCTCCTCCTCGCCATGGATGGCCTTGAAGCTGTTCTCGACGCCGAAGAGATCGTCCGAGGCGATGCGCGCGTGTTCGCCGCTCTCCTCGCTGAAGCGGATCAGGCGGCCGCGCAGTTCGGCGAACTGGGCAAGGATCGAGGGAAAGGCGATGTCGCGCAGGGTCTCGAGCTGGTCGGCGGTGAGCAGGCGCTGGGTCGAGCCGGGATTGCCGGCCACGAACACGACCTCGCCGGCGGTGGGTGGCGCGGCGTTCCAGGTCAGGTGATCGGGCGTGACCGCGGGCGCGCCGTTGTCATAGAGGCGCAGGAAGCCGCAATCGAGGTCGTAGCGCGGGAAGTTGAAATTGTCCGGATCGCCGCCGAAAAAGGCGGTCCCGGTTTCCGGCGCGAAGACCAGGCGAACGTCCGTGTACTTACGATAGTCGTAGAGCTTGTACTGGCCGCCGGCGTAGAGGTCGACCACCTGGCAGCGGTGCGTCGCCTCGCGCCCGGCGCAGGCGCTCTTCTCGATCTCGGCGATGGCGGCGTCGCGGGCCTTGACGAAGGCCTCGCCGCCCTGGCCGGCGGCGGCGCCCTTTACCCTGGCGGTGACATCGGAGATGGTTTCGAGCACGTCGGCGACCATGCCCGGGCATTCGCGCTCTTCCTGGCGGTTGGCGGTGATGAAGCCACTCTTGGAATAGTCCTTCTGCGCAGTGGAGAACGCCTGGGCGCAGCCCCGCACGCAGTGGTCGTTGGTCAGCACCAGGCCCTCGCCGCTGACGATGGAGGCCGAGCAGCCGACCGAGAGGCGCACGGCGGCGCCGCGCACGTGGTCGAGCCAGGCCTGGTCGATGGTGACCCCGTACTTGGCCTTCACCGCGGCTGAGGGGAAGTTGTCGAACGTCCACATACCCTCGTCGGCCTTGGCGGCGGAGACGAAGGCGGTGGTCGCGATCAGGCTGGCGGCGGCGATGAGCGAGGCGCGCATGAGATTCCTGGGGTGGGGAAGAAGATGGAGGGCCTTAACAGACGCCCCGCCCCCGCGCGAGGCCGCCTCGCCCAAACCCCACGTCATCCCGCGCGCGGCGGAACGCGAGCGGAGATGCGGAAGCCAGAACGTTCGCCGGTCGGGTTGGCCTGCTGCCCTCTTCCCCACCCCCGGCCGTCCATACATGTCGGCCGGGGGTGGGGGGAATGCGAGACCGAACAGATCCAAGCGTCGAAGGCTGGTCCGCGCCTGATCCCCTCGGTCCCGGCTCTCCGGAGCGCTCCGCGCTCCTGCGGCCGGGATGACGCGGTTTGTTGGATGCCGGCGCTTTCAAGCGGTGGCGGATCGGGCGCACTGTCACGACCGTTCACACGCGGGAGAGAACCGATGACGGTAATGATCCAACTGCTCGGCTGGTCGGTGGTGCTGCTGATCGCCTACATAGCCGCCCAGGGGAGCCTGGTCGCGCCGATCAGGGGCGCGGCGTGGAACGCCGGCCCGCGCGACGAAGGACAGCCGCCGCTGGGCAAATATCCCGGCCGCGCGCAGCGCGCGCTGGAGAACTTCAAGGAAACCTACCCCGCCTTCATCGCCCTGGCGCTGGCGCTCTCGCTGACCGGCCGGACAAGCGGCGGCGGAACGCTCGGCGCCTGGATGTGGTTCGGCGCGCGCGTGATCTATCTGCCGCTTTACCTGGCGGGCGTCCCGTGGCTGCGCTCGCTCGCCTATGGCGTCTCGCTCGCTGGCCTGATCGTGATGCTCAGCCGCCTGCTTTAGCTCACCACGACGCGCACGCGGCCGAGGTTCCTGGCTCGGCCGTAGGCCGTCGGATCGCCCTGGCGTTGCGAAGCGGCGCGGAGGGTCGGGAAATAGACGCCGGGTTTGGTGAAGGCGTGGTCCTGCTTGACCAGGACCTTCGCCGCCGGTTCGCCGAGGTCCGAGGCGATTGGGTAATCGCCCGCGCCCTCGAAGTCCCATTCCGCCGCCACGACCACGCCCGCGCCCGGCGGCGTCTCGATCGCTCCCTCGAACGAAACCCTCTGGCCGACCTCGACATCGGCGCGCTCGGCGCCGTTCACGCTCAGCGTGACGATGGGCTGCGCCCCCTTGCGCGCGGCCGCGGTGGGCGGCACGACCACCTGGCCATCCTCCACGCGGTATTGGGTGCTTTCGGGCGGCGGGACGCCCTTCTCGACCCAAGCCGCGACATCGCGCAGCGCCTGCTGCAAGACGCCCTGATAGCTGACGATGCGCGTGGTCGCGACCGGGCGCGGATCGGCCGGCGAGACGCCCTGGGTGGTGTGCATGGCGTTCTCGACGAACCAGAGGCGGTAGAAATCATCGATCGCGTGGCCAAGCCTGGCCTTGACGCGGGCGCGATACCAATCCGCGCTCCACGGATAGGCGGCCTCGTCCATGAGGGCCTGCACCACGATCATCTTGCCGTCGAAGCGTCCGCTCTGCGTGGCGCCGCCTGACTGAACCTCCTGCCCGGGAAGCAGCGACCGCTGCGGGTACAGCGGCATGCCGTCCGGACCCTTGTACTGGTCCCAGGCAGGGTATTCCGCCGCCGGGATCTGGTGACGATGATAGGTCTGGGCCGCGAGGTAGATCGAGTTGTCGATCCACACCTCGTCACCCGCCCGCAGCGCCGCCATCGCGTGGAAGTGCCCCTGGCCAAAGCCGATCATGACCATGTCGCGCACGACGCCGGCGATGTAGAAGATGTGGTCCTTGGCGCCGCCGCTTTTCACGATCACGGACGCGCCCCGCAAGTCGCCCTCCGGCAGGTCGGCGATCCTCAAGGCGGCGGGGAAATTGACCCCGCTTTGGGTTTGCGACGCGGCCATGGTGAGCGGAAGGCCCGCCGCGCGCGCTTCGTCCGGCATCACCAGCGCGCTGATCGTCGTCGCATATTGGATGCGCGCGGCCTCGAGCGATTGCGTCGGATTGGCGCCGAGATAGCCGGGCTTGGTCCAGAAATCATCGAAATAGGTCGGGTCTCCGTCGACGATACGATCGACCAGCGAGGTGAACACCCCGGTGTAGCCGAAAGCGATCCTCCGCGCGTTGAACCAGGCGCGCGGCGGGAAGCCGAAGCGCGTCACTTCGGCGAGCGCTTCGCGCTCTTCTTCCGTCAGGGCGGCGTACATGTCTCCGCCGCCGCCCGGGTCGAGCGCATCGACGATCGCTGGGAATTTGGGGCCCAGAACGCGCATCGCGTGCGCCTGAACCGTGAAGAAGTTGGGGATGCTGACCGGCGTTCCGTGAACGAAGGGAACACTGCCGTCCCACACGCCGGGCTGGGTCTCCACGCAGCCGAGCGTCTTGAACGCGCCGCCGCTGCCGCCATAGACGTAGCCGTAAGGGCGATGCTGGCCGTACATGTCGGCGGCCACGACGCGCGAATATTGGGCCACGGCGGCGTTGGCCTCGGCGCTGCCGCCGAACATGTCCTTGTTGCCCTGATTGGATTCGACCAGGTAGCCGCCGCTGGCCAGGGCGAAGCCGACGCCGCCGGCCTGATGCATGGCCATCGGGGCCATGTTCTCATTGCCGGAAACCGCCTGCAGCGGCTGAAAGAACCGCCCGTCGTAGAGGTCTTTCGGCGGCAGATAGATCGAAAAGAGAAGGTCCGTCCCCTTGAACCCGCCGTGCACATAGCGGTGGCGACCGGGCGCGTCGCGCCACTCGTCGACGTCGATAAAAGCCTCGGAATACAAGGACCTTAGGCCGGGACGAGCGCCTCCAGCCCCATCATCTCCGCGAAATTGCGGCGATAGAAGCGGTCGCGCGCGTCCTCCTCGATGTCCGCCATGGTGCGCTCGAAGCGGCCCTTCGGATCGTTGGTGCCCTCCGGGTGCGGATAGTCGCTGGAGAACATGAACAGGTCCGCCCCGCCATCCCTGATCATCCGGCCGGCGTCCTCGCCCGGGAAGGGGGTGAACTTCACCGCCCGGCGGATGTACTCCGACGGCTTCATCGGCATCGCCTGAAGGTAGGGGTCGGTGCGGCCGAAGCTCTTGTAGCCGAGGTCGAGCTCGCGCAGGAATTCCGGCGCCCAGCCGGCCCCGGCCTCGATGACGCCGCCGCGCAGGGCCGGGAAACGCTCGAAAACGCCATCGTAGACCATGGCGGTCAGCCACACCTGGGGCGCGAACGAGAGCATGATGTAGTCGGCGAAACGCAGGTTCTCGCCGCCGCCATGCAGGTCCGGCGCCCGCTCGCGGCCGTTGTTGCGGAAAGCCGTCGGCTGGGTGCGGGTGCCGGGGCCGATGTGCAGCATGAAGGGCGTGCGGGTCTCTTGCAGCCGGGCCCAGATAGGGTCGAGGTCGGGATGGCCCGGCGAACGCTCGCCCGCCGATCCGGCCGAGACCATGATCGCCTTGTTCCCGGCGGCCAGCGCCAAGTCCATCTCCCCGAGCGCGCGCTCGGGGTTGTCGAGGGCCACGAAGGCGACGCCGTAGAGGCGGCTGTCGGGCCGGCAGAAGGCGGCCATCGCCTCGTTGTGCGCCCGCATGCCGGCATAGCGCACGCCCTCGTCCTTGGCCGCGAGCGCCGGGGCGAGGGAGGAGGTGCCGAACACCAGCTGGCCGGAGAAGCCGAAGAGGTCGAGGACGCGCGAGCGCTCGGCCGGATCGAAGGCGCCGGCGGCGATCCAGCCCTTAGGGCCGGCGATCGGGTTGTCGAACGCCTTGGCCTCGGCCTCGGGATCGGACTTGCGCGCCTTGGCCTGATCCAGCAGCTTGTCGACCCGGCCGGGTTCGCGCCCATAGAGCGGCCGAAGCTGGGCCTTCAGGTCCGCGTCCATATAGGGTTCCAGCCACTCGCGGGTTTCCATCACGTGGCTGTCGGCGTCATAGGTGACGCGGTCACCGGCGTAGGTCATTGGGCGCTCCGATCCTGGCTTTCCTTATAGTAGACGCCAGGCCGCGGAGCCGGCAAGCTCGGGGGATCGCGGGTAGTGTGTAAGTTTCCCAAATCGGGCCGTTGACAAGCATGGCGTCTAGCCGAGGGCGCGCACATTATTGTCGGCATGTTTCGGCTGACGCCCCGACAGATTTCGGCAAGCTCGGCCCGCGCGGCCCTTACAAGAGGAGGGCGGCTTAAATGGCCTGGGATACCTTAAGGACCATCGTGAAGGACGGAGGTGATAGGCGGCTAGTCGTCCTTGGCAACGACCTTGGGCTGTTCACCTTTACGGTCGAGCAATTTCTGGACCCATCGGAAGAACCTGGGTTGCTTGAAGGTTGCTGGACGCCAACTTCTGGAGGTGGATACTATCAATCGGCCGACGAGGCTGAGCGTGACGCGCGGCAAGAGATCGATTGGCTGCGCCAGTCGCCGGATTTGGGAACCTGAGACACTACCGGACCGCGATGCCCCGTTGATCCGCCTCAATGCGCCACGGTCCGGGACGCGCCGCATAGGCACGACGGAGGTGGAAATTGTTCGAATCCTGGAACATCCTGAAAATCGAATACCTCTCACCAGGGTCGCCGGATGTCCGGACGCGCGTCGTCGCCTTCATGGACCTGGGCGCCGCGGAACATCTCTTTTCCCAGCTTCAGCTCAGCTATCAGTTCAATGCGCCGGTGCGCGTGAGGGGCGATGAGATGATCACCGTTAAAGGGCTTTGGCTGTACCAAGTCTCCAAGTTCAGAAGGGATGACGCCATAGCCGCCCTCAAGTCCGGCGAAGGAACCCTCCTGGCCGAGGCGCGGGGGATCGACGTCGAGCTTGGCCCTTAGGCAACGGACCAGGCCCGGTCACGGCGATGTCCGGCCTCGCACTGATCCTTCGTCCGTGAACCACCGGCGGCAGGCGCGGCTGAAGCCGGTGGCGTCGGCGAAACCCAGGCGGTCGGCGATCTCTGCGCGCGTGAGAGCGCCGGCGTCGAGATACTGCTCGGCGCGAGATCTCAGTTCGGCATCAACGAGCTCGTGATAGCCGATTCCGGCGTGGGCCAGGCGGCGAACCAAAGTCCGCTGCGAAAAGCCCAGGGTGCGCGCCGCGTCTGCGCTCGATAGCCGGCCGCTCTCGGATTGCGCCAGCAACAGCTCGACCCGTCCCTTCACGCCTTCGGGCGCCCCCGCCGATCGCAGCGAGGCTTCGAGGCGCTCCACAGCGGCGCGATGCAACGCGGCGTCGGCCAATGGCGAAGCGAGGGCAAGCAGGCGAGCCGGCACCGAGATAGCGGTGGACGACGCGCGCCAGCGCACCTCGCCGCCCAGCTCCTGTTCGAGCCGCGCCGCATGCCCGGGCGGCGGCGAGGGGATGTCGAAGCGCATTTCCCTCCGGGCGCCGCCCAGAATCACGCCCAAGCTCGAGCTTACGCTGAGCAGCACGAACTCCGCCATGTACCGATGCAGGCGTTTGGGGAGGGTGACGGGGCGTCTGTGTCGCAAGGTCAAGGCGCGGGCGTGACGGACGAGCATCAGATGCTGATTGGTCCATTGGGCTTGCGCGTATCTGGCCCAAATCTCCACCCCGGCCCCGACCGTCGGCGAGGTCGTGACCGCGACCCCCAGCGCGCCCAGCGCGGCTGGCGACCAGAGCTCCGGCGCGTCGAGCAGCCAGCCCTCGCCGAACAGTCGGTTCATATTGTCGATCTGCCGGATCAGCTGGGTGAGAGTGATTTCCGTGCGCGGATCCTCGAGCTCGGCCGCGCTGACGCCGACGCCATCGAGAATGGCCGCACGCAGGGTCTCATCGTCGCCGCCCTGGCGGGCGAGCAGCCGGATATAGGACAGCGTCGGGCGCCGAACTTCGGTTGGTTCCGGCATCTCGGGCCTCCGCCCAAGGACCAAGGAGAGAGAATATAGCACAGTTCGTCGGCCAGCGCCGGCCGACGGTTGACGGCCGCTCGCCATGCGCCGACGTTTGCTGGCAATGAGGAAGGGAGGCGAGAATGACGTCCAAGTCCATGGATCAGGCGGGCGCGAGCCGTCGCGCGGTGCTGGGGGCCGGGTCGGTGATGCTGGCGGCCGGGGCTCTGCCCGGGAAGACGGAGGCGCAATCCGCGCATCCGGCGGGTCCCCTGGGCGGCGGCGGTTCGGGCGAGATCTTCCCGGTGGTCGAGACGACCCACGGCAAGGTGCAGGGCATCGTCAACGCCGGCGTCAAGGAGTTCAAGTTCATCCCCTATGGCGCGCCGACGGGCGGGGCCAACCGGTTCATGCCGCCCAGGAAGCCCGCGCCCTGGTCCGGCGTGCGCGAATGCATCGGCTATGGCCCCATCTCGCCGCAGACGCCCGCGGACCTGCGCAGCGAGTACGGCATGATGATCCAATGGGACCGGCACGTGGGCGACGGCGGCATGGGCGAGGACGTGCTGCACCTCAACCTCTGGACGCCGGGCGTGAACGACGGCGCCAGGCGCCCTGTGCTGGTGTCATTCCACGGCGGCGGCTTCGCCACCGGCTCGGGCAATGGGCCGGGATACGACGGCGCGCAGCTGGCCCGTTTCGGCGACGTGGTGGTGGTCACCGTCAACCACCGGCTGGCCGCGTTCGGCTACACCAACCTCGTCGATGTCGGCGCGCCGCCGGAGTTCGCCTTCGCCGGCGTCTGCGGGATAATGGACCTGACCGCCTCGCTGGAGTGGGTGCGCGACAACATCGCCGCGTTCGGCGGCGATCCCGGCCGGGTGATGATCTTCGGCCAGTCGGGCGGCGGGGCCAAGACCAGCTCGATCCTGGCGACGCCGGCGGCCAAGGGCCTGTTCCATCGGGCCGCGGTGCAGAGCGGCTCGATGCTGCGCTTCGCCACGCGCGAGGAGGGGGCCAGGACGGCGGCGGCGTTCATCGGCAAGCTGGGCCTGAGCAAGGCCAATGTGGCCGATATCCAGAAGCTCCCGTGGCAGGATCTGCTGTCGGCGCAGGTGGCCATGGGCGCGGGCGGTCCCGGGTCCGGTTTCAACCCAGTGCTGGACGGCCAGTACCTGACCCATCATCCGTTCGATCCGGCCGCGCCGCCGGAGTCGCTCGACGTGCCGATGATCATCTCCACCGCGCTCGAGGAGGCGGCGCTGGCGCTGACCAACTTCGACGTCGACGAGGCGGGGGTGAAGGCGGCCCTCACAAAGCGCTATGGCGACAAGGCCGAGGCCATATGGTCCATGTATCGCGCGGCCAATCCGGAAAAGACGCCGTTCCTGATCCAGTGCCAGATCGTCTCCGACGCGGGCTTCCGCCGTTCGGCCTTCACCCAGGCCGAACTCAAGGCGGCGGCCGGCCGGGCCCCGGCCTACATGTACCTGTGGTCCTGGCCGAGCCCCGGCTACGACGGCAAGTTCGGCGCGGTGCACGGCACGGACGTCTCGGCCACCTTCTACAATGTGCGCGACAACATCATCGGCGTCGGCTCGGCCGGGGCCAGGACGATGTGCGAGCGCCTGGCCTCGGCCTGGGTCGCCTTCGCCAGAAGCGGAGATCCCAGCAACGACAAGATCCCGCATTGGCCGGCCTATGACGCCGCCAGGCGCGCCACCATGGTGTTCAACACCGTGACGCGGGTTGAGAACGATCCGCGCGGCGAGATGCGCAAGTTCTGGGCGGCCATGCCGCCGTCGCGCGGTTTGTTGGGCTAGGATTTCGGAGCTACTTCGGGCGTTCGACGGTCACCACCCGTGGCAGCTTCGCGCCAAGGCGCAGAGCCGCCGCGTCGTCGCTGTCTGCCCTGGCGAGGTCGTTCACGGCGACATCGGCCTGGGCGCGGAAACGATAGGCGAGGCCGTCCCGCGGATCGAGCGCCAGGGCCGCCGTCAGATCGGCGATCGCCGCCGCGTAGCGCCGCATCGACAGCTCGGCGAAACCCCGGCCGCGATAGGCCGCGCCGTCCTTGGGCGCGAGCGCGATGACGGCCGAGTAGTCTTCGACGGCCTGTGCGTTCTGGCCATTGTTCTGGCGCAGGAAGGCGCGCTGGCGAAAGGCCTCGGCCGCGCTCGGGTCGAGGCGGATCGCCTGGTCGTAGTCGCCAAGGGCGGCGGCCAGCGCGCCGTCGCGCTGTCGCGCCTCGCCGCGATCGAGCCAGGCCGAGGCGGCGTTCGGGTCGAGCGCGATGACCGCGGTGAAATCGGCTATGGCCTTCTCGTCGTTGGCCTGTTCCAGGTAGGCCACGCCCCGGTCGTTGAGCGCGCTGGTCAGCGTCGGATCGAGCTCGATCGCCCAGCTATAGTCGTCGATGGCGCCATCGAGATCGAGCGCCGCCAGATCGCTGTCGCCGCGCGCGGCCGCGATTTCCGCCAACAGGCGGTTGAGCTGGTTCCCGCGCGCGACCGCGCGGCTGTCCAACGGCGCGCCGGACAGGGTTTGCGCCGCTGTCGCGCCGGCAATGGAGATCAAGGCAAGCGCCGCGGCGATGACTGTTCCTGTCCCCATCTCCAGGTGCGTCTAACGCGCCATCCGCGCAGTGCGCCAGCGCGCGATCGCGACCAGGCCCCAGATCGCCTCGACGATCCCGAACGGCCATGCGCCCTGCATGAAGCCGTAGGCCGAGCCGAGCCAGCAGGAGAGCGCGAAGGCCAGCACCCACCAGGGCGAGCGGCGTTCGAGGGCATAGCAGACCAGCATGGCGGTGACGGCGAAGAGCCCGAAGGCGGTGAGCAAGCTCATGCGCCCTTCTCGCCCGATTGCATCGGCCTGGCCAGCGTCCGGCGTGGCCACGCGCTGGGAGGGAGGCGTTCGACGACGCGTCGCCGCCGAAGCTTGACTATTTTCACTAAAGCTTCACAGTACTCATTTGAAATATATGGAAATATTCCGCTTTTGGCTTGAAATGGGGCGCAACCCTCCGCAAGATGGACGCCGTGGGTTGAGCGAGGACTGGGGTCATGGGTGGGACAATGAAATTCTGGTTGCTGGCGGGCGCGTCGAGCCTGGCGCTGATGGCCACGAGCGCTGAAGCCGTCACCTTCACCACGCCGGGCGTAACGGAGTGGACCGCGCCGACGACCGGGACCTATGTCGTGGACGTCTGGGGCGCCCAGGGCGGTTCGTCGGAATACTACAGCGGCGGCCTGGGCGCTGGCGTGGGCACGGAGGTCATGCTCACCGCCGGCGAGAGCGTCTATGTGTTCGTGGGCGGCCAGGGCTATTCCGACCTTGGCGCCGGCGGCGGCGGCGGCTCGAGCGCCGCTCAGCTCAGCAGTATGGGTCCTGGCATCATAGCGGGCGGCGGCGGCGGCGCCGGCTTCTACGGCGCCGGCGGAGATGGCCTCGCCCCCGCCCTCGGCAGCCCGGGCGGTCCAGGGGGCGGAGCTGGCGGCGGGTACGGCGGAAGTTACGGTTCCCCCGGCGGCTACGGCTTTCGCGGCGGTTTCTACGGCGGCGCTCCAGGCGGCGGGCTTGGGAGCTACGGCGCGCCCTTCGCCGGCCAGGGATATTATGACGGAGGCGCGGGCGGCTTCGGAAGCGGTTTCGTTGGCGGCGATGGTGGCTATGGCTGGTCAGGCGGCGGCGGCGGCCACGCGGGCGGCGGCGGCCCCCCCTTCACGGGCGGTGGCGGCGGGGGCGGCTATAGCGGCGGCGGCGGCGGCTCATACGGCTATGGCGGGGGCGGCGGCGGCTCCTTCAACAACCTGGGGGGCTTCACCACGTCGCTCTCTTCCGAACTCGGCAACGGAGAGGTTAGCATCTTCTCGGCCGTGCCCGAGCCGACTGCGTGGAGCCTGATGCTCGCGGGCTTTGGCTTCATGGGCTGGCGCCTGCGGCGCCGCTTCACGCGGAAGATCCGCGCCGCCTGACCGGAACTTCCCGCGCTTGCCGGCGCGCCGATCGCGGTGCAAGCAAAGCCATGGACAACGGCATCCACTTCATCGCCGGGCTGCCCCGGTCCGGCTCGACGCTCCTGGCGGCGCTGCTGCGGCAGAACCCGCGCATCCACGCCTCCATGTCCAGCCCGGTCAGCAGCCTCGTCTCGGGCCTCATGCGGCTGATGAGCCAGGAGAACGAAGGCGCGGTCTTCATCGAGGACGACCAGCGCGCGCGGATCCTGCGCGCGTGCGTCGAGGCCTTTTACGCCGACATTCATCCCGGCCAGCTGGTCTTCGACACCAACCGCGCATGGGCCACGCGCCTGCCACTCCTGGCCAGGCTGTATCCCAAGGCCAAGGTGGTCTGCTGCGTACGCAACCCTGCCTGGGCGCTGGATTCCCTGGAGCGTCTGACGCGCGCCAGTCCACTCGAGCCGTCGGGCATTTTCAAGTTCGACCCCGGCGGCACGGTCTACACCCGCGCAGAGGGCCTGATGAGCGGAACCGGACTGATCGGCTTCGCCCTTTCGGCCTTGCGCGAGGCGGTGTTCGATGAGCGGCGCGCGCGCCTGCTGCTGGTGCGCTACGAGAGCCTGACCGCCCATCCGCAGAAGACCCTCGAGGCAATCTACGAGTTCGTCGGCGAGCCGGCCTTCGCCCACGATCCCGAGCACGTCGAGCAGGATTACGACGCGCTGAGCTTCGACGCGCGCCTGGGCGTCCCTGGCCTGCATACGGTCGCCAGCCGCGTGCGAAGCAAGCCGCGGCCAACGCTCCTTCCCCCTGACCTGTTCCACAAGTACGACAAGGACGCGTTCTGGGAGCGCCCGGCCGAGGTCCCCAAGGAAGTGAGGGTAATCTAGTGAGCAAGGTGAGCACATGAAGGATCTGGCGGGCAAGACGGCGTTCATCACCGGCGCGGCGTCGGGGATCGGGCTCGGGGTCGCCACGCGCCTGGCGCAGGCCGGCGTCAAGGTAATGATGTGCGACATCGAACAGGGCGCGTTGGACACCGCGCTGGCGGGGCTGAAGCGGACCAACGCCGACGTCGATGGCGTGGTGGCCGATGTCTCGCTCAAGGTCGAGCTGCAAGCGGCGGCGGAGGCGACGCTGGCGCGCTACGGCGAGGTCCATATCGTGCACAACAACGCCGGCGTCGCCGGCGGCGGCGGCTATGACGCCTGGACCGACGCCGGATGGAACTGGACGGTCGGCGTCAATCTGATGGCGGTGGTCTGGGGGGTGGAGATCTTCGGGCCGCTCATCGAGCGCCACGGCCAGGGCGGCCACATCGTCAACACCGCCTCCATCGCCGGGCTCATTTCCGGCAGCGGCAACGCCTATAACGTGACCAAATACGGGGTGGTGGCGCTGTCGGAAGGCTTGCGCGTCGAACTGGCGCCGCGCGGTATCGGCGTCTCGGTGCTGTGCCCGGGCTTCATCCGCACACAGATCATCGATTCGGTCCGCAACCTGCCGAAGCGGTTCGAGGGGGCCGTCCGGCGAGAGCCCGGCCCGGCGCCGCCGGCGATCGAGACCTGGCTGGGCGCGGTGCGCGATCGCGTCGCCGGCGGCATCGACCCGCTCTATGTGGGCGAGCTCGTCCGCGAAGGGATCGAGGGCGACTGGCCCTACATCTTCACCGACAATGAGTTCGAGCCGATGATCGAGGCGCGCTTCGCGGCCATCAAGGCGGGCTTCGACAAGGTCCGCGGACGCATCCCTCCGCGCTGAGCGAGGGCGAAATCGGGGTTAAAGCCGGCACGGTGCGGGCAGGGAATTGACCCGCGCCAGACGCGCGTCCGCCTGCCGATCGCCCGCTCGCGCGCGGTTGTGCGAGACCAGGAATTCGGCGATCTCCCCGGCGTCGTCCGACAGCAGCACGCCTGGGGAGAAGGTCGGGTCGGCGTCGGCCGCGAGCTTGGCGATGAGCGGGAAGACGGGCTTGCGCCTCGGGTCGAGCGGGGCGTCCGCCGTCGCGTCGGCAGGCGGGCAAGGATTCCAGAAGTCGGCGCCCAGGAAGACCATTGGCGTCGCCCCCACGCCAGCGCCGCGATAGTAGTTGTAGCTGGCGTTCTGGAACACTTCCTGCACCGTGCCGGCCGCGCCCTTGGCGAAGACGAGGCCGCCGTTGGCGATGCTGACCAGGCCATCCTCGCGCAGGCTGTTCATGAAATACTTGCCCGAGACGCTGGCGAAGAGGTTCGGCGGCTCGGACCCGTAGTACCAGGTGGGAATGCCCAGACTGTCGCCGCCTTCCCTGGGCTCGGCGTCCCAGCGGCCGAGCTGGGATTGGCGCACCCGCGCCGCGCTCGAGATCCATGCCTGCTTGTGGCGTTCGGCGACAGCCTTGTCGTGGTCGCCGTCGAAGCTTGGCGCGGCGCGCAACGTTTCGAGCGCGCGATCCAGATCTGCGTCGGCGTGCGGGGCCATGAAGGCTCCGAAATTTGCCGCTTCCATCAGGCCGGGGCCGCCGCCGGTGACGATCTTGAAGCCGCGCCGGCGCAGGGCGCGCGCCAGAAGCGCCACACGCGCGAAGGCCGGATCGGCGCGCGGGATGTCGTGACCGCCCATGAAACCGACGGTGACGCTGCGTCCGGGGTCGATGTAGTCGCGGACCAGCCGGTCCATGGCGGCGTCATGCAGGCGGGTGGCCACGGTCTCCGAGGCGTCGAGCGGGCGCGGCCTTCCATCACGACCGAGCGTCCAGCGCCAGACCTTCGTGTCCCACGCCTCGCGCCAGGAGGCGGGAACGTCCAGCGTCAGGCCATGGTACAGCCGGGCCACGGTGTAGAGCGAAGCCGGCGGCGGCCAGAACAGCAACTCGTCCGCGCCCGGGAGCCCCTTCAGCCAAGCCTCGACCGTCCGCGCGTCCGCCATCGCCCGCTCCCCCGTGGACGGAGGAACGATAACCCACGCGCCCGGTCCCGCAATGCGCGGCTAAGGCGCAATGATAGGGTAGGCGTCGATGTGGCCGACCGCGAGGATCGCCGCGCGCACTTCTGGCCTGGCGCGGACGGCGAGCCTTCGACGACTAACTTCGGCGGCGAACGGCGCTTCGCGGACAGACGCGAAGTCCTGCATTCTGACCAGGAATTGCTGCCTGGTCTGAGGGTTAGCAAGTTCCTTGATAAGGTAGCCAGAAGCTGCATCTTGGTCATTCGCGCACAGAAGCGCCTCGAATAGAAGCTTCGGCGCATCGCCGTCGTGCTCTCGCAAGTATTTGAGCGAGGCCTTGAGGTCTGCCGCATCGCCGAGTTGGGCGAAGGAACAGGCGCGGATGTGCTCCAGGGTCATCCGCCCGTAGCCACTCATGCTTCCTACGTCCTTGATAGAGTCGAGCGCCTCCCTCGGCCGGCCAAGATCGGCGTATTTCTCGCCCAAATTCAATATCTGGCTGGTGTTGGGCTCGCCGTGTTCGGGGCGACTCGCTGCTTTCGCCAAGGTGGTCAAGGCCTCGTCATCGCGGCCAAGAAGGGTCAGCGCGTCGGCCCGCTCGTTCAGGACCCAAATCAGGCTATCGGTGTTGGACAATGGCTCGCCAGAGTCTGGAGCCGCCTTGGCCGCGACATCGTCGAGAAAGGCGAGCGCCTCCCCGGGCCGATTTTGGCTGATGAGTTCCAAGCCCAAGGCGGCGGCGGCCTCGACATCGTTGGGCGCGGCCTTGGCTGCGGCGCGAAGAGAGGCCAGCCTAGTCGCCATCACCGAGGTGACCGCGAACGAGTTGGCGCGGTCGCGAACGATGGGATCGAACATCTTGTCCACGCGCATCTTCACAATCGCCACCGGCGTCACGAGTCGGCCGGCGACCGCGCCCGCGGCGTCGACCTTGTCACGCTCCAGAAGCATTTGAATGAGATCGAGCCACATGTCGTCGGCAAGGGCCGTTTGATCATGAGAGGTCCAGCCGGCGTCAGACAGGGCCGAAAGAGCGGTATATCGCGCCTCCGCCAAGTCTTTCTTGGCGTGCGTTCGGTAGAAGAGGCTGACGATGAAGCGGTCGTTTATCTGATCGAGAGAGGCCGGCCATCGAACGGCGATGGTTGAGAGAACGAAGAGGCTGTCGGCGTCGTCCCCGATCCTCCCAGCCGCGTCGAGTCGTTCGAACCAGTCCACTCCAATGGCCTCGTCGAGCGAGGTCGCTTGCTTGAGGAGCGCGTGCGCCTTGGCGAAGTCACCGGCGCCCAGCGACAGAACGCCATAGGAGAGGAGCGCGGCGTGCTGCTCCTGGCTGGTCAGTTCGGCGAAACTGGGTGACTCGACCACAACTCGAAACGCCGCGATGGCGCGGGTGTTGTCGTTTTCCGTCAACCTCGCGAACGCGTCGCGCAGACCTTGCCTTTCGGCGTCGAGGAGCGAGGCAGAGGGCACGGAGGCGCCGTCAGCGCTCAGTGGAACGGCGTCCGCCTGGGATGTGCTCGCCATCGGGAGCGCCGTCGCAACTGCGATCGCCCCAACGGTAATCAACCACCGGCCAAGGGGCCGGCGATCGCCAGTCCGAAAACCAGGACCGAGAGTCACCCCCATGCGGCCACATTTCCACTGATGGCCACCAATTGCCAGCAATCAGGACGACCGCCCAGTCACGAAAGACGGGTCGTGAGCACGCAGCCTAGAGAGGGCTGGCTCTGACCCCTCAGCCCGCCGCGCGGACGGCGGCGGCGACGATCTCGACCGTGGTCTCGCCGGTCGGGCAGGGCAGGTCGCTGAACAGGTCGAACCAGGCGTGGTCGAAGAGATCGACAACGGGTCCGCGCGCTCGGCGCGGCCTGGGGGCGGGTTTCGCGGCGCGGAGCGCCTGGGCGGTGTTGGTCTTCATGGTCTTGGCCTTTCGCATCTCAAAGAAACGTTCCGGCGCGGTTTCGCGCCATTCGATGCCTTGAGAAGACCCCATCCGGCCGCCACGCGACAGGACGCCAAGCCGATGTTGCGCCGATGTTCCGCCGATCAAACGCCGATCATCGGCGCCCGCGCGGGTTTGCCGCCCGGCGGATTGGGCGCATGATCCGCGCGTCATTTCGGGGAGCGCGGCATGATCTTCGAGCAGATCGCCACGGGCGGGTGCCAGTCCTATCTCCTCGGCTGCGAGGCCAGCAGAGCGGCGGTGCTGATCGACCCGGAATTGACCCGCATCGACCATTACCTTGGCCTCGCCGCACAGCACGGCGCGCACATCCGCTTTGTGATCGACACCCACACCCACGCCGACCACTTCTCGGCCAGCCGCGAGCTCGGCAGGATGCTGCGCGCGCCGGTGGTGATGCATACGGCGGCGCCCGCGCCGCACGCCGACCTGCGCCTTGGCGACGGCGAGATGCTGATCGTGGGCGATATCAGGCTCAAGGCGCTGCACACGCCCGGCCACACGGCCGACTCCATGTGCCTTACGACCGGCGAGCGGGTGTTCACTGGCGACACGCTGCTGATCGGCGGGACCGGGCGTACCGATCTGCCGACCGGCGATCCCAACGCGCTTTACGAGAGCCTGTTCGACAAGCTGCTCAAGCTGCCGCCGGAGACCCTGGTGTTCCCCGCGCACGACTACAAGGGCCGCTCGCACAGCACGATCGGGGCGGAGATCTCGGGCAACCCCCGGCTGCAAAAGACCGAGCGCGCCGCCTTCGTGGAGATGATGCGCTCGCTCGATCTGGCCGCGCCGACGCACCTGAGCGAGGCCCTGCGGACCAACATGAGCGGCGGCAAGACGGTGACCCAGCTGCTGGCCGAGGCGGCGGCCAAGGCGCCGTTCATGGCCCTGGCCGAGCTCCGAGACCGCATCGGCGCCAACAGCGCCGACCTCGTGGTCCTCGACATCCGCGAGAAGGACGCCTTCGACGCCGGCCACGTGCCCGGCGCCCGGCACCTGCCGCGCGGCCAGCTCGAGCTGCGCGTCAACGCCGAACTGCCCAACCCCACCGTGCACATTCTCACCTGCTGCGAGTTCGGCAAGATCTCCACTCTGGCGGCGGCGACGCTGCGCGAGATGGGCTTCGGCCGGGTCGCGGCCCTCGACGGCGGCATGAAGGCCTGGCGCGACGCCGGCTATCCGCTGGAGAGGTGAGGCGGCGCATTCTCGACCGGGACGGGCGCCGCTGTTACGCTCCTTGCTTTGGCGCATGGAGGCTTCGATGAAGTTGAACACTCGGGCCGCGATGACGGCCATCACCCTGATCGGAACAGGCGCCGCCGCAAGCGCCGCCGTTAGCCAGCTCAACCTGCCGCGCAGCCGGGCAGGCTATTGGCAAGTGACCATCGCCCGCAATGACGGTGTCGCGCACACCCACCGGACCTGCGCGCGAGCCGAGACTCCCCATCTGAACGGTGAGTACGCCCAGTTCTGCCACGTCACCTTCAAGCGCGGCCTGACCGGAGACAT
>JBOHLC010000208.1:0-14565 GCA_050729395.1 Caulobacteraceae bacterium
GGCGCGGCGGCGACCGTCCTGGCGAGCCGCCAGAGCCTTCGGCAAACCGAGAGCGAGGTTCTGGGGAAGGTCATCGGGGCTTATGTCGATGTGCGCCGCGATCGCGAGACGGTCCGAATCCTGAGAGACCAGATCGACGATCTCGCCGGCGACTTTCGCGAGACGCAGGCAAGGGGCGCGCTTGGCGTGGCGAGCAAGACCGATGTCGCCCAGGCGCAGGCGAGGCTCCTGGGCGCCCGCTCGCAGTTCGCCCTGGCGCAGGGGCGGCTCAACGCCAGCTCAGCCGAATATCTCGCCGTCGTCGGCGAGAGCCCGGGCGAACTCGAACCGGAACCAAGCCTTCCTGGAATGCCGGCCAACGCGGACGAAGCCTTCGCCGCAGCCGAGGAGAACAATCCCCAGCTCAAGGGTGCGATCGAGGCCGAGCGCGCCGCTCGCGAGAAGGTCAATCAGGCCAGGGCGGCGATAAGGCCCACCGTCTCGCTCCGTGTCGATGCAGCCATCGAGCCGGTCGAACCCTACCTTCCCAAGCCATATGACGAGGGTGTCACCGCGGCGGCGGTGGTGACCCAGCCCATTTTCACGTCGGGGCTTTATAGCTCCAAGATCCGTCAGGCCAAGGAGGCTGATAACGAGGCCGAGCTCGATATCGAGGTGACCCGCCGGAACGTCATCCAACTGGTCGGCCAGGCCTGGGACCAGCTGGCTGCCGACCGGGCTGCCAACACCGTCCTCGCCCAGCAGGTGGGGGCGGAGGAGGCCGCCTTGAACGGCGCACGCATCGAGGAGCGGGCGGGCCTTCGGACGACCCTCGATCTCCTCAACGCCGAGGCGGAGCTCGGCAGTGCCCAGATAAATTTGATCCAGGGCCGTCACGACGAGTACGTCGCCGGGGCGACGCTGCTGGCGGCCATGGGCCTCTTGGAAGCCCGCTACCTCACGCCAACGGTCCAGCTCTACGACCCGGCCGATTCCCTACAGCGTGTGCGCCACCGCGGGATCGCTCCCTGGGTCGGCCTGGTCAGCAAGATCGACGGGCTAGGCGGCCCATCGACCCGTCTGCCGGCTCTCTCGGCGCCAGGCGCCGGCGCGGAGCGACCACTGGCCCCGCCCGTCTCCTCGGACCCCGGCCCATAAACTGGCCGTGCAGATGTTCCTTGCCATGGTGATGTTGCTGGTTCTGCCCCACCTCGGACGGACAAGAGTGGTCCATACTCGGCAGACCCGCCTTGGCGCCTGGTCGCTGCGCGTGCGCACCGACACCTTCGCCAGCGACGTTTCCTGCCGGCTCTTCCGACGACACATCGACTACCTGCGGGGCGTGGTGGTGTTTCATCTGCCAAGGCGGGCCAACACTTTCGGCGCGGTCTATCGGATCGACGGCGGACCACCCCGTGCCGCGAGCGCCGACGCCCCAGATCTCGCGAAGATGGGCTTTTCGATCTACGCCGATGACCTGGCCAATCCGAGCGGGGGCCTGGTGAGGATTCCGGAGGGACGGCTGGCGAGCGCCAGCAACGTCGCCATCGAAGTCAAGGGCGTGGTCACGAAGTTCAACATATCCGGGCTTGGCCCCGCGCTCCAGGCGGCGAACAAGGCGGGCTGCGGCTCCGAAGCCTTCGACCGATGACGACCGCGCGCATCCGCCAGCCGCGGCGAGCCCACGTTCGGCCGGGGACGGCCTGATGGCGGAGGAGCCGGAAGCGGTGGTCGATCCCGCCGCTGCGGGCCTGGCGCTCATGCTCCAGCTTCTGGGTCTTCCCGCCAATTCGGCCGAGCTCATACATCAGGGCGGCGGCGCGCGGCTCGGCGCATCGGATCTCGTTCGCCTGGCGCGCCGCTTTCCGGTCAAGGCGCGGCTTGTTTCCACCACCCTCGAGAGACTGAAGGTCACGCCGCTTCCGGCGCTGGCCCATCTGAGGGACGGGGGCTGGATGGTCGTCGGGCGGATCGCCGACGACAAGGTCCTCATCCAAGATCCCCGCGCAGCTGCTCCCGAAGTCCTCGCCATGACCGCCTTCGCCGATCGCTGGGATGGCCAACTTCTGCTGATGGCCCGACGCGCCTCGCTCAGCGATCCCTATCGGCGTTTCGGCATCGGCTGGTTCTTCGAGGCGATCGCCAAATATCGCCAGCCGCTCAGCGAGGTCCTGGTCGGCTCCTTCTTCGTCCAGCTCTTCGGCCTGCTCACGCCACTCTTCTTCCAGGTGATCATCGACAAGGTGTTCGTTCAACGCGGCATGTCGACCCTCCAGGTTCTGGCCCTTGGCCTGGCGCTCCTGTCGGTTTTCGAGGTCGTCCTGGGCGGTCTTCGCACCTACCTTCTGGCCCACACCTCCAATCGCATCGACGTGGAGCTGGGCGCGCGGCTCTTCCGGCATCTCTTCGCCTTGCCGATGGCCTATTTTGGCGTGCGCCGGGTCGGCGACACCATCGCCCGGGTGCGCGAACTGGACACGATCCGCCAGTTCCTCACCTCCTCGGCTCTCACGCTGACGCTCGATCTCTTCTTCGGCCTCCTGTTTCTGATCGTGCTCTTCCTCTACAGTCCCCTGCTCACCCTATTCGTCGCCCTCTCCCTCCCCTGTTACGCGGCGGTGAGCCTGGGCATGACACCGGCCTTCCGCGCGCGGCTGAATGAGCGGTTTCGCCGGGGCTCGGACAATCAGTCGTTCCTGGTCGAAGCAGTCTCAGGCGTGGAGACGCTCAAAGCCATGGCCATCGAGCCGGCCATGCAACGCCGTTGGGAAGAGCAGCTCGCGGCTTACGTGAAAGCCTCGTTCGGGACGACCCAGCTCAGCACCATCGCCAGCCAGACCGTCCTGATGATCAACAAGGCGACGACCGTGGTCGTGCTCTTTGTTGGCGCGGGCCTGGTGATCCAGAACAAGTTGACTGTCGGCGAACTCGTTGCGTTCAACATGATCTCCAGCCAACTCGCCGCCCCCGTGTTGCGCATCGCCCAGCTTTGGCAGGACTTCCAGCAGGCGCGTCTCTCCATCGACCGCGTGGGCGATATCCTCAACACCACGCCAGAGCCTGGCATCTCGGGCCATGCCAGCCTGCCACCCATTCACGGCGACATCCGCCTCGATGCGGTCACCTTCCGGTATCGGATCGACGCCCAGCCAGCGGTGAACGGGATTTCGCTCGACATCCCGGCCGGCCAGGTGGTGGGAGTGGTCGGTTCGTCCGGCTCGGGCAAGAGCACGCTTGCCAAGCTCATCCAGCGCCTCTACGTCCCCGAGTCGGGGCGCGTCTTCGTCGACGGCGTCGACCTTGCCCTGGCCGACCCTACCTGGCTGCGCCGCCAGGTCGGCGTCGTCTTGCAGGAAAACATTCTCTTCAATCGCACCGTGCGCGAGAACATCGCCCTAGCCGAACCTGGCATGGCGATCGAGCGGGTTATGACCGCGGCCCAGCTCGCCGGCGCCCACGAGTTCGTTCTGGCGCTCCCCGAGGGCTATCGCACGGTGATCGGCGAACGAGGCGCCTCGCTCTCGGGCGGACAGAAGCAGCGCATCGCCATCGCCCGCGCGCTCGTCGGCGATCCGCGCATCCTCATCTTCGACGAGGCGACCTCGGCTCTCGACTATGAGAGCGAGGCCGCCATCCAGGCGAACATGCGCCGTATCTGCACTGGCCGGACGGTCATCCTCATCGCCCATCGCCTGTCGACGTTGCGTCTCGCCGATCGGATCGTGTGCGTCGAAGGCGGCCACCTGGTCGAGGACGGCACCCACGCTTCGCTGCTGCGCGCCGGCGGCCGCTACGCGCAGCTCTGGCGGCTGCAATCGGGCGAGCCCGAGGCGGCATCGGCGTGAACGGCAAGGCGCAATCGGGCACAACCCGGCCGGGCTGGTTGGCGCGCCTGGTTCGTTCGGCGGGTCGGGACGAACGCGAGTTCCTGCCCGCCGCCCTTGAGGTCATCGAAACCCCTCCCTCGCCCACGGGCCGCGCTCTCGGGCTGGTGATCATCTTGTTTTTCGCCGTGGCTCTCGCCTGGGCGATATTCGGCAAGGTTGACGTCATCGCCACGGCGCCTGGACGTGTCATGCCGGCGGGCGATGTGAAGACCATCCAGCCCCTGGAGCCAGGGACGGTGCGGGCGATCCGCGTTCAGGACGGCGATCATGTTCGCGCCGGCCAGTTGCTGATCGAGCTCGATCCCACCCAGGCCGGCGCGGATCTCGACCGGCTCTCCCACGATCTGATGCAGGACAGGCTCGACGTCGCTCGCCTGCTGGCCCTCAAGGTCGCCTTGGAGACGGGTGGCTCTCCTCGTTTTGACCCTCCTCCAGACGCAGCGCCCGAACTCGTCGAAGAGGCGCGGACCGCGATGCGCGCTCAGGCCGACCAACAGGCCGCGAAGCTTGCGGATCTCAGCCAACAGATCAGCCAGAAAGACGCGGAGATCGCAGAGGCCGAGGCGGAAGCTGAAAAAACCAAGGCCTCCGTTCCGCTGTTGGCGCAGAAGGCGGCCATCTACGAGAAGCTGTCACAGGAGGGCTATGGCTCCAGCGTGGCGCTCATTGACGCGCAGCAGCAGCTGAGCGAGGCGCGTCATGACCTGCTGGTCCTCTCAGAGCGGGGCGATGAGGCAAGCGCCGGGCGGGCCGCGCTCGAGCGGCAGCGGGACGAGGCCAGGTCGGAGTATGCCGCCAGCGTGCTGGACGATCTGCGCAAGGCGCAGGCACAGGAAAACGACGCGTCGCAGGATTGGGTGAAGGCTCAGAACAGGTCAGCCCAGACCGAGCTCAAATCTCCCATCGACGGGGTGGTCGACCAGCTCGCCGTGCACACGCTGCATGGGGTCGTGACCAGCGCCGAGTCCCTGATGATCGTGGTGCCGGACAGCCGCAACCTCATGGTCGAAGCGCGCCTCGCCAACAGGGACGTGGGCTTCGTCCACGTCGGCCAGCCGGTCAAGATCAAGGTGGAAACCTTCAACTTCACCCGCTACGGGATGCTCGACGGGCGGGTGATCGATGTCAGCAAGGACGTGATCAGTCCCGACGCACACCAGCCAGCCCAACCGGCCACGGCGCCCGCCCCCGACCAGGGCGCCGCGCCCGCCCCAACTTACGTCGCCCGCATACGCCTTGCCGCCACCAGGATGCTCGTCGAGGGCCGCGAGGCGTCCCTGCTGCCTGGCATGTCCGTCACCGCCGAGATCAAGACCGGCGAGCGCACGATCCTCGATTACCTGCTCTCGCCCCTGGCGCGGAAGACCCAGGAGAGCCTGCACGAGCGATAGTTGGGGCGGCGGCGCGACTGTCGGCGCGATCCCTTTGCGGGAGCGCTCCTGGTGACGTCTCGCTAGATGGTGAGGCGGTCGCTCAGCATGTGACGAAAGTAGTCGATGGTTTTGCCCAAGCCCTCGCGCAAGGAGACGGTCGGCGCCCAATCAAGCGTCTGGCGCGCGAGGCTGATGTCGGGCTGGCGTTGCCTGGGATCGTCCGCAGGCAGCGGCTGGAACACCAGCTTGGAGGATGATCCCGAAAGTTCAAGGGTCAGCTCGGCGAGTCGCCGGATCGTAATCTCTTCGGGGCTGCCGAGATTGAGTGGGCCTGCCACCCCATCCTGGTCCATCAGGCGGATGACGCCTTCGACTAGGTCGTCGACGTAGCAGAACGAGCGGGTCTGTGAGCCATCACCGTTGATGGTGAGGTCGTGGCCCCGAAGAGCTTGAACGATGAAGTTCGACGCCACCCGCCCGTCGCTGGGATGCATGCGCGGCCCGTAGGTATTGAAGATGCGCGCGATGCGCACCCTCACCTGGTGTTGGCGGTGGTAGTCGAAGAACAAGGTCTCGGCCGCGCGCTTCCCTTCATTGTAACAGGCGCGCAGACCCAGCGGATTGACGTGTCCCCAATAGCTTTCGGCTTGGGGATGGACGAGGGGATCGCCGTACACCTCGCTGGTCGAGGCCTGGAGGATCTTCGCCCCGGTCCGCTTGGCCAGGCCAAGCATGTTGATCGACCCGTGAACGCTCGTCTTCAGCGTCTGGACCGGATCGAATTGGTAGTGCACGGGCGAGGCGGGGCAGGCGAGGTTGTAGATCTCGTCGACCTCGACAAACAGCGGCGAGGTTATGTCATGGCGCAACGCTTCGAAGCGCGGATTCGTCAAGAGGTGTTCGATGTTGGAGCGGCGGCCGGTGTGGTAGTTGTCCACGCAAAGGACATCGTCGCCGCGCTCGAGCAGCCGCTCGCAGAGGTGCGAGCCAATGAAGCCCGCGCCGCCGGTAACAAGTATTCGTCGCCGAAGGTGCATGGGGCCGTCAATTCATTTTGGTGGCGACCCTAATGTCGTGCGGGGGGACCAACAAGGTGTTCCAGACCGGCATTCTCAAGCTAGAACCTCTGGCTAACTTCCGGGAATTCGCCTCGGCCTATTGGGTGAGAAAGCTGGGGTCAACGACGATTGCCTAGGCCGCCGCCCTCCGGCCGCGCCTGATGACCAGGCAAAGAGCCAGCCACTCCGCATGGTACGCTCGCCAAAGGTTCGCCGCAGCCGCTAAGCCGCGATCAGTTGTTCTCGTCAGCCTCATTGCCTTGGGCCTCACATCGCTTCAGCCCTTGCGCGAGCTCCCGAGTGTCTCTCTGGCGAACGGGGAGA
Source organism: Caulobacteraceae bacterium (assembly GCA_050729395.1). Taxonomy (GTDB): domain Bacteria; phylum Pseudomonadota; class Alphaproteobacteria; order Caulobacterales; family Caulobacteraceae; genus Acaudatibacter. The sequence goes on from JBOHLC010000208.1 coordinate 6,622, forward strand.
GCAGAGCAGACGTCGCCAAACGAGGCCACCTCGATGTCGTTTCTGCATGTTTGGATTTGGATACAAAATATGGGTGCGTGACGCTCCCGATGTGACTCCCTACGGAGGCCTGCGCCTCACCTTTCAGGACCGTTTTGGGCGTAACGCATACGGGATTCGGGGAATACTGGATCACCGCCCAGATGATCAGAGCGGAGAATGCGATGGTTGAAGCCCATTGCACGAAGCGCCACGGGGCGAAGCCGGCCAGAAACGCGAATGCGACGGCCACCAAATTCACCAGTATCACCAATGGCCAATCGTTGTTCTGACAATCAGATCGCGTGATCCAGTTTTGCAAGCTGGCCAGTACACCAAGCGCGGCGACGCAAAGCGCAAGCACCCCGCGGTTACGATTATAGAGCTGAGCCATGTCTATATCACCGGTCTCCGGAATGGATGGCGACACCACTGAACAAGTGAGGTACTGAGCGATCGATGCTATGAACATTACCGCGATGCGAGAAAATCCCCAGCGCGTCGCTTCCTTCATACCTAAATATGACAGCCAGTTGCCAAACAATAACGCAACTGTATTCAACATCCAAAGGGCATGGAGCGGCGAGAACTTGACCCTTTCGCGCGCGAGCACAAGGCCCGTGGCGCTGGCGAGCGGCTGGGTGAGGGCAAGGGCGTAGACGAACGACAAGAGCAAGAGAACGTGATCGTACATCGCCACCCTCTCAGTCGAGGCTCGCGCCGAGTCTTCCGAACCCTAGGGCAATTGCCAGAAGGTATCTTGCCCGGCGGAAAACGAGTCCCAAAGCGGCACGACTGCATCGCCACTGGAGAGATACCACAGGGTGTAGATGTCGATTTTGTTGGTGAGTTTGTCGACGAGGAACTTGCCGGTCCACGAGGTGGTGGAATCCACGACAGGCTGCCAACTTACCGTCCAGCCCAACGTCTCGCCCGACGAGATACCGCTTAGCGTTCCCCGGATTCGGCCGCCCTGGCCGTCGTCGCTTTCGTACGTGCCCGAGAAGTTGGCGCCGTTGACCACGGTGATGGTCATGATGGAACCAATCTCGTTAGTCCAAACCCCCATCAGATTGGGCGGCGCTAGCCCTTGCGACGCCAGCCTCGCAAGATTTGCTTTGGAAGCCGCCATGTCCGTCTCCCCTATGGTTCGCACATCGGACTTATGCACACCCAATCATTGCAGGAAAGCGCCCGGTATTTCGTCGGATGCCACCGGGTGGCTGTCGTCAGCTCAAATTCATGGCGCGCTGACCGCCGCGCGGCGGCGGCCAGTCATTAACCAGAGTTCGGTTGGAGTTGGGTCCGCCGCGTTTAGTGGAGACGAGTTGCTATCTGACTGACTGCACCGGCGAAGAGTCAGATATAAACTGGACTCGAGGACCGAGAACACGTTCGGGGTCGCGCGTCGCGGACCAACGAAGCGGCGAGCGCGGCGGCACCTTCATTCCGATTCCAACGCCACGTTATCCGTTGGCGCGCCGTCCCCGATCCGTGACTTGATGCCGAGCTCCAAGCCCTGCTGATCCTCGGTCGCCATGAACGCGGCCAAAATCCTCTGGGGCCAGATCTTACTCGTAAGCGGCGTCTTGCTCGCCTTCGTGTGGGCGGCGACGGAGTGGACGGCGTGGAAGCTCGGCTTCCAGGCCGGGCTCGGACATCCGTGGTTCGCGGTCCTCGGTTGGCCGGTCTACCAACCTCCAGCCTTCTTCTGGTGGTGGTTCGCCTTTGACGCCTATGCGCGTCCCATCTTCATCGAGGGCGCCTACATCGCGGGCTCCGGCGGGATCGCGACCGTCGTCGTCGCCATCGCCATTTCGGTCTGGCGGGCACGGGAGGTAAAGCGAGCGACGACCTACGGCTCCGCGCGGTGGGCCGAGACGCGTGAGGTGCGCCGAGCCGGATTGCTCGGCGATGGGGGGGTCCTGATCGGCCGCTGGCGCGGCGCCTATCTGCGGCACGACGGTCCCGAGCACGTGCTGTGTTTCGCGCCGACGCGGAGCGGCAAGGGCGTCGGTCTCGTGGTCCCGACCCTTCTGACTTGGCCCGCCTCGGCGATCGTGCATGACATCAAGGGTGAGAACTGGACGCTCACGGCCGGCTGGCGGGCGCGATTTGGGCGCGTCCTGCTGTTCGATCCGACCAATTCGGAGAGCGCCGCCTACAATCCCCTGCTGGAAGTGCGCCGCGGAGAGCGCGAGGTGCGCGACGTCCAAAACATCGCCGACGTCCTGGTCGACCCCGAGGGCGCGCTGGAGCGGCGCAACCATTGGGAGAAGACCAGCCATTCACTTCTCGTGGGGGCGATCCTGCATGTCCTTTATGCCGAACCCGACAAGACCCTCGCCGGTGTCGCCAACTTCCTTTCCGATCCCGCCCGTCCGATAGAAACCACGCTGCGCGCCATGATGACGACGCCGCACCTGGGCGAGCACGGCGTGCACCCGGTCGTCGCCGGCGCGGCGCGCGAACTCTTGAACAATAGCGAGAACGAACGCTCGGGCGTGCTTTCCACCGCCATGTCCTTCCTGGGCCTCTACCGCGACCCGGTGGCGGCACAGGTGACGCGGCGCTGCGACTGGCGCATCCGAGATCTAGTCGAGGCGGACAAACCCGCGACGCTCTATCTCGTCGTTCCGCCTTCAGACATCAGCCGCACCAAGCCCCTCGTGCGGCTGATCCTCAACCAGATCGGACGGCGCCTGACCGAGGAATTGCATCCAAGCCGCCAGCGCCAACGGCTCCTGTTGATGCTCGACGAGTTTCCGGCGCTTGGACGGCTCGACTTCTTCGAGAACGCCCTGGCCTTCATGGCCGGCTACGGGCTGAAGAGCTTCCTCATCGCCCAGTCGCTGAACCAGATCGAGAAGGCCTACGGCCAGAACAACTCGATCCTCGACAACTGCCATGTGCGGGTCAGCTTCGCGACCAACGACGAGCGGACCGCCAAGCGCGTCTCGGACGCGCTCGGCACCGCCACCGAGATGCGGGCGATGAAGAACTACGCCGGGCACCGCCTCAGCCCCTGGCTTGGACATCTGATGGTGTCGCGCCAGGAAACGTCGCGGTCGCTGCTGACCCCCGGCGAGGTGATGCAACTGCCGCCCGACGACGAGATCGTCCTGGTCTCAGGCTGCCATCCGATCCGGGCGAAGAAAGCCCGGTACTACGAGGATCGCCAGCTGAACAGACGCATCCTGCCGCCGCCCAAGCTAATGTGCGTGGCCACGTCGCCAGACCCCTCCAAGTCCAATTCCGCCAGCGACTGGGCGGGCCTTGGCGCGCCGCCCGTGGCGACCGAGGGCGAAGATCCCGAAAACGCCGGCATTCGCCGAGAACCCGAACTCCCCTCCCATGAGGAGATCGTCGCGCCACCGCCGGTCCCCGTCAGGGAGTTCGATCCTGCCGAGGATGAGCCCGACGATGAAGCGGGACGGGTGCGACTCATGCAGCGCCAGATGCGGACGGTGGCGCGCCAGGCTGCCATGGATCCCGCGGACGATCTGGGGCTCTGAGTCGCCTTGCGCACCCGGCACACCTTCCGCCTGCCGCCCGATCTCGCCGGTCGCCTCGCCGACTACGCGGCGCGCAAGCGCGTTCCGCAGGCGCTGATCGTCGAGACGGCGCTCGCCTCGTTCCTATCGCCCGACGGGTCGGAACGGCTCGAGGCGGCGCTCAGCCGTCGGCTCGATCGCATGACCCGCCAGATCGAACGGTGCGAGCGGCATGTGACTATCTCCAATGAGGCTCTGGCCCTCTTCGTCCGCTTCTGGCTAACCAGCACCCCGCCGCTGCCGGACTCCGCTCAGCCCGCGGCCCAGGCGAAGGGCCGTGAGCGCTATGAGGGTTTCATCGAAGCCCTGGGCCGGCGTCTGGCGCGCGGCCGCACCCTGGCCGACGAAGTCCTGGCCGACATCGACGCCTTCCAGCCGACGCGGGATGCCAGTTCCGAGGCTTCCTGAGGCTGACACCGCCGTTCCCTTCTCTCTCTGCGCCAGGCCCCTACGCCCCCCTAAGGCTTGTTGCGCCGGAGTGATTCCGGCTCTTCTTACTCGTCCCCAGTGATCGACCGCCTCGCCGAGGCGCTGGCTCTGGGGTTCGAACGTGACGACACAATCATTGCGGTCTGAGGCCTTTGCGCGCGGCGCGCGCATGCTGCGCACCGCTCTCGGGCCGGCGATCGCGGGCTATCTCGAAGACCCCGCCATCGTCGAGGTGATGCTCAACCCGGACGGTCGGCTGTGGGTCGACCGTCTCTCCGGCGGCCTGGAAGACACCGGCCGCCACGTCACCGCGGCGGACGCGGAGCGCATCGTCCGCCTCGTCGCCCACCACGTCGGCGTCGAGGTTCACGCCGGCAGCCCGCGCGTCTCGGCCGAACTCCCGGAGAGCGGCGAGCGCTTCGAGGGCCTCGTGCCGCCGGTAGTCGCCGCGCCCTGCTTCGCTATTCGCCGCCCGGCGGTGGCAGTGTTCACGCTCGGCGACTACGTCGAGGCGGGCATCATGTCGGGTGCCCAAGCGGCTCTGCTCGGCTCGGCCGTCCGTGAACGGAAGAACATCCTGGTCGCCGGCGGCACGTCCACCGGCAAGACCACGCTGGTCAATGCGCTCCTGGCCGAGGTCGCCAGGACCGGCGACCGGGTGGTGCTGATCGAGGATACGCGCGAGCTGCAGTGCGCCGCGCCCAACCTGGTGGCTCTGCGCACCAAGGACGGGGCGGCCTCGCTCTCCGAACTGGTCCGCTCGTCGCTGCGCTTGCGGCCCGATCGTATCCCCATTGGCGAGGTTCGAGGACCCGAGGCGCTCGACCTCCTGAAGGCCTGGGGCACCGGCCATTCGGGCGGCGTCGGCACCATCCACGCCGGCTCGGCCATCGGCGCGCTGCGAAGGCTCGAGCAGCTCATCCAGGAAGCCGTGGTCACGGTCCCGCGCGCGCTCATCGCCGAGACCATCGATCTCATCGCCGTCCTCGCCGGCCGCGGATCGGCGCGACGGCTCGCCGAACTGACCGCCGTGAAGGGTCTCAGCCCCGGCGGCGACTACGACCTCACCCCCGCAGGAGACGCCTGATGCCGCCGCTTCATCGCTACCGCCGACCTCTCGTCCTGGCGACGGCCGTCGCTGTCCTCGTCGCCGCCGCGGCGCCGGCGCTGGCGGCCGGGGCCAACATGCCCTGGGAGCAGCCGCTCAATCAGATCTTGCAGTCCATCCAAGGTCCGGTCGCCAAGGTGGTCTCGGTGATCGTGATCATCATGACTGGCCTCTCGCTCGCCTTCGGCGAGACCAGCGGGGGCTTTCGGCGGCTGATCCAGATCGTCTTCGGGCTCTCCATCGCCTTCGCGGCCAGTTCCTTCTTCCTGTCCTTCTTCCAGTTCGGCGGCGGGGCGCTCGTCTGATGGGCGAGGCCGAGTCCATCCCCGGCTTCTACGCGCCGGTCCATCGCGCGCTCACCGAGCCCATCCTCCTGGGCGGCGCGCCCAGGGCCGTGGCCATCGTCAACGGCACGCTCGCCGCCGCCACGGGCCTCGGTCTTCGCCTATGGGTCGCCGGCGCCGCCTTCTGGCTCATCGGCCACCTCGCCGCCGTCTGGGCCGCCAAGCGCGACCCGGCCTTCGTCGACGTGGTCCGCCGCCACCTTCGCTACCCGCAACACCTGACCGCGTGAGGGACACCGCCATGATGAACCTCGCCGAATATCGCCGCCGCGCTCACCGCCTCGCCGACTTCCTCCACTGGGCGGGTCTGGTGGAGAAAGGCGTCATCCTCAACAAGGACGGCGCGTTCCAGCGGACGGCGAGGTTCCGGGGGCCGGATCTGGATTCGGCGACGCCGGCCGAACTGGTGGCGATCACCTCGCGCCTCAACAACGCCCTGCGTCGCCTGGGCTCCGGCTGGGCGATCTTCATCGAGGCCCAGCGCCAGCGGGCCAACGACTATCCCGCGAGCCATTTCCCCGATGCGGTCTCGGCGCTGGTCGACGCCGAGCGGCGCGCGCAGTTCGAGGAGGAGGGGGCGCACTTCGAGAGTCGGTATTTCCTCACCTTGCTCTGGCTGCCGCCGGCCGAGGACGCGGCGCGGGCCGAGGCGTGGCTCTATGAGGGCGGCGCCCAGGGCGGCGTCGACTGGCGCGCCGCCCTTGCCGGGTTCGTCGACCGCACCGACCGCGTCCTGGCGCTGATCGAAGGCTTCATGCCCGAAGCGGCCTGGCTCGGCGACGAGGAGACCCTCACCTATCTCCACGCGTGCGTTTCCACGCGGCGCCAGCGCGTGCGCGTTCCCGAAACCCCCATGCATCTGGACGCCATCCTGGCCGACGAGGACCTCGCCGGCGGGCTTCAGCCGAGGCTCGGCGTCGCCCACCTGCGCATCCTCACCGTCATGGGGTTCCCCACCCAGACCTGGCCGGGCCTCCTGGACGACCTCAACCGCCTGGCCTTCCCCTATCGCTGGTCGACCCGGGCCCTCTGCCTCGACAAGACCGACGCGGCCAAGGTCCTGGGACGCATCCGCCGGCAATGGTTCGCCAAGCGCAAGGGCGTCGCCGCCATCCTCAAGGAGGTGATGACCAACGAGGCGTCGGTCCTGATGGACTCGGACGCCGCCAACAAGGCCCTCGACGCCGATCTCGCCTTGCAGGAACTGGGCTCGGACCTGGTCGGCCAGGCCTTTGTCACCGCCACGGTCACCGTGTGGGACGACGAGCCGCGCGCGGCCGAGGAACGGCTGCGCCTGGTCGAGAAGACCATCCCGGGCCGCGACTTCACCTGCATGCGCGAGAGCGTCAACGCCATCGAGGCGTGGCTCGGGAGCCTCCCGGGCAACGCCTACGCCAACGTCCGCCAGCCGCCGGTCTCGACCCTCAACCTCGCCCACATGATGCCATTCTCGGCCGTGTGGGCCGGGCCGGAACGGGACGAGCACTTCGGGGCGGCCACGCTCTTTCTGGCCAAGACCGAAGGCTCGACGCCGTTCCGCTTTTCGCTTCACGTGGGCGATGTCGGCCACACCCTGATCGTCGGACCGACCGGGGCCGGCAAGAGCGTCCTCCTGGCGCTGATGGCCCTGCAGTTCCGCCGCTATCCCGGCGCGCAGGTGTTCGCCTTCGACTTCGGCGGTTCGATCCGCGCCGCGGCGCTGGCCATGGGCGGCGACTGGCATGATCTCGGCGGCGCGCTTGGCGCGGACGCGGGGGAGGGGGTCTCGCTCCAGCCGCTGGCGCGGGTGGACGAGCCCGGCGAGCGCGCCTGGGCGGCCGAGTGGGTCGCGAGCCTGCTCGCCCGCGAAGGCGTCGCCGCAACCCCCGAACTCAAGGAACACCTGTGGTCGGCGCTGACTTCGCTCGCCTCGGCGCCCGCCACCGAGCGCACCATCACCGGTCTCACGGTCCTGCTGCAGTCCAACGCCCTCAAGCAGGCGCTTCAACCCTACACCGTCGGCGGCCCTTGGGGCCGGCTGCTCGACGCCGAGACTGAGCGGCTCGGCGAGGACGACGTCCAGGCCTTCGAGACCGAGGGATTGATCGGCGCCGGCGTCGCGCCCGCGGTCCTCTCCTACCTCTTCCACCGCATCGGCGATCGCCTGGATGGCCGTCCCACGCTGCTGATCATCGACGAGGGCTGGCTGGCGCTCGATGACCAGGGCTTTGCCGGCCAGCTGCGCGAATGGCTGAAGACCCTGCGCAAGAAGAACGCCTCGGTGATCTTCGCCACCCAGTCGCTGGCCGACATCGATGGCTCGACGGTCGCGCCCGCCATCATCGAGAGCTGCCCGACGCGAGTGTTCCTGCCCAACGAGCGCGCCCTCGAGCCCCAGATCTCCGCCATCTACCGCCGCTTCGGCCTGAACGATCGCCAGATCGAGATCCTCAGCCGGGCGACCCCCAAGCGCGACTACTACTGCCAGTCCCGCCGCGGCAATCGCCTGTTC
>JBOHLC010000209.1:0-1714 GCA_050729395.1 Caulobacteraceae bacterium
CGGGCCTCATGCGCGGCGCGGATGGCCAGCAGGCCGCACAGTTCACCGTGCGCTCCGGCCTTCGGCGAAAGCGCCACCGCCGGCATGCCGGTGAGGGTCGTCAGCCAGTGCGCCAGCTCATCCATCAGGGCCAGCGCGCCCTGGACGGTCGACACCGGTTGCAGCGGATGAATGTCGGCGAAGCCGGGCAGGCGCGCCAGCTTCTCGTCGAGCCGCGGGTTGTGCTTCATGGTGCACGAACCGAGCGGATAGATCGCCAGGTCGATGGCGTGGTTCTTCTGCGACAGGCGCACATAGTGGCGCACGGCTTCCGGTTCGGAGAGCCCCGGCAGTCGCAACGGCTCGGCCCGCGTCAGTCCGGCGAGATCGTCCAGCGGCGCGGCCTCGTCGGGCAGATAGACGCCGGTCTTGTCCCAGCCGCCCAATTCGAAGATCAGCGGCTCGTCCTGGACGAGGCCGCCGCCGGCGCGATGCGCGGCTTCTTCCGGCCGCGTGGGCCGGCCGACGCTGCCGAGGCTCATTGGACGGTCTCCTCGGCCAGGGCCGCGGCGAAGGCGGCGATTTCCTCTTCCGTCGTGGTTTCGGTGGCGCAGACCAGGAGCACATCGTCCATGCCAGCCGAGGGATCGAGCCGGCTGAACGGCACGCCGGCCAGGATGTCCTTGCGCGCCAGCGTGTCGACCACCTCCTCGGCCGGCCGCGGCAGGCGGATGGCGAACTCGTTGAAAAAGCGCGGCGTGAGCATCTCCATGCCGGGCACGGAAGCCAGGGTGTCTCTCAGGCGCCGGGCGCGGGCGTGATTGATCCTGGCGAGCTTGGCCAGGCCCGAGCCTCCGAGGAGCGACATGTGGATGGTGAAGGCAAGGGCGCACAGGCCCGAGTTGGTGCAGATGTTGGATGTCGCCTTGTCGCGCCGGATATGCTGCTCGCGCGTCGACAGGGTCAAAACGAAGCCCCGCTCGCCGGCCGCGTCCACCGTCTCGCCGCACAGGCGCCCCGGCATTTGCCGGGTCAGGGCCTCGCGGCAGGCGAAGAGGCCCACATAGGGTCCCCCGAAGTTGAGGCCGACGCCGATCGAGGCGCCCTCGGCGACGGCGATGTCCGCCCCCATCTCGCCCGGCGATTTCAACAGTCCAAAGGATACCGCTTCGGTGGCGACGACGATGGTCAGGGCCCCGGCCGCCTTGGCCGCCTCGGCGATCCGCGTAACGTCGGTCACCGTGCCGAAGACATTGGGGGTCTGCACGACGACACAGGCGGTGTCGCCGTCGATGGCCGCCAGCACCGCTTCCTCGCCATCGACCGCGGCCGGCAGGCGCACCGTCTCGATCCCGGCCGAATGGGCCAAGGTGTGCGCCGCCTCGTCATAATGCGGATGCACTCCGCCCGAGAGGATGGCTCGGCGCCGGCGGGTGACGCGCGCGGCCATCATCACCGCCTCGGCGCACGCGGTCGAGCCGTCGTACATCGAGGCGTTGGCGACGGGCAGGCCGGTCAGAGCGGCCACCTGCGTCTGGAACTCGAACAGGGTCTGCAGCGTGCCCTGGGCGATCTCCGGCTGATAGGGCGTGTAGCTCGTGAGGAACTCGGAGCGCTGGATCAGGTGATCGACGCTCGCGGGCACGTGGTGGCGGTAGGCGCCCGCGCCTACGAAGAACGGCAGCGACCCGGCCGGCACGTTGCGCGCCGCCAGCCGCCCGAGCTCGCGCTCGAC
>JBOHLC010000210.1:0-4257 GCA_050729395.1 Caulobacteraceae bacterium
CGCCTGCATCGATCGACGACAACTCGTTCGAATAATTAAGTATTGTGTCCCCTTATCTCCCAATCTCCAGGCGATCACAGGTCGGCGCGGCTGATGACGAGGCAGCCGTTGGTGCCGCCGAAGCCGAAGCTGTTGGACATAACCGTCTCCAGCGCCACCTCGCGCCGTTCCTGAAGGATCGGCAGGTCGGCGAACGCCGGGTCGAGATGCTCGATGTGGGCGCTCTTGGCGGCGAAGCCTTCCTTCATCATCAGCAGGCAGTAGATCGCCTCCTGCGCCCCGGCGGCGCCCAGGCTATGGCCGGTCAAGGCCTTGGTCGAGGAGATCAGCGGCGGGGTATCGCCGAACGCCGCGCGCACCGCCTCCATCTCCTTGATGTCGCCGACGGGCGTGCCGGTGCCGTGCGGATTGAGATAGTCAACCTTTCGGTTACCGGCGCCGGCGAGCGCCATGTGCATGCACCGCGTCGCGCCTTCGCCGGAGGGCGCCACCATATCGTAGCCGTCGGAGTTGGCCGCGTAGCCGACGATCTCGCCCCAGATTTTCGCGCCGCGCGCGCGGGCCCGCTCGAGGTCCTCCAGCACCACGATGCCGGCCCCGCCGGCGATGACGAAGCCGTCGCGACCCGCATCGTACGGCCGGCTCGCCGTCGCCGGCGTGTCGTTGAAGCCCGAGGACATGGCGCCCATGGCGTCGAACAATGAGCTCAAGGTCCAGTCGAGCTCCTCGCAGCCGCCGGCGAAGACCATGTCCTGCTTACCCATCTGAATCTGCTCGCAGCCATAGCCGATGCAATGGGTGGAGGTGGCGCAGGCCGAGGAGATGGAGAGGTTGATCCCGCGAATCTTGAACCAGGTGGAAAGGGTCGCCGAAGGTCCCGAACACATGGCCTTGGGCACGGCAAAGGGTCCAATGCGCTTGACGCCCTTGTTCCTGGCGATGTCCGCCGCCTCGACGATGGCGTGGGTGGAAGGTCCGCCGGCGCCGACGACAAGACCGACGCGCTCGTTGGAAATCTCCTCCGCCGTCAGACCGGCGTCGGCGATGGCCTGCTCCATGGCGATATGGGCGTAGCCCGTGCCGGCGGCCAGGAAACGGGCCGCGCGCCGGTCAACGCGGCTTTCCCAGTCGATGGTCGGAGCGGCGTGCACCTGGCAGCGGAAACCGAGTTCGGCATATTCGGGCGCGGCGACCACCCCGGAGCGGGCGTCACGCAGCGAGCCGGTCACCTCGGCGGCGTCGGCGCCGATCGAGGAGACAATGCCAAGACCCGTGACGGCTACTCGCCGCATAGTCGCTTTCCCTCCCCCCGCGAGTTGTGCCCTCAGACGAGATCGGCGGCGTTGTACAATCCCACCCTCAAGTCCCGCGCCTCATAGATAGGCTTTCCGTCGGCCTCCATCACCCCGTCGGCGACCCCCATGACCAGCCTGCGGATGATCACGCGCTTGAAATCGATGCGGTAGACGACCTTTTCGATCTGGGGCGTCACCTGGCCGGCGAATTTCACCTCGCCGACGCCCACCGCCCGTCCACGACCCGGCGCGCCCGCCCAGGCGAGGAAGAAGCCGACCAGCTGCCACATGGCGTCCAGGCCTAGGCATCCGGGCATCACCGGATCGCCGAGGAAATGGCAGGCGAAGAACCACAGGTCCGGCCGGACATCGAGTTCGGCGACGATCTGACCCTTGCCAAAGGCGCCGCCCTCGGCGGTCACGTTGGTGACCCGGTCGAACATCAGCATCGGCGGTGCGGGCAGCTGGGCGTTGCCGGGGCCGAACATCTCGCCGCGCGCGCAGGCCAGCAAGTCGTCCTTGGTGAAGCTTTTGGGAGCGGGGGCGTCCATGGCGCCTGCCTAGCACGCCGCGCCTGAGCGCCTCAACGGCATTGCCGCGCTTCGGCCACGCCCCAGGCCTCATCGGTGGTCATCCAGCCCTGCACCCGGCCGACCTTCACCTGGCACCAATCGCCGTGGCATCGCGTCAGCCTGGCCAGCGCCTCGGGATTGAGCATGGCGATCACCGGCGAGGCCGCATTGGCCGCGCGCCGTATGGGCGTCGGCGTCGCGGCGCGCGACATCAACATCCGCCGACCGTCTATCTCCGAACGATTGACCCAGGCCGCGCCGCCGTCGGGATCGCAGATGCGCCGCCATTCCTGGGTTTCGGCCACGATCTGCACCGGCAGTCCGTCGACCCGGTAGACCCACATGGCGGGATAGTCCTTTCCGGGGCCCTTGCGGCCCATGACCTCCCCATGGCTGAGGCTCACCCAGCGGGGCACGCAGAAGCCGGAGATGGTCTTGGCGCGCTCCGCCGCCGGACAGTCGGTTCCTTCGGCGACGTGACCACCGCAAGACGCAAGCGTGGCCGCCATGACGGCCAGGGCGACGCCGTTGGTCGCCCGTCCGGGCCGTCGCCTCTGCTTTGCCGGCCAGACCCGTTCTGTTAGACAGCCCTTCAGCGCGGTGGAGACGTCGCGCGAACCTCTGTCAGAACATCCCATGGCCCCTCGCAAGCCCAAAGTCATCGTCACGCGCAAGCTCCCCGACGCGGTCGAGACCCGCATGCGCGAGCTATTCGACACCGAACTCAACCTCGACGACATGCCCATGGACGCGGAGGCCCTGGCGGCGGCGATGAACCGCGCCGATGTCCTGGCCCCGACGATCACGGACCGAATCGATTCTGAAGTGATCGCCCGCGCCGGGCCGAAGCTCAAGCTGATCGCCAATTTCGGTGTCGGTATCGATCACATCGACGTGCCGGCGGCGCACGCGCGGGGCATCATCGTCACCAATACGCCAGGTGTGCTCACCGAAGACAGCGCCGATCTCACCATGGGCCTGATCCTGACCGCGGCCAGGCGCCTGGTGGAGGGCGCGAATGTGGTCCAGGCCGGCGGCTTCCACGGCTGGACGCCGACCTGGATGCTGGGCCGGCGGCTGACCGGCAAGCGGCTGGGCATCGTCGGCATGGGCCGGATCGGCCAGGCGCTGGCCCGGCGCGCGCGGGCGTTCGGCTTTTCCATCCACTACCACAACCGCAAGCCGGTGCCGGCGCGCATCGCCGAGGAGCTGGAGGCGACCTATTGGGACAGCCTCGACCAGATGCTGGCCCGCATGGACGTGGTCAGCGTCAATTGCCCGCACACGCCGGCGACCTATCACCTGCTGTCGGCGCGGCGGCTCAAGCTGCTGCAGCCGCACGCCATTGTGGTCAACACCGCCCGCGGCGAGATCATCGACGAGGACGCCCTGGCCGGCATGCTCCGGCGCGGCCAGCTGGCCGGCGCGGGGCTCGATGTCTATGAGCACGAGCCGGCGGTGAACCCCAAGCTGCTGAACCTGCCCAATGTCGTCCTCCTGCCGCACATGAGTTCGGCCACCATCGAGGGCCGCATGGACATGGGCGACAAGGTGATCATCAACATCCGCACCTGGATGGACGGCCACAAACCGCCGGACCGGATCATTCCGGCGATGCTTTAGGCGGGGACCATCCTGTCTTCCGCTCTCCCCTGCGAAAGCAGGGGCCCAGTGGTGTCCAGCTCGGCGTCCTTCCGATGTGATTGGCGCGCTCAGGCAATCGCAAAAGGCCTGGGTCCCCGCTCTCGCGGGGAAGAGCGGAGAGTTGGGATCTGTTTTTCAGACAGTGTTTCCGCAAACCGGGCATTCGGGGTCCGGGGCGAGGCTGAGCGTGCGGGTCTCGGCGGAGAGGGCGTCGTAGACCAGCAGGCGGCCGGCAAGCGGCTCCCCGGCGCGAACGACGAGCTTCACCGCCTCGAGCGCCATGATCGAGCCGACGACGCCGGCCAGGGCGCCGACGACGCCGACGGCGACGCAGGTCTCCGCGTCCGGCGGGACCTCGGGCACGAGGCAGCGGTAGCACGGCCGGGCGGCGAACACGCCGACCTGACCGGTCCAGCGGCCGATGGCGCCGCTGACCAGCGGCCGCCCCGCCGCGACGCAGGCGGCGTTGACCGCGAAGCGGGTGGCGAAGTCGTCGGTGCCGTCGAGGACGATGTCGGCGCCCACGAGGAGTTCGGCGGCGTTTCCGGCATCCAGCCGGGCGCGCAGCGGCTCGATCTCCACGTGCGGATTGAGCGCGCCGAGCCTGGCGGCCGCAGCCTCGACCTTCGTCTGGCCGACGTCGCCGGTTTCGAACAGCACCTGGCGCTGCAGGTTGGAAAGCTCCACGACGTCCGGATCGATCAGCCGAAGGTGGCCGACGCCGGCGGCGGCGAGGTAGAGAGCGG
>JBOHLC010000211.1:0-23022 GCA_050729395.1 Caulobacteraceae bacterium
ATCTTCAACGGCGGCCAACTTCGCGCCGACAAGCGCGCCGCCGAGGCCCAGGCCCGCGTCTCGCTCGCCCAATACCGCCAGACGGTGTTGACCGCCTTCACCCAGGTTGCCGACGTCCTGACCGCGCTCGCCCATGACGACGATCGCCTCGCCGCGCTCGGCGCGGCGGAGACCGCGGCATCCAACGCCCTGCATGACGCGCGCCTGGCCTATAGCCTCGGCGGCGGCCCGTTGGCCGCGGTGGTCGACGCCCAGCGTCAGCTGCACCGCGCCCGCGTCGACGTCGTCCAGGCCAGAAGCCAGAAGCTCATGGACGTCATCAGCCTCTATGCCGCCACGGCCACCGACTGGCGCGAGGCGCCGGCCAAGGCGGGGTAGGGGCCGCGCGTCGCGGCGGACAGGGACCTGGCCGCTAGGTACCCTTTTGTCGCGTCACCGCCGCTTCGAGGGCCTGACGAATGAAGCGCTGATATGGCACGCCCGCCTTGGCCGCGGATGCCCGCACGGCCTCGAGCAGTGGGCGCGGCAGGCGCATGTTCACGCGCTCGCTCTTGGGCTGAAACTCGAAACGAACCTCGCGCATCCCCGACAGAACGTATTCGGTCAGGTCGGCCTCGGCGACGAACGCTTCGGCCGCCTCATCGGTTGGCAAGCTTGGCAGCTTCTTCTTCATAGTAAGCCACTTCCTTTCGGTGCATGTAGCGGGCGCTGATCGGGCGACCGGGCCGCTCCTCATCGCGCATGCGAAATGTGAACACGATGAGGACATGCCGCCGGTCGCTGGTCCGGCCGATCGCCTTGAGCCGTTCTTCGGCGGTCGAGTGGACGGAATCCGGGAACACCGTCACCGGCCCCAGAAAGATACTTTCGATCGCCGCCGCGGCGACGCCATGCCATTCGCACTTCTCGCGGTTACCCTCGTCCCAGTCGAACCCCGCGACCCCTTCTATCGGATCTTAATGTCGAAATGTACACACAAATGTCAATCCTCGCGAACCGGAAACCTCGGCGACCATCCGCGAACGAGGGGACGGCGCGGGACGGTTTCGGCCCGAAAATCGCACGTTCGACCCCCAGGCGCGTCGTTTCGGCGCCTGCTGGCGCGGCCTCGACTCTCCACGCCTCGACGGACCAGGCGCTCGCCGGCGACCAGACGACGGCCGGGGCGATCGCCAATCGCGACACCGCGCGCATTGGCGTTCGGCTGCGTCCGCGGCGAGGCGACGGGAGATCAGCTCGCCGCGCCGTTAGAATCCTCGGCCGCCTCGTAAAGTGAAGCGGCCTCGCGCAACCAGACCAGCCGCGCCTCGAGCTGGCGGAGCGCGCCGAGGCCCGCGAGAAACTCCGGAGAAGGCCCAGCTTTCAGCGCGTCGACCTCATGTCTGAGGTCCTTGAGCGTCCTTTCGGTCGCCGCGTACGCATGCTTCACGAAAGCGATCCGCTGCGCATTGGAGGCCAGCTGGCCCAGGTAGCTGACCCTGGTTCGGATCGGGTCGGGCGTGGCGTGGGACGCCCAAGGTTCAATGGTCGTTACCCATGCGCGCACCGCCTGCTCGCCTTCGTCTGTGACCGTCAGGTTCTGTCGGGCGCGACGGTCCCCCGCCTGAGGCTCGACACGGATGAGCCCCCGACCAAGCAGGCGCTTGATCACCGGATAGATCGCGCCGGTGCTGCCGCTCCAGTTCGGGGTCGAGGAACGGGCGAATACCTGTCGCACCTCATAGGCCGAGCAAGGCTGATCCCGCCGGATCGTCGCTAAAGTGCAGTTTTCCAATTCGGTGATCGCGATGCCCACGGGCGGTTGATTCCAATCCTATTGCATGCGTTTAGTGCGCGTCGCACTATTCTCAGCGTCGTGCAAGGCCGGAGAGAGACTACGGATGAGGCGCAAGTCTTCCTTTGGCCCACGGGAGTTGTCGCTGCTTATCGCCAGTGTGGCCATCCTCGCCGGCGGCGGCGCGGCGGCGCAATCCGAGGTCGCGGAGATCCTGAACGCGAATCAGACGGCGACCGGATCGCCGCCGCCTGGCACCGCGGCGATCCGCGTCCTGTATGGGTTCGCCGGAATGGGCATGACGGGCCGTTTCGTCAGCATTGACGACCTGAAAGATGGCCGCTTCGTTGATACCTTGACCCTCGGTCCAATCACCCTGCTCCAAGGGTTCGACGGCAGGCAGGCTTGGCGGAAAGATCCGTCAGGGGCCGTCACACAGCAGGACGGCGGCGAGGAAAGGCAGTCGGCCGTCGACGAGGCCTATCGTCAGGCGAACCTGTGGTGGCGAGAGGATCGGGGCAGAGCCGACATCGTCTTCACCGGCATCAGACAGGACAACGGGACAAGCTTCGATGTCCTGACCGTAACGCCGCGCGGCGGCATGCCATTCGAGGCCTGGTTCGACGCCAAGACGCACCTCCTGGCCAGGACAGTTCAGGCGCGCGGGGCCCAGACGTTCAAGACGACATTCTCGGACTATCGGCGGATCGGCGGCGTCATGCAGGCGGGCAAGGCCGTCAACGATGCCGGCGCGGCCGCCCTATTCGCTCAGACCGTCACGCTTGTCGATGCGCAATATCTGGCCGCGACGGACGCGACGACCTTCACGCCGCCCGACACTCGGTTCGCCGATTTCTCCATCGCCGGGAGCGAGCGCAAGACGTCGCTTCCGTTTCGGCTCGTTGACAACCGCGTCTACGCCGACGTCTCGGTCGATGAAAAAGGGCCCTTCCTCTTCATCTTCGATACGGGTTCGTCGGACGCGATAACCGCGTCCTTGGCCGGGAAGCTCGGGATCGCCGTTCAGGGCAAGATTGGGGAGATTGGCGCTGGCGAAGCCGTCATGACGGCCGGTCTTGCCAGGATCGCGAACACGGCCATCGCCGGCGCGCAAATCCGCCATCAGCTTTTCGGGGTCGAGCCTGACGCCTTGGCGAATGTCGAGGCCATGGGCGACAAGGGCGTCGTCGGGTTTGAGGTCTTCGACCGTTTCGTTGTCACCATTGACTATCCCCGACGCCGGATAACGCTCGCCGATCCCAAGGTCTTCGACCCGAAGGGCGCCGGCGCGCCCGTCCACTTCGACTTCGAAGGCAATTGGATCGAGATCGCTGGCGCGTTCGAAGGGGTTCCCGCCCGCCTCCTTGTCGATACCGGCTCTCGCGCGGACGTCGTTCTCAACAAGCCGTTCGCGGAGAGGCACGCTTTGCGGGCCAAACACCCCCGCGGCGTCGACGCGATCGGGGGATGGGGAACCGGCGGGCCGGCGCGCGTCTACGCCACGCGTGGCGCTTCCCTGCGCCTTGGGCCCGTCCGGGTTCACGACTTAGTCGCCTTGCTTTCGACGCAGGATAAGGGAGCGTTCGCCGGCTCCGACTTCGACGGGGAGATCGGCGGCGGCGTTCTCAAGCGGTTCGTCGTGACCTTCGACTATCCCCATCAGACCCTTTACTTGAAACCTGCGGGAAGCCCGCCGGAGGACATCGGAACCTTCGATCGCGCCGGAGTGTGGTTCAACGCATCGAGGCACGGATTCGAGATCGTCGATGTCGTCCCCGGAGGTCCTGCCGCAAAAGCAGGTCTCGCTCCAGGCGACCAGATCATCGCGGTGAATGGCAGGGCGGCAAAAGACTTCGCCGTCTACGAATTGCGGCGCCGCTTACGCGATGAGCCACCTGGAAGAATCGTAGTCTTCAAGATGCGGCGAGGGCGTCGCGTTCGCACGGTGAGCGTGACCTTGCGCGATTTGATCTGAGCCAGAAGCTCTCCCACCAAATCGCCTCGACAAGGATATCATCAGACATTGGCTGATCTTCCGGTGCGATCCATACGTTGATCCACTCCCAGCGGCGCCGGACGAAATCTTGCTCGAGGTGGCGGCGGCCTTTGGGCGCGCCTTGGAGCTGAGCACAGGCGCGGACCTGGATTGGCCAGATGCCAGCTCAGGGAGTGTCGAGCGCTTGCGCGCGAATCTCCGGTTGCCGACCTGAGGCCCTGCGCCTCGATCGTCACCCACGGGACTGGATCACCTGTCCCCGATCCACACCCGGAATGTTTGGCTGGGGGCCTTTGCGGAGTATCGCCGCTATGCGACCGTACGCTTGCTCGTAGTGCCTCGGGTAAAATTCGGTGCGCCCTGAGTTCGAATATTGGGGCGGAACAACTGTCACCCCAGCTCTCCGATCCGTTGTCCTCACCGGCTGCGCGCGATCTCGTCCGTGATCGCGTCCACCAGCCCCGGCGCGCCGTCGTCGATGTTGGAAAGCACGACGACCACCCAGCCGCGGTCGCGGAGGATGCTCAGCCGGGTGCTGATCCCCTCGAAATGGCCGGAGTGGCCGACGGATGGGCCGGCCGCCGTGGGCACGATCTCGAAGCCCGCGCCATAGTTGTGCGGCGGGTGGTCGGTCCACAGGAACCTGAGCGAGGCGGGCGAGACCAGCTTGCCGGCCTGGAGCGCGCGGGCGAACTTCAGGAGGTCGCCAACGGTGGAGAAGCCGCCGCCAGCGGGGCCGCCCCTGAACAGGTGGTCGAAGGTGTTCTCCCGCCAGTGGTACGGGCCCTTCGAATACCAGCCATAGCCGGTGGCGAGGTTCGGGACCGGTTCGTTCATCGGGTAGCTGTCGGTCGCCGTCATCCCCGCCGGGGCGTAGATGTGGCGGCGCACATAGTCGAAGTAGCTCTCGCCCGAGGCCTTCTCGACGACGACGCCCAGCATCAGAAAGCCGGTATCGCTGTAGTGGAACCTGGTCCCGGGCGGGAAGGCGAGCTTTTCCGTACGCACCAGCGGCTTGTAGTCGGCGAGCTCGCGGTACTGGGCGCGCGAGCTGGCGACGAGGCCGTCGTCGAAGAAGCTGCCGAGGCCGCTCGTGTGGGTGAGAAGCTGCTCGATGGTGATGCGGCTCGAGATATCGCGCGGGAGCCAGCTGTCGTCGGCGTATTTGCTGAGCGGATCGGTGAGGGCGACCTTGCCGGCCCCGACCAGCTGCATGATCGCAACGGCCGTGAACATCTTGTTCATCGAGCCGAGGTTGAAGCGGGTGTCGACATTGTTGGGGGCGTCATAGCGCAGGCTCGCCTGGCCGCAGGCTTGCTGGACCAGGACGCGGTCGCGGAAGGCCACGAGGGCGGCGCCGGAGAAGACGCCGGCGCGGCAGCCGCGGTCGATCAGGGCCCGCGCGCGCGCCGCCACGTCGGCGGCTGAGAGCGTGCGGTCGTGGGCGATGGCCCAGGCGGGCGTCGCGTCCGTCGGCTCCATGTCGGCGATGCGGCCGTCCAGCTGTCCGTCGAGGGTGAGGGCGTAGCCGTGAAGCGCGCCGTAGACGCGGCCCCTGACGATCACCTCGACGATGTCGGGATCCGTGGCGCGGGGCCGGGCGGCGATAAACTCCACGCCGCCGGTGGCGCGATGGTGGTCCAGGAACCAGAAGCGAATGCCGCCGGCGCCCCAGTCGTCGACGAGGGCCGGCGCGGCGTCCTGGTCGCGGAACCGCTCGATGGTCGCGTCGTCGCCAGCGTTCAGGGCGGCCACGAAGTCGCGGGCGCGTGCGATATAGCCGTCCGACGGGGTGGCTGCGGCCGTCGAACTCCACAGCGAGACGAGGGCGAGGATCAGTCCCAGACGCACCGCCGCTGCCCTCCCTTTGCCGCGCGGGCTTGTGTTCCACCGGCCGACAGCAAAGCACAAGACCATGTGCACGGAAGCGACGGAGTTTGAGCGAGCTGAACTGTGAAACGAGCGTTGCGTCGCGCAGCTCAACGCAAGCGCGCATGCTCGCGTCGGCGATTGGCGCATTGCGTAATGCCGGCTTTCCGAAGAGCGGGTTTGCGGGACCTGTAGTGGAAAAGTTGCAATTTGCCCTTGACGAAGAAATTGCAGCATGCGATAATCCCCAAATGTTCGAAACCGCCCCCACCCCGCAAGACTCCGCCGCGACCGATCCCTCGGTCGCGCTCGCGGAGTGGCGCCTGCGCCTACTTGAGGAAATGGCCGAGTTCGGCATGAAGTTGATGCGGACGCTCGAGCCCGGCGCCGTCGAAGCGCCAGCGAACGACAAGCCCAATGGCAAGGTCCGCGACCCGGCGGACGCCTTCTTGAACGTCTCGCGCGCCATCCGCCTGACCCTGGCCCTGCACGCCGAGACCGATCAGGAACTGCGCGATCTGAAGAAGGGGGTCGCCAGGAGGCGAGAAGCCGAGGAAGACGCGGCCCGCGATCGGCGCTCGGAGAGGCTCCACGCGCACGAGACGAAGGTCATCGAGCGCATGATGACCGTCGCGTGGAACGAGTGCGAAACCGAAAAGGAATTCGAAAACCTCTGTGACGCCCTCAAGGAGCGGCTGGGAGAGGATCTGGCCTATTTCGACATGGAAAAGCGGCCCCTGCGCGAAACCATCGAGCGCCTGTGCAGGGACCTCACGCTCAATCCCGACTGGAGCCGCTGGGAAGGCGAGGGCTGGATCGATGACGACCTGCCAAGCCGCCCGCGCTTCTCGGCGTACAACACGCCCAGCGCCAGGCCGCTTCTTCACAAGGACGGCGAGGAGTTCGAAACCCCCGCACCGCCATGGCGCCTGCACTCCGACCGCGAGGTGGCCGCCAACGATCCCGTCGGCCACGACCTTGAATGAGGAAGTTACGGGAAGCTACCGACAAAGCATCGGTTCCGGGGACATAATACTTAATTATTCGAACGAGTTGGCGTCGATCGGCGCCGCGAATAATTAAGTATTATGTCCCCGCAACTCCGCAACTTCACTACCCTTCGTCGGGCCAGGTCGGCGGGACCCAACCGAGCATGGCCACGACATCGTCCATGGCGTGGCGGGTGGCGACCTGCCAGCATTTCACGCCCTCGACTCCGGGTCTGGGATAGCGACGGTCGAGGTCGCGGCAGATGTCGCCGGCCGCGTCGCTGATACGGTCGCGCAGCGCCTGCGCGCCCCACGGGGTCGACAGGTCGAGGTCGCCGGCCTCGACCACGCGCGATTCATGCACCCGGTAGGGGCCGGACGGTGCGTAGACGGTCACCGGGCCGACGACCGTCGCGCCATTCGGCGCATAGTAGTCATCGGGCGGCGGGGCAGGGGCGTAGCCGGGATTGTCTGGGTAGGTGTCCGGCGGCGGGGCGTAGGTGTCGCCCGGGTAGGGCTGGGCCGCCGCGGATCCGGCCGCGAGGGCCAGGACGAACGCAATGGCGTAGAGTCTGGACATCGAATGGCTCCTTTGCCCACCGACCGGAGCAAAACGGCCAAACCACGCTCAAGGTTTCGCGCGGGTCCGGTTTTGACCCGTTGGCGCGGCGTTTCAGCGCGTTTCGAAGGGTTTCGGCCCATGTTACTGGCGTTAACCGCCCGTCCATCTTAAACTCGCTGAATCGCGCCTTTCGGGCCGCGAAACGCGGGCGGAGCGAAAAGAGAGAGTTGAAGGAACAGAAGGGGTAGGTTGGAACCGACGGAAACCGAGGCGCCCGAATACTTCCACAAGGTTGTTGATTGTCAGTGGGCCTGCCCAGCCCACACGCCGGTGCCGGAATACATCCGGCTCATCGCCGAACGGCGCTATACCGACGCTTATATGATCAACTGGAAGTCCAACGTCTTTCCGGGGATTCTCGGGCGGACGTGCGATCGGCCGTGCGAGCCGGCTTGCCGGCGCGTGCGCGTGGAGGACGAGCCGGTGGCCATCTGCCGGCTCAAGCGCGTCGCGGCCGACAACAAGGACGACGTGACCCATCGCCTGCCGCCGAGGGCGGCAAACGGGAACGGCAAGCGCATCGCCTGCGTCGGCGCGGGGCCGGCTTCGCTCACCGTGGCGCGCGATCTCGCGCCCATGGGCTATGAGGTCGTGATCTTCGACGGGGATCCCAAGTCGGGCGGCATGATCCGCAGCCAGATCCCGCGCTTTCGCCTGCCCGAAAGCGTCATCGACGAGGAGGTCGGCTATATTACCGCCCTCGGACCGGTCATGCGCCTTGGTGAGCGCATCGATAGCCTGGGCGCCCTGCTCGAGCGGGACTTCGACGCCATCTTCGTCGGTTCCGGCGCGCCGCGCGGGCGCGATCTGGATATTCCCGGTCGGCGCGAGGCTGCCGCGAACGTCCACATCGGCATCGATTGGCTCTCGTCCGTCTCGTTCGGCCATGTCGAGCGGATCGGCGAGCGGGTCATCGTGCTCGGCGGCGGCAATACGGCCATGGACTGCTGTCGCACCTCGCGCCGCCTCGGCGGCACGGACGTCAAGGTCGTCGTCCGCTCCGGCTTCGAGGAAATGAAGGCGTCTCCGTGGGAGAAGGAAGACGCCATGCACGAGGACATCCCGATCCTCAACTTCCTGACGCCCAAGGCCTTCACCCATGAAGGCGGCCGCCTGACCGGCGTGACCTTCGAGAAGGTCGCCGCCGAATATGACGAAAGGGGCCGTCGCCGCCTGGTCCCGACGGGCGAGCCGGACGTTCATCACGCCTGCGACGATGTGCTGGTGGCCGTGGGTCAGGAAAACGCCTTCCCGTGGATCGAACGCGACGCCGGCGTCGATTTCGACGAATGGGGCATGCCGATCGTGAACGGGGCGACCTTCGGCTCGAGCCATCCCAAGGTCTTCTTCGGCGGCGACGCCGCTTTCGGGCCCAAGAACATCATCTGGGCGGTCGCCCACGGCCACGACGCGGCCATCTCGATCCACAAGCTGTGCCAAGGCGAGGACGTGAACAGCCGCCCGGCGCCCGGCGTGACCCTCGTGAGCCAGAAGATGGGCATCCACGAGTGGAGCTACGATAACGACATCTCCAACGCGTCCCGCCATCGCGTGCCGCTGCGCGACAAGGCCGAGGCGCTCGGCAACGTCAAACTGGAGGTGGAGCTCGGCTTCGACGCCGCCCTCGGCTTCCGCGAGGCGGAGCGCTGCCTCAACTGCGACATCCAGACGGTGTTCACCGACGCCCTGTGCATCGAGTGCGACGCCTGCGTCGACATCTGCCCGATGGACTGCATCACCTTCACCGGCAATGGCGAGGAAGCCGACTTGCGCGGACGGCTAAGCGCCCCCGCGCTCAACCTGGAACAGGCCCTCTATCTGTCCGGACCGCTTGGCGACGGCCGGATCATGGTCAAGGACGAAGACGTCTGTCTGCACTGCGGACTGTGCGCCGAACGGTGCCCCACCGGCGCGTGGGACATGCGCAAGTTCCTGCTCGACATGACGAACGCCGGAGAACTGGCCGTATGAGCGAAGTTATTCCCGAGCGACAGGTGCGGCGCGGACCGCCGCCGATCGCGGCCGCCAACGACTTCGTGGTCAAGTTCGCCAACGTCAACGGCTCGGGCTCGGCCAGCGCCAACTCGATGTTCGCCAAGGCCATACTTCGCATGGGCGTGCCGGTGGCCGCGCGCAACATCTTCCCCTCGAACATCCAGGGCCTGCCGACCTGGTACGAGGTCAGGGTCAGCGAGGCCGGCCATCTCGGCCGGCGCGGCGGGGTCGACCTGATGGTGGCCATGAACCCGCAGACCTGGAAGAAGGACATCGCCAGCATCGAACCGGGCGGCTATCTCTTCTACGACTCGACCAAGCCATTGCCGCCCGAGGGCTTGCGCGACGACATCACCCTGCTGGGCGTGCCGCTGACCGCCATCTGCAACCGAGCCTACACCGATCCCCGTCAGCGCCAGCTGTTCAAGAACATCATCTACGTCGGGGCGCTCACCGCGCTGCTGGGGGTCGAGGAGGAAGTCACCGACCAGCTCGTGGCCGAGCAGTTTCCCGGCAAGGAGCGGCTGATCAAGCCCAATCTCGAAGCCCTGGCCATGGGCCGGCGGGCCGCGCTCGAGACCCTCCCGCCCATCGGCCTATCCATCCGCCGCGCCGACGCGGTCGGCGACCGGATCTACGTCGAAGGCAACGACGCCGCCGCGCTTGGCGCGGTGTGGGGCGGGGCGACCGTCTGCGCCTGGTATCCGATCACGCCCTCGACCTCACTGGCCGAAGCCTTCATGGCCCACTGCAAGACGTTACGCACCGATCCTGAGACCGGCGACGCGCGCTACGCAATCGTCCAGGCCGAGGACGAGATTGCTTCCATCGGCGTCGTCATCGGCGCCGGCTGTAACGGCGCGCGGGCGTTCACCTGCACCTCCGGGCCGGGCATTTCCCTGATGCAGGAGTTCGTCGGCCTGTCGTACTTCGCCGAGATTCCGGCGGTGATCTTCGATGTGCAGCGCGGCGGTCCCTCCACCGGCATGCCCACGCGCACGCAGCAGGCCGACATCCTCTCGGCCGCCTACGCCTCGCACGGCGACACCAAGCATCCGCTGCTGTTCCCGCAGGACCCCACCGAGTGCTTCGCCATGGCGGCGCTGGCCTTCGATCTGGCCGACCGGCTGCAGACCACCGTCTTCGTCATGCTCGACCTCGATATCGGCATGAACGAGTGGTTGACCGCGCCCTTCTCCTGGGACCCCAAGCGCCGGCTCGACCGGGGCAAGATCATGACCCACGAGCGTCTCGAGGCGGGCGAGGAGTTCGGCCGCTATCGCGAGGTGGACGGCGACGGCATTCCCTATCGCACCCTGCCCGGCGTCCATCCCGAGCGCGGGGCCTATTTCACCCGCGGCACCTCGCGCGATCCCAACGCCCGCTACAGCGAGGACGGCCCGGTTTATGTCGCCAACATGGAGCGGCTGCTGCGCAAATTCGAAACCGCCAAGGCGCTGATCCCGGCGCCCGTGCCGCGGCTGGCCAAGCGGCGGACGCCGCACGGCGTCATCTATTTCGGCTCGACGGCCCACGCTCTGGACGAGTCCCTCGAACAGCTCGCCATGGCCGGGGTCCACCTCGACGCCCTGCGGCTGCGCGGTTTTCCATTCTCGGACGAAGTGGCGAAGTTCATCGCCGCGCACGAAACCGTGTTCGTGGTCGAGCAGAACCGTGACGCACAGGTCCGCACCCTGATCATGAATGAACTCAGCGTCGATCCGGCCAAGCTGACGGCGATCCTCAGCTATGACGGTTCGCCGATCACCGCCCGCTTCATCACCGAGGCCATCGGCGAACACATGCGCAAACGGCCGCGCGCTCCTCTTTCGGCGGCCGCCCAATGACCTACATCGCCAAACCCCGCCTGCATCATCCCTTGCTGGCCCCCAACGCGCTTGGCTTCACCCGGCGCGACTACGAGGGAAAGGTTTCGACCCTGTGCGCCGGCTGCGGTCACGATTCGATCTCGGCCGCCGTCATCCAGGCTTGCTACGATCTCGATCTGCCGCCGCACCGCCTGGCCAAGCTCTCCGGCATCGGCTGCTCGTCCAAGACGCCCGACTATTTTCTGGGGGCCTCGCACGGATTCAACAGCGTGCACGGACGAATGCCGTCGGTCCTCACCGGGGCGAATCTGGCCAACCGCGACCTCATTTATCTGGGCGTGTCCGGCGACGGCGACTCCGCGTCCATTGGCCTGGGCCAGTTCGCCCATTCCCTCCGGCGCGGGGTCAACATGACCTACATCGTCGAGAACAATGGGGTCTACGGCCTGACCAAGGGACAATTTTCGGCCACCGCCGATCCCGGCTCGACCTCCAAGCGCGGCGCGGTCAATCACGACGAGCCGATCGATCTGGTCGGTCTGGCGCTGCAGCTCGGCGCGAGCTTCGTCGCCCGCGGCTTTTCCGGCGACAAGGCCCAGCTGGTGCCGTTGATAAAGGCGGCCATCAGCCACCGGGGCGCGGCCTTCATCGATGTCATCTCCCCGTGCGTGCAATTCAACAATCACGCCGGCTCGACCAAGAGCTTCGACTACGTCCGCGAGCATAACGCCGCGGTCAATCGCATGGATGTGATCCTCGACCGCGACGAGATCACGGTCGACTATGCGCCGGGCACCGTGGAGATCGTAACCCAGCACGACGGCTCGGTGCTCAAGCTGCGCAAACTCGCCGACGACTACGATCCGACGGACCGCAACCAGGCGCTCAATCATCTGCAGACGCACCAGGCCCGCGGCGAGATCGTCACTGGTCTGCTGTACGTCGATCCTCGCTCCGGAGATCTGCACGATCATTTGAAGACCGTGGCTATTCCACTCAATCAATTGAGCGATGAGGAACTGACGCCCGGCCCGGACGCTCTTGCGTCGATCAACGAGTCGTTGCGATAGGGCCCTGGCGGGCCTAGGTTTCTTTCTCGAGCCTGCCGCTCGGGCGTCTTTAAAGAACAACCGCGGGACGGTGGACGGAATGCCGGATGGCCACGGCGTAGCTGAAAAGACGCTTTTGCCGGGGGCCTCCCCCGCGCCCACCAGACACGCCGGACTGATCGCCTGGGTGGCGCGGATCGCCGCCCTGACCAAGCCCGACCGCGTCCACTGGTGCGACGGCTCGCAGGCCGAGTGGGACGAACTGACCTCTCAGATGGTCGCCTCCGGCATGCTGAAGAGGCTCAATCCGGAGAAGCGCCCCAACGCCTTCCTCGCGCTGTCCGATCCGAAGGACGTGGCCCGCGTCGAGAGCCGCACCTTCATCTGCTCGGCCGAGAAGATCGACGCCGGTCCGACCAACAACTGGCGCGAGCCGGCGGCCATGCGAGCCGAACTCACCCGCCTCTTCGACGGGGCCATGCGCGGCCGCACGATGTATGTCGTGCCGTTCTCAATGGGGCCGGTGGGCTCGCCGATCAGCGCGCTCGGCGTGGAGATTACCGACAGCGCCTACGTGGTCGCCTCGATGCGCATCATGACCCGGATGGGCTCGGCGGCGCTCGAGGCCCTGGGCGATGACGGCTTCTTCGTTCCGGCCGTGCACTCGGTTGGCGCGCCGCTGGCCAAGGGCCAGACCGACGTCGCCTGGCCGTGCAACGAGACCAAATACATCGTCCATTTCCCGGACGACCGGGAGATCTGGTCCTACGGCTCCGGCTATGGCGGCAACGCCTTGTTGGGTAAGAAATGCTATGCCCTGCGCATCGCCTCGGTCATGGCCAGGGACGAAGGCTGGCTGGCCGAGCACATGCTGATCCTCAAGCTGACCTCGCCCGAGGGCAAGGTCCACTACATCGCCGCCGCCTTCCCGAGCGCCTGCGGCAAGACCAACCTGGCCATGCTGCAGCCGACCCTGCCGGGCTGGAAAGCGGAGACGGTCGGCGACGACATCTGCTGGATGCGTTTTGGCGAGGACGGGCGACTGCGGGCGATCAACCCGGAGGCGGGCTTCTTTGGCGTGGCCCCCGGCACAGGCGAGGCCACCAACGCCAACGCCGTGGCCGCGCTGGCGCGCGACTGCATCTTCACCAACGTTGCCCTTACCGAGGATGGCGATGTCTGGTGGGAGGGCCTGACCGAAACGCCGCCGGCGCGCCTCACCGACTGGAAGGGGCGGCGGTGGACGCCGGCATCGCGCGAGCCGGCCGCGCACCCGAACGCGAGGTTCGCCGCTCCCGCCTCGCACTGTCCGTCCATCGCTCCGGAATGGGAGGATCCGGCCGGCGTGCCCATCTCGGCCATCCTCTTTGGCGGCCGGCGCGCGAGCGCGGTTCCCCTGGTGACCGAAGCCTTCGACTGGCGCCACGGCGTCTTTCTGGCCTCCAACGTCGCCTCCGAAGGCACGGCCGCGGCCGAAAACAAGATCGGCCAGCTACGCCGCGATCCCTTCGCCATGCTGCCGTTCTGCGGCTACAATATGGGCGACTATTTTGCGCACTGGCTCGCCGTCGGCGAAGCGGGCGATCGCGCCAAGTTGCCACGCATCTATTTCGTCAACTGGTTCCGCAAGGACCAGGACGGCCGGTTCGTATGGCCGGGCTATGGCGAAAACAGCCGCGTGCTCAAGTGGATCGTGGCGCGCCTCGAAGGGGAGGCGGGCGCGCGTGACACGTCAATCGGCCGCGTGCCACTCGCCGGCGAGCTCGACCTGACCGGCCTTGACCTCGGCCCGGCGGCTTTGCGTCTGCTGCTCGAGGTCGATGAGGAGGTCTGGCGCGAGGAGGCGGACCTGATCGAGCGGCATTACGAGAGGTTCGGCGCGCGCCTGCCCGAGGCCCTACGGCGCGAACACGCGGCGCTAGTCGAGCGCCTGCAAGCGGCGGGGGATTGACCAGGCGGCCATGGTTCCGAGCCAGGGCGAGCGGCCTTGGCTGGACGCCGATCACCTGGGAAGGCTGGTTGATCACCATAGGCTCGGCCGCGCTCTTCGTCGCCGCGGACCTCGCCATCATGGCCCACCTCGGGGCGTTCCGCCCAAGAGGGTAGGCGATAGGTTATCACCGTTTCCTTTCACCGCGCCGGCGTTGTAAGAGCCACCCAGCAACAGGAGGTAGACACCCATGCGCGAAGCGGTCATCGTTTCATACGCCCGGACGGGCCTGGCCAAGTCGGGCCGGGGCGGCTTCAACATCACCCCCACGGTCAGCATGGCCGCGCACGCGATCAAGCACGCGGTGGCCAAGGCCGGGATCGAAGCCGAGGCGGTCGAGGACTCCTTCATGGGCAACGTCGCCCACGGCGGCAACAATCCGGGGCGAAACGCGGCCCTGCTGGCGGGTCTTCCGATCACCACCGGCGGGGTGACCATCAACCGCTTCTGCTCATCGGGCCTGCAGTCGATCGCCATGGCCTCGCGCTACGTCAAGGACGACGGGGCCAATTGCGTCGTGGCCGGCGGCGTGGAGTCGATCAGCTTTCCCGGCGGCGGCGGCGCGCGCGAGAACAACGACCCGCGGCTCACTGAAATGTATCCCGACATCTACATGCCAATGATCGACACCGCCGATGTCGTGGCCAAGCGCTATCACATCAGCCGCGAGTACCAGGACGAATTCTCCCTGGAATCCCAGCGGCGGATGGCGGCGGCGCAGAAGGCCGGCAAGTTCCGCGACGAGATCGTGCCGATGAAGACCAAGATGAAGGTGGTCAACAAGGAAACCAAGGAAGAGAGCATCGTCGACTACACGGTCGATCGCGATGAGTGCAACCGGCCGGACACGACGATGGAGGGGCTCTCAAAACTGCCCCCGGTGCGTGGCGAGGGCAACTTCATCACCGCCGGCAACGCCTCGCAGCTCTCGGACGGCGCGGCCGCCGTTGTCATCATGGAAGCCAAGGAAGCGGAACGTCGCGGCCTTCAGCCGCTGGGCGTATTCAAGGGCTGGAGCGTGGCCGGTTGCAAGCCGGATGAAATGGGGATCGGCCCGGTGTTCGCCGTCCCGCGCCTGCTCGAGCGGCATGGCCTGAAGGTCGAGGACATCGACCTCTGGGAGCTGAACGAGGCCTTCGCCAGCCAGTGCCTCTATTGCCGCGACACCCTGGGCGTGAACCCGGAGATCTACAACGTCAATGGCGGCTCGATCGCGATCGGCCATCCCTTCGGCATGACCGGCGCGCGCCTGACGGGCCACGTGCTGCAGGAGGGTCGCCGGCGTGGCAACGTCAAGCATGCGGTCGTGACAATGTGCATTGGCGGCGGCCAGGGCGGCGCGGGCCTGTTCGAGGTGTTCAACTAGGGCCTCGGCTTGCGCCTAGACCGCGACGATCTCCGCCGCCGCGGCGCCATCCTTGATCGTCAGCCGGGCGAAGCTGGCGGCCGATCCTTTGTCCGGCAGGGTGGCGCTGCCTGGATTGACCGCGAGAAGGCCGCCGATCCGCGCAACGGATGGAACGTGGGTCGAGGCCCACAGCAGCACATCCGGCTTCACGCCGAGCACGGCCTTCAGTGTCGCCTCGGGCGCGGGCGCGAACGGGTCCTTGGCCGAGGCGAGGCCCGCCTCGAGCGGGTCGAACACGCAGCCGATCGCTACACCGCCAATATCCAACACCCGGACCTTGCCGTCCGTATACGGACTTGGCGCGTCGTCGGCCCCGAGGACGCCCGCTACGGGCGCGATTTTGGCTAGCGTCTCGAGCCCGCCGGCTTCGCCCATATCGCCCAGGGTCACGATAAAATCCGCGCCTTTGAACGCCTCGAGCGCCACGGCGGGCCAGTCGATGCCGCCTCCTGGATGGATGTGGCAGTCGGCCAGGACGACGATGCTGCGCGCGGCCTCGCTCAGGTTTGCGCTCCGCCGATTTCCTCGATCACCACGGCCGTACCATAAGCCAGCACCTCGGTGATGCCATCCATGATCTCGTTCGCGTCATAACGCATGGCGATGACGGCGTTTGCCCCGTGCTCCGCGGCGTGCTGGGTCATGTGATCGAGGGCTTCCTGCCGGGCCGTCTCGGCCAGGTCGACGAATACCGACAGCTTGCCGCCGAACAGCGACTGGATGCCTCCCGCGAAGTTGCCCACCACGCTGCGCGAGCGCACGGTGATGCCGCGCACCAGTCCCAGATATTTGACGATCCGATGTCCGGCGACCTCATTGGCGGTGGTGACGATCATATCGTTCTCTCCCCAGGACGGCGGGATCACACGATGAAGGCCGGGCGCTTTCGGCGCAAGGGCGATCCTGGCGCTGGCCGCCAGAGCTTTACAGGCATGGCTTCGCGAACTTCGGAATCCTGTTACCACGCCGGCGATGGTGAGCCCTCCGTCAGCGAACGCGAGCGAGGTCGTCGGGTCGCCGGCCGAGGCGCCCGAAGCGGAGGCCGCCTACGACCGGTTCGTGTGGCGGAACCTGCCGCGCAACTTCGCCGCTCACTTCATCCACGGCATGCTTGGCATGACCGGCTTCCGGCTGTTCAACGCCCCCACCTTCCTGCCCGCCTATCTCCACCTGCTGTCAGGCTCCGACTTCATCGTCGGTTTCGGCCAGTCGCTGCAGCAATTGGGCGGAGTGGTCTCCCCGGTGCTCGGCGCGACCCATGTCGAGCACCGCAAGCGGGTCCTGCCGGTGGCCATGCTGATGGGCGTGGCGATGCGCATCCAGCTGCTGGGCGTGGCCCTGGCCGGGTTCGTCCTGCACGGACGGGCGCTGCTCATCGCCGTACTTGCATTCCTTTTCCTGTTCGGTCTGTTTTCCGGAGCGCAAGGGGTGGCCTTCCAGCTATTGCTGGCCAAGGTCATTCCGATCTCGCGCCGTGGCCGGCTACAGGCGCTGCGCAACGTGACCGGCGGCGCGATCGCCGCGGGCCTGGCCTGGTTCGCCGGCCGCTACATCATTCAGCGCAATCTGTTCGGCAATGGCTACGGGACAACCTTCCTGCTGGCCTTCGTGCTCACCAGCCTGGGCCTCGCCGCCTTGCGCCTGTTGATGCGCGAACCCGAGCCGCCGACCATTCGCGCCAAAGGCCGCCTCGTCGATCGCGTGCGAGAATTTCCCGCGCTCCTTACCCAGGACCGCGGCTTCATGTTCTTCATGATCGCCCAGACCCTGGCCACGGCGGCCCGCGTGGCGACGCCGTTCTACATCCTGTTCGCCGGCCGATCGATGCCGCTGGACGGCAAGAACATCGGCTTGCTTTCGCTGGCGTTCCTGGGCGGCGACACGATGACCAACATGGGCTGGGGCCTCGCCGGCGACCGCTTCGGCTTTCGCTCGACGTTCATCACCGCGGTGGTGCTGTGGATCGTGGCCACCGCGCTGCTGATGGCCGCGCCGAACTTCGGCGGCCATGGCGGACCCGATGTCCGCAGCCTTATCTTCCTGGCCTTTTTCGGACTTGGCGCGGCCCAGTCCGGCTTCCTGATGAGTTCGCAGACCATGGTGCTGGAGTTCGGGGCGCGCGATGACATTCCCATGCGCTTGGCGCTGACCAATACCGCCCAGGGCGTCATGTCATCCCTTGGTCCGCTGATCGGCGGACTGGTGGCCGCCACCCTTGGATATCAGCCGCTGTTCGGCATCTCGATCAGCTTTCTGGCCGTCTCGCTCTTCATCCTGTTGACCCAGGTCGAGGACCCGCGCTTTCGGGGTCTCCCCTAGCGCGGATCGGCTTGCTAGAAACTGTGATCGCAGTCACAAGGCCCAGCCATGCGCATCGGCGTACCCAAGGAAATCAAGACACTGGAATTTCGCGTCGGCGCCACGCCCGGCGTCGTGCAGAGACTGTGCCTGGAGGGGCATGAGGTGTTCGTCGAGGCGGGCGCCGGCGCTGGCATAGGCCTCGCCGACCAGACCTTTATCGACGTTGGGGCGAAGATCCTGCCGGACGCCGGCGCCGTGTTCGACGCGGCCGAGATGATCGTCAAGGTCAAGGAGCCGCAGCCGGTCGAGGTCGCGCGGCTCAAGCCCCATCACATCCTGTTCACCTATCTGCACCTGGCGGCCGATCCGGAACAGGCCCGGGGCCTGATGGCCAGCGGCTGCACGGCCATCGCCTATGAGACGGTCACCGACCGCAACGGCCGCCTGCCGCTGCTGGCGCCGATGAGCCAGGTCGCCGGTCGCATGGCGGTCGACGTCGGGGCCTATCACCTGCTCAAGCCCACCGGCGGTCGCGGCATGCTGCTGGGCGGAGTTCCAGGCGTGCCGCCGGCCAAGGTGTTGATCCTGGGCGGCGGGGTCTCGGGCAAGCACGCGGCGCAGATGGCCGTCGGCCACCACGCGGACGTGACCCTCTACGACATCTCCGCCCAGCGCCTGGAGGAACTCGACGATCTGTTCGGAGGCGACGTCAAGACCTGCTATTCGACCCACGATCTTGTCGCCGAGGCCTTGCCCACGGCCGATCTCGTCATCGGCTGCGTGCTGATACCGGGCGCGGCGGCCCCCAAGCTCGTCACCCGCGCCGATCTTGCCCGCATGCGGCCTGGCTCGGTGCTGGTGGACGTAGCCATCGACCAGGGCGGCTGCTTCGAGACCAGCCATCCGACCACTCACGCCGACCCCACCTTCGTGGTCGATGAGGTGATCCACTATTGCGTGGCCAATATGCCGGGCGCCGCGCCGCTCACCTCGACCTATGCCCTGAGCGCCGCCACGGCGCCTTACATCGCCGCGCTGGCCCGGAATGGCGTGGACGGGGCGTTCGCCGACGACCCGGGCCTGGCGCTCGGCCTCAACGTCCGCGAGGGCCGGATCACCTACAAGGCCGTCGCCCATGCGCTCGGCATGGACTAAGGCGCGAACCGGCGGGACGGCCGAGCGTTTGTTTCGCGGGCGGGCGCTCGAGGAGCAGGCCATGGCTCGCCAATCCAGAAGATGGTCGCGGCAGGTCACCGAAACCAGCGACGCGCTAGACTTGGAGCCGGACGTGTTCAAATCGGCCAGTCCGCGGCGGATCGCCAGGTCCCTGGCGCGCTCGGCCAAGGCCAGCCGCCGGCGCAAGTCCGGCGCCTTCCGCTCGGCCATGTCAATGCTGACCTTCTATATCAACCGCGCCGGCGAGAACCTCTCACTCGCCCGCCGCCGCAAACTGGAAAAAGCGAAGGATGAGCTGCGCGCGGTCTTCGGCCGCGAGCCGAGGGCCGGCCGGCGCAGCCGGGAGAGATAGAGCCGCGTGGCGCTCGCCGGCCAGACCCTTTCCTCCGCCACATGAGCGGCGCGTGGCTGGCGGAAGGCGTGCTCGCGATCCATCTCGCCGTCATCGCCTTCAACATCTTCGGCCTGATCGTCATTCCACTCGGCGCCTGGCGCCGCTGGCGCTTCGTGCGCGC
Organism: Caulobacteraceae bacterium; assembly: GCA_050729395.1. GTDB lineage: Bacteria > Pseudomonadota > Alphaproteobacteria > Caulobacterales > Caulobacteraceae > Acaudatibacter. Next base: position 19,514 of record JBOHLC010000211.1, read on the forward strand.
GCCGCCGTGGCGCTGGCTGCATGTGGCGAGTCTCGGCGTGGTCGCGGTCCAGGCGTTGGCGGGCCGCGCCTGCTTCCTGACCCTGTGGCAGAGCGCGCTGTTGGGAAGCCGCGCGCGCGAACCGCTGATCATGCGGACCGTCAACAGCGTCATCTTCTGGCCTCTGCCGGCTTGGGTTTTCGTGGTGATCTATGTCGCGGCTTTCGCCTGGACGCTGGCCTTGCTGTGGATCGTTCCGCCGGACCCGTGGCGCCGGAGGTGACGGTTCGCGTTGCCCCAGGCGGCGCTTGGTCTATGCTGCGCGCAAAGGTGCGATCATGACCAACGCCCTGCCGCTTGTCGTTTTCCTGGCGCTGCTCGCCGCTGGAGGGGGGCTGGCCTATTCGGCCTATGCGAACGCCGACTATGGCGTGGGCGCGACCATCTTCGTCGCGGCCGTGTTCGTCGCCGCCATTGTCGCCTCCTCGATCAAGATCGCTGCCCAGTGGACGAGGGCGGTGGTGCTGCGGCTCGGCAAGTTCCAGTCGCTCAGCGGTCCCGGCCTGTTCTTCATCATCCCGATCATTGATACCGTGGTCTATTGGATCGACACTCGCGTCATCACCACCACCTTTCGCGCCGAGAAAACCCTGACCAAGGACACCGTGCCGGTCGACGTGGATGCGGTCCTGTTCTGGAAAGTCGTCGATCCGCAGAGGGCCGCGCTCGACGTCGCCGATTATGAAAACGCGATCGCGTGGGCCTCGCAGACCTCCCTGCGCGACGTGATCGGAAAGACTTTGCTAGCTGATATGCTCGAGGGCCGGCGCGCGATCAGCGAGGCCATCCGCGTGATCATCGACGAGCGGGCCGCGCCGTGGGGAATCGACGTGGTTTCCGTAGAGATCCGCGACGTGCTCATTCCAGCCTCCCTGCAGGACGCCATGTCGATGCAGGCCCAGGCCGAGCGTGAGCGTCAGGCGCGGGTGATCTTGGGCGACTCCGAGCGCCAAGTGGCCAACAGCTTCCTCGAGGCGGCCGAGACCTACGCCAGCAATCCGTCGGCCTTCCACCTGCGGGCCATGAACATGCTCTACTAGGGCCTCAAGCGGAACGCGACCATTGTCGTGGTGCCGAGCACGGCGGTGGAGACCATGCAGCTCGGCGGCGTCGCCGGCCTGACCGCGCTCACCACCCAGCTCGCCGCGCAACAGCGCGCCGCGGCGCCGGATACAGGCGACTCCTAGGCGCCTGCCACCAATCCCTGATCGTGCAGACGGCCAATCTCGCTCCCGGTCAGGCCTAGCACCTCGGCCAGAACCTCGTCGGTGTCGCGGCCAAGCGTCGGCGCGGCGCGCGGCGGGCGGCGCTCGTCGGCCGGCGAGGTCCCGGCGAAACCCGCCGCCGGGTAGCGATGGCCGCTGGGATGATCTATCGGCGAGAGAACCGGATTGGCCATGGAGAAATAGGCGTCGCCGTCCAGCGCCTCCTTGAGCGTCCGATAGGGCCCCCAGCACACCGCCTTGGCCTCGAACGCCGCCGTGAGGTCCGCCGCGGCGCGCGCGGCGATGGCCCCCTCGATGAGCGGCGTCAGCCGCCCGCGGTGGACGAAGCGCGCGCCTTCGTCGGCGGCGAAATCCACGGCGAGTTCAGTTTCCAGGGCGGCGACCGCCGCCTCGAGTTCCAGAACCGAGATCAGTCCTCTCCATTGGCGCGCGGTGATGGCGACGATCATCAGCCGCCGGTCGTCCCGGGTCACGAAGTCACGACCGAAGGTTCCGAACAGATCGTTGCCGAATCTGGGACGATCGTGGCCGTGGGTCTCGACTTCGCCGATCTGGCCCAGGTGGCCCAGGGTGGCGATGGCGATGTCCGACAGCGGCAGGCGAATCTCCCGGCCTTCCCCGCTCGCCCGGCGGGCGCGCTCGGCGGCCACCAGGGAGAAGGCGGCGTAGGCGCCGGTCAAAAGGTCCCATGCCGGCAGGACGTGATTGACCGGCCCGCTCGCCCCCGCCGGTCCGGTCATCAGCGGAACGCCGACCGCCGCATTGACCGTGTAGTCCACCGCCGGGCGCCCATCGGGCCAGCCCATCACGCGCACGCAGATCAGGTCATCGCGGCGCGCGCGCAGCGGCTCGTAGGCGAGGAAGCCCGCGACCGGATAGTTGGTCACGAACAGGCCGGCGTTGTCGCCGGGCGCGGTGATGATGCGTTGGGCCAGTTCACGCCCCTCGGGTCGCGACAGATCCACGGCGATCGACTTCTTGGCCTTGTTCAGCCCCTCCCAATAAAGGCTGGCCGACGATCCGGGCGCGAGCGGCCAGCGGCGGAAATCGGGACCGCCGCCGATCTGGTCGATGCGGATGACCTCGGCCCCGAGCTGGGCCAGATAGAGCCCGCAGGTCGGCCCGGCGACAAAGGCCGCCGCCTCGACAACGCGCATCCCGCTCAGGAGGTCGTACATGCTCGACCGTCGAGCGCCGGGGAGGCGATGCAGACCCCGAGCCGGCGCGATTGGCCCGCGGATCCGATCAAGACGGCATCCGCGCCATCGGCAGCATGTTTTGGTCCATGTGGTACATGATCCAGATCGAGCCGCCGAGGATCAGGCCCACGATCAGCACGCCGAACGCCAGGGCCAGGGCGTTGTTGGTGTTGTCCGGCCCCGTGGTCAGGTGGAGGAAGAAGATGAGGTGCACGCCCATCTGGCCGACCGCCAGGGCGGTCAGGGCCGCGGGAATGGCGGGCGCCCAGACGAGCCCGCTCCTGGCGAGGTAGAAGGAGGCGGCGGTCAGTCCCGCCGCCAAGATGAGGCCGATCAGATAGCCGCGCAGGCCTTGCGCGACGCCGCTGCCGTCGAGACGCTCATCGCCCGGCGCAATGTCGTCGGCGCCCGGTGGAGGCTGAAGCGTGTCGGTCATGGCGCCACTCCGGTGAGATAGACCACGGTGAAGATGCCCACCCAGACGATGTCCAGGGCATGCCAGAAGAGCGTGAAGCAGAGAAGGCGTCGCAGGATGTCGGCGCGGAATCCCTTGGCATAGACCTGAGCCATCATCGTCAGCAGCCAGAGCAGGCCGCAGGTGACGTGGAAACCGTGGCATCCCACGAGGCTGAAGAAGGCGGAGAGGAAGGCGCTGCGCTGAGGCCCGGCGCCCAGTCCGATGAGGCGGATGAACTCGCTGGCTTCGAGGGCCAGGAAACCCGCGCCGAGCAGAGCCGTGGCCGCCATGGCCACCTGGAACCAGAGGAGGTTGCGCGCGCCGGCGGCGAGGCTGGCGAGACCGCCGCAGAAGCTCGAAAGAAGCAGGCAGGCGGTCTCCGCCGCGACTATGGTCAGGTTGAACAGCTGGCCCTCGGTCGGGCCGCCGGCGCTCCGATGACGCAGCACCGCATAGGTGGCGAAGAAGCAGGAAAAGAGCACGAAGTCGCTGAGCAGGAAGATCCAGAAACCGTAGCCGACCATGATGCGCTTGGAGGCGGGGCCGCCGCCGCCGTGGCCAGGCGCTTCGCCGGCATTGGGATCGAGG
>JBOHLC010000212.1:0-4986 GCA_050729395.1 Caulobacteraceae bacterium
GACCAGCGCCGTGGCCCCCGGCGAGGTTCCGGATCCATTTGTCGCCGTGTAGGTGAAGCTGTCCGCGCCGGTGTAGCCGGTGGTCGGGCTGTAGGTGATCGAGGTTCCGCTGGCGGTCGCGGTTCCGTGCGAGGCGGCGGAATGCACCGCGACGCTGGTGTACGGCCCCGAGACGCTGAGCGGCGCGGGATTGGCGGAAGTATTGGCGGCGACGCCGAGGGCGATGGGATTGGCGACCGGGGCCGCGGCCGTGGCCGCCTGGGTGCGATTGCCGGCCGGATCGTAGACATAGCCGGTGGTGACGTTGGCCGAGCCAGAGTAGGTCGCGCCAGTCACCCGGCCCCAGGCGTCGTAGCTGTAGTTGGTCGCGTTGGAGGCGTCGGCGCCCGGGCTGACAAAGTTGACGGCGATGCCGAGGGCCAGGATCGCGGCCACGGCTGCCAACTGCGCCCATCGCGGCATGGCCCGTCCTCCATGACGAGACGCCCGCGCACGTTAGTGCTCGGCCCCCTTCGAATATTGATAAAATCCCGATTGACGCCGCTTGGCAACAGTTTAGCGTAAGAATTCGATAGGGGCTGGCGTCAAACGAAGGGGGGCGCGGTGGGGGGACGCTCGGGTTCTTCAACGCTCCTGCTGACGATCGCGCTGGCGCTCGCGGCGGTTTTCGCCGGCAAGACTTCCGCCCAGACCCTCCCGGCGATGAAGTTCGTCACCGCGCCGCTGGTCTCGCCATCTACGGCTCAGACCTATTACGGATCGGCGACTACCCACACCTACTCGCTTTCCGGCGTCACTGGCTTCGGCGCGGTCGCGCCCGAGATTGTCGAGACCGCGCGGGCGCTGAAGAACAACCCCGACACCATCTTCGACTTCGTCCACAACGGCGTGCAGACGGAGTATGCGTTCGGCGAGCGCAAGGGGCCCTTGGGCGCGCTGATCGACAAGTCCGGCACGCCGTTCGATCAGAACGTGCTCTTCGTCGACCTCGTCCACCAGGCGGGCTACCAGGCGCGCTACCAGATCGGCCAGGTGACGATGACCGAGGCCGCTTTCGCCGCCTGGAGCGGCGTCTCGGACCTCGGCGCGGCCTGCCGGCTGCTGTCCTCGGGCGGCATCCCGGCGAGCTTCACGCCGTCGGCGCCCTCCACCTGCGCGACCAGTGGCGCCTTCACCTCGGTCACGCTTCTGCACGTCTGGTCGCAGGTCGAGATCGGCGGGACCTGGTACTATTACGATCCGAGCTTCAAGACCTACGCCACCGACAAGACGCCGGTGAACCTGATCAGCGCCTCGGGCCTCGTCCCGGGCGGCGCGGCCAGCGCGGCGGCCACCGGCATGAGCTCGGGCACGAGCGGCGGGGCCAGTTACATCAAGACGGTCAACAACACGCAGCTCAACAGCTACCTGACGACCCTGGGCACGACGCTCCTTACCTACCTGAAGACCAACGCGGCCAGCTGGGACATCGACGAGGTGGCCGGGGTCACCAAGATCCAGCAGGTCTGGGCGCCGGCCGGCGGCTGGCGCAACACCAGCCCCGCCGGCTACACCGTCAACGGAACGCCGATCACCATCGGCTGCCAGGGCGTCTTCCCCTATTGCGACAATGTGCCCGACCAGTACCGCACCCAGTTCCAGGTCGCGCTGTCGATCGCGCCGGACACCATCCATTATCAGGGCGTGCTCAACTGGACGTTCTTCGTCGACGACATCGACGGGCGGCGGCTCTCCATCGGCACCAATTTCAACAACACCGGCTCGGCCACCGGCGGCAAAATCAACCCGGCCGCCTACGCCAGTGGCTCGACAATCACCCCGCTCAACTACACCATCGGAACGGTCAATCTGCAGGTCGACGATACGGTGGTTCAGAGCTGGAGCTGCAACATCAACTACTACACGTCGCCGCTTTGCTTCGGCGCCCAGTCGCCCGGACAGGTGACGCTCACCGCGACCCACCCTTACGCTGCCGGCGCTTTCGCCAACGAGACCGTGGTCAAGCAGCTGACGAGCACGGCGGCCCCAGTGGCGATCATCAGCGGCTGGGGCATGATCTCCTCCGCGCGCCTCGCCAAGTGGAGCGACGAGATCGCTTACGACACGCCGCTGCCCGATCAAGGGACGCCGCCGTGGATCTGCGACGGCCAGGGAGAGTACTGCTTCGAGCTCTACGAGCAGTCGTCCAACGACTTCACGCGCCAGAAGCTGGCGGCCACGTGGCTCGCCGAGATCACCCGCATGATGCGGCTCCAGGCGACGATCGCCGGGGCCAAGGTCGAGCACCAGCACTCGATCGGCGTCGTCGACTGGCGCAACATGGTGAACGCCTACATCTATCCGCCGCCAAGCGGAAATCCTCCCAGCGGTCCGGATTTCTTCGGGGTCACCGACCAGTTCACCGATCTCAATGTCGATACCGTGGTCAGCGTCACATCGCTCTCCGACAGCGCGCCCCAGGTAGCGGCCATCTCCCGCGCGATCGCCGTCTCCTCCGCCATGCTCGAAGGCTCGGTGCTCGAGCAGATGGAGAACCTGCCGGATGCCGCCTCCACCGCCTCGCGCTTCGGCTGGGGCAACGATCCAGGGGCCGACAATTCGACGAGCGATCCGGAAGACCCCTGCTTCACCGGCAACCACCCGCGCGCTTTCTTCGACTGGACCGGCACGACCAGCACGACGCGCGCGAGCCTTTACCAGTTCGAGGGCTCCGCCAGCGGCTGCAACGCACTTCCTGTCAACTATATCGCCGACGCCTCGACCGCCTTCGCCGGCGTGGCCGAGAGCGCCATCTCACAATATCTCGTCGCCGGCTTCCATGTCAGCGGCTCGGCCGAGACCTTTCTCGGGCCCGGCGCGCGGTTTGGAACCTGCACCGGAACCACCGGCAGCGGCGGGATCAGCTGCGAACTCTCGGACCAGCGCGGCACGGCCATCGTCGCCACCCAATACGACGGCTCAGGCAATGTGCTCGAGGTCGCCCATGTCCTGACCAGCCAGTCGGGCATCAGCAAGGGCGGCGGCGGCGGCCAGCCGGAGCATTTCGCGTCTTACGATCCGGCCAAGGCGGGCGATGCGCTCAAGGACCGGTTCGTCGACCGCGGCGTTGCGCTGGGCGTCGATCTGAAGAACGGAGCCGCCGGCTACAACACGCCGACCCTGCTGTCGCTCGGGACCGGTTCGGCCCCCTACAAGTTGGACTATTCCCTGAACTTCAAAGCCGCCCCCACCGGCTGCACCCCCTTCGGCCCGTGCACCGATCCGATCCAGGGCGGCTGGAACCAGAACTGGGACATGCGCTTCACCAATTCAGCGTCGGGCCAGGAGGCGCTGGGCGCCACCAGCCCCTTCGCCGCCGCCGGAACCCTGGCCGCGTTCCTGGCCATGCAGGACATCTTCGCCGAGACCTCGCTCGCCAACCTCAACCAGGACGTCTACGCCGCCCTGGTCGCCGACTGGTGGCGCCAACAGATGCTGGCCAATGTGGGAACGCTGAGCCGCGGCTTCTCCGGTCAGCAATATGTCCGCCTGGTGGACGGCAGCTGGATGCCGCCCGTGGGCGCGCCAGGCGTTCTCACCCAGACCGGGGCACGGGTCAGGGAGCGCGACTCCTGCCACAACTTTGGCGGCGGCTATCATGTCTCGACCTCACGTGTGTGGAACACCTCCGCCGTCAGCTTCTCCCTGCGCAACGCCTCGGGCGACGTCATGGCTTTCGCCCCGTGGAGCTGGTCCTACGAACCGCTTTCCAACGACAATGCCTGCGCCAAGGTGTGGGGCTATAAGCCGACCACCTGGACTTGGCCGCAGGGCGTCTCGCTCACCTTCACCTACGGCACGCCGACCGGCGGCTCGGTCATCGACTACACCACCGGCGTGACGGCGATCAGCTCCAGTCTCGGCCGCACGATGACCTTCACCAGCCCTGGTGACCTGAACGGCCTTTTCACCGCGACCGCCAAGGGCGTCACAGTCGGCCAGCAGACCGCCAACCCCAACGCAATCGCCGACGCTGTCGCCGCGCCGACCGGCGGCAATACCGGCAAGTTCTGGAACTTCACCTACACGCCCGTCCAGCCGCGCACCGCGACCCAGCGCCCGGTCCCTTACCAGCAGCTCTTCCAGATGTTCGAGCCGATCAGCGCGACCGCTCCGGCGCTGCAATACGGCTACGACACGCGCGGCCTAGTCGAGACGGCCTACGACGCCAACGGCCTGCAGGTGATCGGCGAGGCCAATCTGCCGCCCTACGCGTGGTACCTGGCCCTGGGCGGCCGGGGCGAGCGCGACGACCCCGACGGCGGCACCTACACCGTCTATTACGACACCGACGGGGACGCGGTGCGCAACATCGACGAGATCGGCCGCGAGACCGACAGCGCCTGGGACGGCCGCCATCGCGTCACCCAGCGCGTCTTCCCCGAGGGCGACGCCGAGCAGTTCACCTACGACAGCCTCGACAATGTGCTGAGCCTGACGGAGGTGGCCAAGCCAGGCTCGGGCCTGGCCAACACTGTCGTCTCGGCGACCTACGATCCCACCTGGAACCACCTGGCCTCGATCACCGACGCCCTCACCAACACCACCAACTTCACTTACTACCCGTCCGGCAATGGCGCCTCGCTGATGAGCCAGGCGCTGCGGCCGGGGATAGGCGGCGTGCGCCCGACCTACACTTTCCAGTACAGCTCGATCGGCCTCGTCACCCAGAGCGTGGACGCGGCCGGGATCACCACCACCCACGCCTACGACAGCTACGGCAACCTGACCTCGACCACCGAAGGCGCGGCGGCGGTCGGAACCAACCCGGCGCTGAATCTCACCACCAGCTTCACCCCCGACAGCTGGGGCAATGTGAACGCGACCACGACGCCGCTCGGCTATGTCAGCAACGCGACCTTCGATCTCGACCGGCGCAAGCTCTTGGACATCGACCCCGACCCGACGCCGGGCTCGGGCACGCGCACGGCGACCGACACGACCTAC
>JBOHLC010000213.1:0-1978 GCA_050729395.1 Caulobacteraceae bacterium
GCGCCGGCCGGCCGGCGCGCAGTTCGGCCAGCGCCAGGTTGGCCAGACGCAGGGTCTGCACGCTTTCCTTGTCGCCGCCCTTGGCCCGCTTTTCGAGATTGACGAGCCGCCGCTCAAGGCTGTCGAGGTCGGCCAGCATCAGCTCCGTGTCGATGATCTCGATGTCGTCCAGAGGATCGACCCGGCCCTCTACGTGGGTCACGTCATCGTCCTCGAAACAGCGCGCGACCAGTGCGACGGCGTCGCAGTCGCGGATATGGGCCAGGAACTGGTTGCCGAGGCCCTCGCCCTGGGACGCGCCGCGCACCAGGCCGGCGACATCGACGAAGGTGATGCGCGCGGGGATGATCTCCTTCGAGCCGGCGATCCTGGCCAACACCTCCAGGCGCGGCTCGGGCACGGCCACCTCGCCCACGTTAGGGTCTATGGTGCAGAACGGATAGTTGGCCGCCTGCGCCGCCGCCGTCTGGGTCAGCGCATTGAACAGGGTCGATTTGCCGACGTTCGGCAGTCCCACGATCGCGACCTTCAGGGCCATGCGCGGCGCCTCACGATCCAGCCACGGCCTTGGCGGCGAGGTCGCGCCAGTGGCGGCCTTCGCGGCGGAACTGCGGATTGGCCCCGGAAATCCGACGGTCCATCTCGGCCAGCATCCCGCGCGCCTCGTCCATCCGACCATGCCGGGCCAGGAACGCGGCGTAGTGGCCGACCGCCTCCAGCCCGGGCATGCGTCCCGCCGCCCATTCATAGGCAGTATCCGCCTCGCCGATCCGCCCCAGGCCCTCATAGGCGCGCCCGAGAGCCAGAGCCGCCGCCGGCGTGCGGGCGCGCTCGCCCTCCTCGCCCAGCCGGTCGAGCAAATCGAGCGCCTCCCGGCAGCGGCCAAGCTCGACCAGCGCCTGGGCACGACCCAAGAGCAGGGCCGGGTCCTCGGCGTGGATGCCCTGGGCCGCCTGGCCGAACAGATATTCCGCCTCGTCATGGCGGCCGAGCGCGGCGGCGGCCTTGGCCAGGCGCATGCGGTTGTGCACCGTGCCGCTCGCCTCGCAGGCTTGGCGCGCCTGGCGATATTCGCGCGTCGGATCGAGCGTCTCGCGGGCGGTCGCGCCCAGCCGCCGCGCCGTCCGCCCCTGGCCGAGCGAGGGGATGATGACGATGACGCAGTAGGCGAGGGCGCCCAGCCACGGGATGATCAGGACCAGCCACAGCCAGTACATCGACTGGTTGGTGCGCACCACGTGAACGCAGCAGGCGATCGAGAACAGCAGCCACAGGCCGATGCCTGGGAAGATCATTCGTCGTCCCCAGGAGCGAGCGGACCACCGCGGGCGGCGGCGCGCGGATCGAGCTTTTCGGCCGGGGCCAGGCGCATGACTTCCGCCTGATAGCGCTCGTCCTCGCCCGCCGCCAGCAGGGGCGCGGCCTCGGCGCAGGCCGCCGTCAGCGCGGCGACCCACGGGAGGTCGACCTTGTGGAAGTCGCTCAGGACATGGCCCATCACCCGGTCCTTGTGGCCGGGATGGCCAGTGCCCAGCCTGGCGCGGCGGAAATCCGGGCCGATGCGCGCGACGATCGAGCGGATGCCGTTGTTGCCGGCCGCTCCGCCGCCCGTCTTCATGCGGAAGCGCCCGGGCGCGAGATCGATCTCGTCGTAGAACACGACCACGTCCGCCGGACCGAGCTTGTAGAAGGCGACCGCCTCGCCGACCGCCCGGCCGCTCTCGTTGTAGAAGGTCTGGGGCTTGAGGATCAGGGCGCGCGCCTCGCCGCTCGGTGTCGGGATCGCGCCTTCCCGCGCCTTGCTGGCAAAGCGCGAGCGCTCGCGCTGGAAGCCCCACCGGCGGGCTATGGCGTCCACCGTCATGGCGCCGAGGTTATGGCGGTTGCCGGAATACTCCGGCCCCGGATTGCCCAGACCCGTTAGGATCAGCATGGGAGGCTTCTTCTCTTCCCCCCGCATCGGGGGGAAGTACCGGCC
>JBOHLC010000214.1:0-6066 GCA_050729395.1 Caulobacteraceae bacterium
GCCGCCGACGAGGGCGGCGATCTGCCCGCCAAGGGCGCGCGCCCCGCCCACCCCGCCAACCGGCGCGGCGCCGCCGGCCGCCGCCAGCGTCAGCGGCGCGAAGTCGAGCCAGAAGAGGCAGATCGCCGCATAGGCCAGGGTGTAGAGCGCGGCCATGCGCCAGCGCCGGTCCAGCCAAAGCTGGAGCACGAATGGCGCGACGAAAAGCGGGTGGAAAACGAGCTGGTGCAGGCCGGTGGCCACAAAGCCGACCGCCAGCGCGCCCGCGTGCCCCGCCCGGCCGCCACGCAGATATAGCCACAGCCAGGCCAGGTTGAAGGCGAGCTGCGCGGTCATGGCGTAAGGCGTCATGGCGGTGATGAGAAGCTGGCTGGAGGTCGCCAGCAGGAGCGCCGCGACGAGCGCGCGGCCAGGCCGATCCGGCCACAGGCGCCTGGCGATGGCGAAGACGGCCAGCACCGAGACCGCGGCCAGCGCCGGATTGAGGAGCCTGGCGAGCCCGGCGCCGCGCGCCAGCGCCAGGAGGGCGGCGTTTCCCGGCAGATAGGCCGGACGCCAGAAGGCCGCCCCGGCCGAGAAGCGTACGAATTCCGGCTCGAGCGCGGCTGCGAAGGCGCGCCAGCCGGGCGCCAGCGGGGCCCAGACCTGGCCATGGGCAAGGATCGACGCGCCGAACCCGACCATGTCCTCATCCCGCGATAGCGGATAGCCGCCGAAGACGAGGCTCGCGCCGGCCCAGGCGACGGCGGCGACGAGAACCGCCGCCGAGGCCACGACCACCTTTGGCGGGACCGTCCCCTTCAGACGCCGGGCCAAGACTCGCGCCGGCGCCCAGGCGAGCGGCAAGGCGAGCATCGCCGCCGTGACGCCGGCCAGCAGCCAGATGTCATCGTCACGCAGGAAGCGGTCGGCCTGACCGTGCGCGGCCGCGTGGCCGCTCAGCAGCGGAATCAGCCACGGGGTCGGCGCCGCCGCCAGGGCGAGCCAGGCAAGGGTGAGGCGCCGAAACACCCCGGAGGGCGTTAGAGCAAACTCCGTTCAAACGAAATCGTTTGAACGGGGATAATTTGCTCTGGATTCGAAAGTGTAGAGCCCGATTCTACGCCCACGTCTGTTCCGTGTGGACGCATCAGGCCCTAAGCCGCGCGGCGCGGGACGAGCCGTTCGCTGCCGAGCGCTTCCTTGGCCCCCGAAACGCCGCCCTCATGATATTCGGCGTCCTCGTTGACCTCCCAGACGTCGTAGACGGCCTTGCCCGCCAGGATGTTGGCCGCCGTCAGCATGCCGGTCATCATCGCGTGATCCTGGTTGTTGTATTTGTGCATGCCGTTGCGGCCCACCAGGTGCAGGCCCGGGTAGTTGGCCGCCAGGTCCGCGCGCACCGCCTCGACGTTGTCGCGGTAGTCGGCGTCGTAGACCGGATAGGCCTTGGGCTGGCGAACGACGCAGCCGTCGACCACGTCGGCCGCCCGCATCAGGCCGATGGTGTCGATCTCCCGCTTGGCCAGTTCGATCAGATCGGCGTCCGCCGCGGTCCACACGCCATCGCCCTCGAAGCAGAAGTATTCCAGGCCGAGGCAGGTGGAGGTGGGATCGGGGATGAGTTCCGGCGACCAGGAACGGAAATTCTGCACGCGGCCGACCTTCACCGCTGGATCGTGGATATAGACCCAGTTGTCGGGAATCTGCTTGGTCGACTGGCCGATGAGCACCACGGTGAGGAAATCGCGATAGCCCAGGGCCATGGCCCGGTTGTGGCTCGCCGGCCGCGGCCAGATCGCGTCGATCAGTTCGCGGATCGGGGCTGAGGAAATGACGTTGCGGGCAATGAAGCTCAGCGTCTCGCCGTCTCCGCGCCGGGCGGTGACGGTCCACGCCCCGTTCTCGTGCCTGAGGCCGGTGACCTTGACGCCCATCATCACCCGCCCGCCCATGGCGGCGATCTTGGCGGCGCAGGCCTCCCACATCATGCCCGGCCCGCGCCGTGGGTAGCGAAACGACTCGATGAGCGTCTTCGGCCCGCTCGCCCCGGCCCCGCGGCCGACGCCCAGCGAGCGCTTCACGCCGTCGAGCACCGCGGCCATCAGATCCAGGCCCTTGATGCGCTGGGCAGCCCAGTCGGCGCTGATCTCGTCGCACGACATGCCCCACACCTTCTCGGTGTAGGTCTTGAAGAAGATGCCGAACAGCCGCTCGCCGAACTGGTTGCGCACCCACTGGTGAAATGTGGCCGGGTCGCGCACCGGCGTCGCCTTGGCCCAGCCGAACGAAGCCATGCACAAGGCGCTTTCCAACGCGCCAAGATTCCACAGGGCCTCGAAGGCGCGCAAGGGATAGGCGTAGAACTTTCCGTCGTAATAGATGCGCGACAGCCTGGGCCGCTCGATGAAGTCGTCCTGCAGGATCTCGTTCCACAAATCCACCACTTCCTTGGATTTGGAGAAGAACCGATGACCGCCGATGTCGAACAGGAAGTCCTTGTAGTGCGCCGTGCGGCTGATTCCGCCGACATAGGTCGGATCCTGCTCCAGAACGAGAACCTCGGCCCCGCCCTGGGCCAGCCGATAGGCCGTGGTCAGGCCGGCCGGCCCGGCCCCGATGACGAGATTATCGATCGCGACAGGTTCAGACATGCTTGACGCGGCTCTCTCCGCCATTGCAACACGCGGGCTTTCCCGCCCGAACGAGTCCTGAGGCGCGCCACACCCACATGGTAAAGCAATCGAGCGAACGGAGTAAGGCCGACGCGTCGCGGCCAATTGTCCTGGCCCGCGGTCGGTGAGACTCCGTCCGCCCTTCACCTGGTTTCCAAGATCACCTGACCTGAGCGGCGCCAAGGCGCTCCTGGTCACGACGCTGGTCGTTGGCGTGGCGGTCTGCGTGGTGATGGCGCTGAGCCGAAGCGTCATGCCCGGTTTTCGCGACACCGACGACGCCACCCGCCTGATCATGGTCCGCGCCCTTGCGGACGGCCGCGGCTGGTACGACCAGGCCATCGCCCGCTTCGACCCGCCGCACGGCCTGTGGATGCATTGGTCGCGCCTGCTGGACGGCGGCATCGCCGGCATGATTCTGCTGCTGCGCCAGTTCATGTCGCCGGCGAGCGCCGAATATTGGACGCGCTACCTCTGGCCGCTGATCTGGGTGTTCCCGGCGACGGGCGCGGCCCTGGCGCTGGCGCGCAACCTCGGCGGCCGCTCGGCCACCTTCCTGGCGGCCGCGCTGCTGCTCGTCGATCCCGACGCCTATCGCCAGTTCGTGCCCGGGCGGATCGATCATCACGACATACAGATCGTCATGGCCGTGGTCGCCATGGCTTGCGCCACCGCCCGGCGGGACCGGACCCGATGGGCCGCGCTCGGCGGGGCCGCGGCCGGCCTCGGCCTCGCCATCGGGCTGGAGGCCATGCCGCTGCAGGCCCTGATCGGAGCGAGCTTCGGTGTCAACCTGATGCGCGAGGCGCGGGCGCGCGGGCCCGCCGCCGCCTATGGCCTCGCCCTGGCGCTCACCACCGGCGCCCTGTTCCTCATCCAGACGCCGCCGTGGCGCTGGTCGATGTCGTTCTGCGACGCCCTGGCCCTCAATCTCACGGTTGCTATCCTGATCGCCGGACTGGGACTGACCCTGGCCGCCTGGGCGGCGAAATGGGCCGGTCCCACGGTCCGGGTCGGCTATGTGTTGGCGGCCGGAGGCGCCGCCCTCGTGGCCTATCTGGCGATCGATCCGCAATGCATCCACGGTCCTTTCGCGGCCATGAACCCGGCGGTGCGCTCGTTTTGGTTCGACCACATCCAGGAAGTTCAGCCCCTGAACAGGATGATGCTGTACGCGCGGGGGCCGGCCATCGACGCGGCCGTTCTGCTTGCGCTATCGCTCGCCTCGGCGCTCTACCTCGCCGGCAGGCGATGGCGGGAGACCTCCCCGCTGCTGATGCTGGCCGCGATGATCCTGGCCACGATCACGGCCTGGTTCGCATGGCGCATGCAGGACTATGTCTACTGGCTGGGCCTGCCGGCCTTCGCCGCGGCGCTGAGCTGGATCGGCGAGCGACGCTGGCGCGATCTGCTGGTCCCGGGCGCGGCCCTGGCCGTCGCCCTCTCGCCGGCGGTGGCCGGCGCCGCCGTGGACGCCGCGGTCACCGCCCTCACGCCGCGCCACGGCCCGAGGTTCATGAACGCGGGCCCCAGATGCTTCGCCCGCCAGGCCTATGCACCGCTCGCCGCCCTACCGACGGGCGATGTGCTGGCCACGCAGGACCTTGGGCCCTTCATCGTCGTCTTCACCCATCACTCCGCCGTGGTCGCGCCCTACCATCGGATGTCCGATGTCATCCTCGCCGCGCACCAGGCCTGGAACGCCCCGCCCGCGGCCGCCGAGGCGAAGGTCCGCGCCCTCGGAGCGGACTATCTCGTCGATTGCCCACCTTATCCGGTGAGGCTGGGATCGGCCAGCCTCGGCATGGCTCTGCGCCGCGGAAGGGTCCCGCCATGGCTGCGCCGCCTGTCGCCGCCGAAGGCGGCTTTGCAGATCTACCGAGTCTTGCCGCCGGCCGCTCAAGGCTAACGTGGCGGCAACCTTTCGCCGTCGCCCGAGTTCTGACCAATCGAAGCCACGAAGCGGGGTATAATCGGCCGGATTGTAAGGATTCGTTGTTGTATCGCTCTGAAGTCAGACCCCACCGACGCCTCGCGGCGGCCCTCGACGCCTACTGGCGAAGCGAGCGCGGCGCTTCGGCCAGCGAATATGCCTTGATGCTGATGGTGCTGGCAGGGTGCGGCGTGATCCTTCTCCACGCGCTCGGACGGCACATGAACGGGGTCTTCAACCATCTCGCTTCGGCCATGGCGACCGGCTGACCGGGACGCTGGGCCACGCGACACAATGTCGCATCCGGCCAAGAATTCCAGAGCGCTTGTACAGTAAAAAACGCGAGACTGCGGCTTCTATATCGAAAGGCGTGCGCTAGGCGCCGTGTTTTATTGGAAAGAGTCGTCAACTGTATTTGTAGTGTTAAGGGTGTCAGCGGTCATTCCTCATTGCCTTGCGGCCGCGCCCGCGACATCATCGCGCGGTCGCTGGAACCAGGGTCTCGGGCCGGGGCGAACACCTTAAGTAGCGTGAGCTTCGTGAGCGTGGGCTTCTGACCGACGGATCCTGATCTTGAGCGCGCGAACGACAATCCTGGCAAAGCTCGCGGCGGTCGATCGGCTGGTGACGGCCGACCGGGTCCGCGCCTGGTCGATCGTTCTTCTGCTGGGTTATGCCGCTGGTCTCGCGTGGCTGGTTCTCACTTCTCGCCACGGACTGGATCCGCGCGGGCGGCCGGTCGGCGCGGACTTCATCGCCTTCTACAGCGCCTCGCGCATGACCCTCTCCGGACATGCGTTTGTCGCCTATGCCGGCCAGCCGCTCCTGGATCTCCAGCGGGCCCTCTTTCCGGGCCTGAAGGGCGCCTGCCCGTGGTTCTATCCGCCGACGCTTCAGCTCCTCATCTGGCCGCTCGCGCGCCTTTCCTACGGGGCGGCGCTTGCCGTGTGGTCGGCCCTGGGGCTGGCCGGCTACCTGGCCATGATCCGCGGATTCGGGCCGAAGCGCGGGGAGCTGGTCTTCGCCCTGGCCTTCCCCGGCGTCTATATGTGCATCGTCCAGGGCCAGACCGGCCTCTTCGTCGCCGCCTTGATGGGCGGAGGCCTCATCCTCCTCGACCGGCGCCCCATGCTGGCCGGGCTCCTGCTCGGTTTTCTGGCCATCAAGCCGCAATACGGCGTGCTCATTCCCGTTCTGCTGGCCGTCACCGGTCGGTGGCGGGCATTCACGGCCGCGGCGGCTTCGGCGACAGGCCTGGCGGTGGCCGCCTCGCTCGCCTTCGGCGAGCAGGTCTGGTTCGAGTTCGCCAAGGCCGCGCCCTATGACGCCCTGGCGCTGAGCGCGGGCGCCCTGCCGATCTTCAAGGACCCGTCGGTCTTCGCCTATCTGACCTGGCTCGGCGTTCCGGGGCCGGCGGCCGTGGCGGCGCAGACTTTCGCGGCGCTGGCCGCCGTGGGTCTGTGCGTCTGGGAGTGGCGG
>JBOHLC010000215.1:0-14403 GCA_050729395.1 Caulobacteraceae bacterium
CTCGGCCAGCCGGTCAGCATGCTCGTCCCCTCCGTGGTGGGGTTCCGGCTCTCCGGCGCGATGCCGGAGGGCGCCACCGCCACCGACCTCGTCCTCACGATCACCGAGATGCTGCGCGCCCACGGCGTCGTCGGGAAGTTCGTCGAATACTACGGCGAGGGCCTGGCCAACCTGACCGTCGAGGACCAGGCGACGATCGCCAACATGGCCCCCGAATACGGCGCCACCTGCGGCTTCTTCCCGGTGACCTCGGCCACCCTCGCCTATCTGGCCGCGACGGGCCGCACGCCCGAGCGCGTCGCCCTGGTCGAGGCTTACGCCAGGGAGCAGGGCCTGTGGGCCGAGCCGGCGTCCGAACACCCGGTGTTCACCGATACCGTGGAGCTCGACCTGGCGTCGGTGACGCCCTCCCTCGCCGGGCCGAAGCGACCGCAGGACCGGGTGATGCTGACCGAGGCCGCCGGCGCCTTCCGCGCCTCCCTCGAGAGCGAGTTCGGCAAGGACGAGGCGGCGCTCGCCAAGCGCGTGGCGGTCGAGGGCGAGGATCATGACGTCGGCGAGGGCGACGTGGTCATCGCCGCCATCACCTCATGCACCAATACCTCCAACCCCAGCGTGCTCATCGCCGCCGGCCTCCTGGCCAGGAACGCGGTCGACAAGGGCCTGAAGGTCAAGCCCTGGGTGAAGACCTCGCTCGCGCCCGGCTCGCAGGTGGTGACCGACTATCTGGCCAAGGCCGGATTGACCAAATCGCTCGATGCGCTGGGCTTCAACCTCGTGGGCTATGGCTGCACCACCTGCATCGGCAACTCCGGGCCCCTGGCCGAGCCAATCTCAAAGGCGGTGCAGGCCGGGGACCTGGTCGCCGTCTCGGTTCTGTCCGGCAACCGGAACTTCGAAGGCCGGGTGAACCCGGACGTGAGGGCCAACTACCTGGCCTCGCCGCCGCTGGTGGTCGCCTACGCCCTCGCCGGCTCCATGCTGACCGATATCGCCAGCGAGCCGCTCGGCCAGGGCAAGGGCGGCAAGGACGTGGTCCTCAAGGACATTTGGCCGACCAACGAGGAGGTGGCCGAGATCCAGCGCAAGGTCGTGGAATCGCAGATGTTCGCCAAGCGCTACAAGGACGTGTTCAAGGGCGACAAGGCCTGGCAGGGGATCGAGGTTGGGGGCGGTCAGACCTACGCCTGGGAGCCGGGCTCGACCTATGTTCAGGACCCGCCCTATTTCGAGGGCCTGACCATGACCCCCGAGCCCGTAACCGACATCGTCGAGGCGCGCATCCTCGGCATCTTCGGCGATTCCATCACCACCGACCACATCAGTCCCGCCGGCAACATCCGCAAGTCTTCACCCGCCGGCGAGTACCTCTCGCAGCATCAGGTGAGCCAGTCGGAGTTCAATTCCTATGGATCTCGTCGCGGCAACCACGAAGTGATGATGCGGGGCACCTTCGCCAACATCCGCATCCGCAACAAGATCACGCCCGACATCGAGGGCGTGGTGACCAGGCACTTCCCGTCCGGCGAGGTGATGTCGATCTACGACGCGGCCATGCGCTACCAGGCCGAGGGGCGCGCTTGCGTGGTCTTCGCCGGCAAGGAATACGGCACTGGCTCCTCGCGCGACTTGGCGGCGAAGGGGACCAAGCTGCTGGGCGTGCGGGCGGTGATCGCCGAGACCTACGAGCGCATCCACCGCTCGAACCTCGTCGGCATGGGCGTCCTGCCGCTGCAGTTCATCGCCGAGGGCTGGAAGCGGCTGAACCTCACCGGCGAGGAGATCGTCACGGTCCGCGATCTGGCCGACATCCAGCCGAGACGTCAGCTGATGGTCGAACTTTATCGCGCATCCGACGGCAAGATCGCCCGCTTCCCCGTCCGCTGCCGCATCGATACGGCGACGGAGCTGGAGTATTTCCGCAATGGCGGCGTCTTGAACTTCGTGTTGCGCAATCTCGCGCGCGAGGCGGCGTAGAGCAAACCCCGTTCAGACGGAATCGGCTGAACGGGGATGATTTGCTCTAGATGCAAAAGTGTAGGGCCTGATTCAGCGCTCGCATCTGTTCCGTGCGAACGCATCAGGCTCTAGTGTGGCGATTCAGAAATTTGCCAGCGCCTGGTGGAGAGCTCGTGCGAATTTCTGAATCTCCAGCCACACTAGCCACTCATCGGTTTCTAGTGTGCTTTTCGGACCTGAAGTTCGCACGGCGCATGACCCAATGAGCAAGCGAACTTCAGGTCCGGCACACTAGACGCGGGCGGTTCCCAGACTTGACTTCACGGCTTCGTGACCTCCCGCGCCGAACAAACTTCGTTTAAGTGCGCGCGCATGCATCGGGCCCTCGCCGCGTCGCTCTTTGTCATCGTCGCGCTCGTCGCGGGCGGCGCGGCGGCGCGCACGCCGGTGGTGGTGGAACTCTACACCGCCCAGGGGTGCGCCTCGTGCGACAAGTCAAACGCCTTGGCCGCGCAGCTGACCGACCGTCCAGGCGTGATCGCGCTGACCTTCAACGTCGGCTATTGGGACTACCTCGGCTGGAAGGACACGTTCGCGCAGCCTGAATTCGCCGATCGCCAGCGCGCCTACGACAAGCGCTTCGGCCTCAACGATGTGTACACGCCTCAGATCGTTGTCGAGGGCGAGGGCCAGGCCTCCGGCGACCGCCAGTCCGATGTCGACGCCCTGATCCGCGCCGCGCGCCTCGCGCCGGATAAAGGCCCCGAGATTCAGCCCCGCGCCGACGGCACTGTCGCCATATTGGACGGCCGCGAACGGCCTCGCCCGCCGGACGAGGTGTGGCTGGTCCGCTTTGATCCTCGCCTCGTAAGTGTGCAGGTGAAGGAGGGCGACAATCGCGGCCATACCGTCAGCCACCGCGACGTCGTGCGTCAGCTGGCCAAGCTTGGAACCTGGAGCGGCCGCCGCCGGGTGTTCCATCTCCCCGCCCCGCCCGACGATGGCCTGGCGAGCCTGATACTGGTGCAAGGCGAAAACGGCGGGCGTATCGTTTCGGCGCGCAAGCTGGACTTCGGGCCGTGACCGCACGAACGCGGAAAGCCCCGCGACGGGGGGTCACGGGGCTCCTGAAGTCTCGGCTCTCTGCAAAAGGGCTGCGTGCCGGCTGCCCGAGGCCCTCCAATCCTGGGGGGCTGGGGGGGCTGTTCAGGGTCCGGGACCAGCGGGCGCCCGAGCAGCCGACGACTTGTCTTATCGGCGCGTAGCGGGGCGCGCGGACGACGGAATTAAGGTCATTTCAAGACTGAAGATGACTTCGCGTTAACATTTCTTTCACCGTGACTTGTCGGCCACGGGCGGAAAACTCGAGACAAACCATGAGCCTGCACGAATGCCAATCGACGGCGCCGTCAATGGCGCCGCTTCACTTTCATCCGTGAGCGGAATCCAGTCATGAGCGAGCGCAAGGACGCCACGGCCGCCACGCGCGCGGCCCACGCCGCCTTGGCGGATAGCCTGCCGCCGGATGACGGGCGCGAACTCGAGAACGCCAAGCGGGGCTTCATCGGCACCATTCCCGATGCGGCCATCGGCGGGGCGTGGAGCATGGCGCCCTATGCCTTCCTCGAGGGCGAGCGGCCGGACACGGTCAATCCGAGCCTCTGGCGCCAGGCGCGGCTCAACGCCCTGCACGGCCTGTTCGAAGTCACCAGCGGCGTCTATCAGGTGCGCGGCTTCGACATCTCCAACATCACCTTCGTCGAGGGCGAGCGCGGCTACATCGTCATCGATCCTCTTACCTCGGCGGAGCCGGCCGCGGCCGCGCTGGCCCTGATGCGCGCCCACCGCGGCGACAAGCCGGTGACGGCCGTGATCTACACGCATAGCCACGTCGACCACTACGGCGGGGTGCGCGGCGTGCTCGGCGAGGCGGAAATCGCCGCCGGCGCGCCAATCATCGCTCCGGAGGGCTTCCTCGAAGCCGCGGTCAGCGAGAACGTGCTCCTGGGCAACGTGATGAACCGGCGCGCGACCTATATGTACGGCGCGCTCCTGCCCCGCGACGCCATGGGGCACGTTGACAGCGGTCTCGGCAAGGCGGTGTCTTTCGGCCAGGTGGCGCTCGTCGCGCCCAATCTCTCGATCCGCGAAACCGGAGAAACCCACGTCATCGACGGCGTGGAGATTCGCTTCCAGGTGACGCCGGACACCGAGGCCCCGGCCGAGATGAACTTCTTCTTCCCGCGCCACGGCGCCCTGTGCATGGCGGAGAACTGCACCTGCCATCTGCACAATCTGTACACGCCCCGCGGCGCCCAGGTGCGCGACGCCCGTTCCTGGAGCCGCTACATCGAGGAGGCGAACACGCTGTTCGCGTCCGACACCCAGGTGCTGTTCGCCAGCCATCACTGGCCCAGATGGGGCGCGGCCGAGGCGGTCCGCTTCCTCTGCCTGCAGCGCGATCTCTACAAATTCATCCACGACCAGACTCTGCGCCTGGCCAACCATGGGCTTGGACCGCTGGAGATCGCCGAGCGGCTCGCGCTGCCGCCAACTTTGGCCGCCGAATGGACCACGCGCGGCTACTACGGCACGCTCAACCACAACGCCAAGGCTGTCTATCAGCGCTACCTCGGCTGGTTCGATGGCAATCCGGCCAATCTGCACAAGCTGCCGCCGATCGAGGCCGGGCGCCGCTATGTCGAAGTCGCCGGGGGGCCGGACCGCCTGCTGGACGCCGGCCGGAGCGCGTTCGAGGATGGCGACTACCGCTGGACGGCCGAGCTCGTCAGTCATCTCGTCTTCGCCGAGCCCGACAATGAAGCAGCCCGCGCGCTCTTGGCCGACGCCCTGGAGCAGATGGGCTATCAGGCCGAGTCCGGACCCTGGCGCGATTTCTATCTCACCGGGGCCCTGGAGGCGCGCGAACCGAAGCCGGCTTCGCCGACGCCGCGCCAGGGGGCCATGGCCCAGCTGTTTTCCCTAGGCGGCGATGACCTGCTGCACGCCCTGTCGGTGCGTCTGGACGGAGAAAAGGCGGGCGCGGCGGGCCTGTCGCTGGTGCTCGCCTTCGCCGACACGGGCGAGCGGTTCCAGGTCGGGGTGGAAAACGCGGTGCTCCATCACCACGCCACCGATGACGCCGCCGACGTCACGCTCGATCGGGCGAGCCTCGTCCAGCTCGTGCTAGGTCAGCGAACGGTGGAGGAAGCCGGGATCGACAATGACGCGCTGGCGCGGCTGCTCGGCCTGCTCGACCGGTTCGACTTCTGGTTCAACATCGTCACGCCTTAAGCGTGGCGAGCAAGTTCAGCCGTCAAGGCGCAGGTTGGTGGCGGACGACTTGCCGCTGCGCCGATCCTGCTCGAGATCGTAGGAGATCGACTGGCCTTCGGACAGGCTGGACAGGCCCGCCCGCTCGACCGCCGAGATGTGCACTAACACGTCGGCGCCGCCGCCGCTCGGCTGAATGAAGCCGAAACCCTTGGTGGGATTGAACCATTTCACCACGCCCGAGCCGGCGCCGATGGCCTCGCGGGCGCCCCCTCCCCCGCCGCGCCCGGCGCCGTCGCGCCGTTCGAAGGTCCGCGGCGGACCCGATCTTGGCGCGCGCGGCGGCACGGGCGAGGAGCCGGTGACCTCGAGATCGACCGCGGCCGGTTTGCCCGAACGCCGATCGGCCTCGATCTCGAAATTCACCTCGTCGCCTTCGTTGAGGCCGGCAAGACCCGACCGCTCGACGGCTGAAACGTGAACGAAAATGTCCGCGCCGCCCCCTTCGGGAGCTACAAAGCCAAAGCCTTTGGCGCTATTGAAAAACTTGACTACCCCGCGCGGCATGAGAACCCCGATCTAACCTGTAGTGAGACAGATTAGACGGCGTGCGAGGGCATGGCTAGTGGCCAAGATTCCGAGCGCTGACAAGCGTGACCGTCCTGCCACTGCCTTTACCGCCGGGCGGACCCGTCAATTGGTGTACTGAAGGGCGAAATAGAACACCCCCTCGCCGGCCGAGCGGGCCGCCTGCACGCCAGGGCCGGCCGAAGCCATCACCGCGAAATGCCTGGTCAATCGATAGACGGCGCCGGCGGCCACGGCGGTCAGCGCCTTGGCTCCGACCGTGCCCGGCGTCTCATGGTAGATCTCCATGCCGAGGTTGAGGCGCCGGCCGAGCTGACGCGTGACCGCCCAGCCGGCGAACGTGTAGTCGCGGGCCCCCGGTCCGGGGTTGATATCGTAGCCCACGCCGCCGAAGGTCGACCAGGGCCCGAAGTCCTTCTCCGCCCAGATCGGCAGGAAAGCGCCCAGGCGGCCTGGGCCGAAGCCGCGCGCCTGGGTCGGCAGGTTGAGCTGCGGGAAAATGGCCACGTCCGGCAGCCATCCATGGTCGGATTGGTGGAGGAACTCGTACTTGACGGAGAGCTGGATGTTTCCGAGCCCAACCTCGGTGTGGGCGCCATGGTCGAAATCGAGCGGCGCGATCAGGGTCAGTTGCAGGTTCCTGGCCACGCCGTAATTGATGTCGAAGCCGGACTGTCCGGCCAGATCGCCCGGACTTTGCGTCCCCAGGATGAAAACGCGGTTTTCCCAATGACCGGTGGCGGTCGGTTCCGGATCGTCGGTCGTATAGGGCGGCCCGGCCAGGGCCGGAGAGCACGCGAGAGCCAGCAAGCCCGGGGCGAGATACGGCCCAAATCTCACGCCCCAGCCTCGACCGTGTCCGGCGGCGGGCCAACAGGCGCGGCGTCGGGCGCGTCGCCCGCCACAATGCCCTCGAGCATGCGCGCGCGCCGCCAGCCGCCGAACCGGTAATAGAGGCTGGTCAGGACGGCCGAGGTGATCGTGCCCAGCGGGAAGCTCCACCAGATGGCGTCGGCGCCATATTTCTCCGAAAGAATGCTGGCGAAGGGGATGCGCACGGCGACCATGGAGACGATCATGATCGCCAGCGGCCACCATACCGCGCCGGTCGAGCGCACCACGCCGGAGAGCGAGAAGGTGATCGAGAAGAGCACGAAGCCCCACAGGACCGTCTGGTTGATGTGCGCCGCCAGCGGAATGGCCGGCGAGCGCGACGGCAGGAGAATGCCCAGCACGTTGCTGTTGAAGGCGTAGAGCAGCAGGGCGATCGAGCCGGTGATGATCAGGCCCGAGATGACGCCCGAGCGCGCCACCCGGTCGACGCGGTCCCATCGCCTCGCCCCGACGTTCTGCGCGGCCATGGACGAGACCGAAGCGCCGATGGCCATGGTCGGCATCTGCAGATAACCCCAGATGATGGCCGATATCGAATAAGCGGCCGAGGTCAGGGCCCCATAGCGGTTGACCAGGCTGATCATGACCACCGCCGTGCCGGACATGACGAACATCTGCACGCCCATCGGCAGGCCGCGCACGATGAGCGATTTCATGATCGTCGGGTCGGGCCACAGGAGGCGCAGCTCCGACACGTGGAGCATCAGGACGCTCTTGCGACGGTAAAGGTAGATCATCATCACCAGCAGCGAGAAGCTCTGGCCGATCAGGGTCGAGGTGGCCGGCCCGGCGATGCCGAGCCTGGGGAACGGCCCGATGCCCATGATCAGCAGCGGATTGAGCGTGATGTCGATGACGATGGCCAGGGCCATGAACCAGAACGGCGTCGTCGAATCGCCCGCGCCCCGCTGGGCCATCTGCATGAACATGAAGAAGTACATGAAGGGGACGCAGGCGAAGATGATGCGCAGATAGATGATCGCGTCCGCCCGTGAGACGGCCGGCGTGCGCATGAGGTCGAGGATGTGCGGGGCCAGGATACCGCCGGCGAGCGAGACCACCAGCGACAGGCCGACGAAGAACGTCGTCGCCGTGCCCATGACGTGCTTGACCAGGCCGAGGTCCCGCGCGCCCACCGCCTGGCCGATGAGGATGTTGGCGGCCATGCCGACGCCGAAGATCACCGCCAGCATCAGCATCATGACGATGTTGGAATTGCCGAGCGCGGTGATCGCGTTCACGCCCAGCGTGTGGCTGACCCAGATCTGATTGACCGTGCCGTTGAGCGACTGCAGCGCGTTGCCGCCGAACAGCGGCAGGGAGAACATCAGCAGGGTGCGGGTGATCGGCCCACTGGTCAGGTCGCGCCGGCCGCGCGGGCCCTTGGACGCGTCGCGCCCCGAGCGCGGTTCGGTTGAGCTGCCATCCATCCTTTAGAGTCTATAGGGCGTCGTCCGCCCTTTCCAACCGGGCGGCCCGCAAGAAAAACGGCGGGGCCCAGGGACCCCGCCGCCAATCGCGTGTTCGGGCCGCGGCCGGGCTAGAACTTGTAATGAACCTCGATGCCATAGAGCCGCGGCGGGGTGAGATCGTAGGCCTCGAGCGGAGTCGAGGGGCCGCCGCCCACGGGCGAGGTGGCCAGGAAGCCGCCGCCGCCAGCCGCGTCATAGCCGATCTGATTGAACAGGTTCTTCACGTAGAGCACCACCTCGTAGCGGTCCCGATCGCCGCTCCAGGTCGCGCGCAGGTCCGTCTCCGACCATGCCGGCGCCGTGTAGTAAGGCCGGTCAAAGATCGCGCCCAACATCTTGTCCTTCCAGATGAATGTAGCTGAAAGGGCAAGGTTACCGGCCTCGAACGGTATGGTGTAGGTGGCGTTGGCGGCCACTTTGTTTTCCGGGGCCTGCGGCAGCTCGTCGCCATTGACCGCTTGCGACCCGGTCGATCCCACCGGTCTCGCGCCCGGCTGAACCGCGGTGGGATCGTCGATGTCCACATAGCAGGCGCCCACGGCCACGCCGTTGACCAGATTGCAGGTCGACCTGATCGAGGTGTGGTTGAAGCCGTAGGTCAGGCTGAGCTGGAGAGGCCTGATCGGGTTCCACAGCGCCTGCAGTTCGACGCCGTCCGATACAGCCTTGGGAATATTGATGAATTCGGTCAGGTTCACGCCTTCGACGGGCACGCCGATCGGCACCTGGTCGTTGGTGTAGTCGTAGTAGAAGGCGTCGGCGTCGATCACCAGGGTGCGGCCGAAGGTCTTCTTGATGCCGACTTCATAGTCGTTGACGTACTCTGGGGCCGCTTCGGGCTGATTGCCTACGAAGCCGGCGTTCAAGGCGAAGGCCTTGTAGCCGCGGTTGTAGCGGACATAAACCAGGGTGTCCTGGTCCGGCGTCCACTCGATGCCCGCGGTGCCGGTTACTGCGCTCGATCGGTCGCTCAAACATCTTGTATAATCGCCGGCGTACGGGCCGGAGGTTGCCAGCGCCGCGATGCTGCAGATGCCTTTCCCCGGGGCGAAGCTGACCTCGAGCGGCGAGATGTCGACCGCTGGGAGGAAGCTGCCGAAACTGTAAGGATCAAGAACGCCATTTGAAAAGGCGATATAGCGCGCCTCTTCCTGGGCGTGCTTCCAGTCCACCGTGTATCGGATGCCGCCGGTGAGCTTGATCGTCGGCGTGATATGGTAATCCAACTGAGCGTATTCCGCGAGACTCTGGATGCGGTCCTGATAATCGAGGAGCAGGTCATTCCGGCTCGGGTTGGCAATCGCCGCGGCGGACCCGGGTATGAACGGATTCCATGCGCCTCCGAGCAACCCACCGAGCGTGATCGGAGAAGCAAGCTGCGCTTGGCCGGGTTCTTGGAACGTTTCGGGGTTGTTGTCCCACTCGTTGAAATAATAGAGGCCGGCGACCCATTGCAGCGGCCCATTGCCGGTTGATTGGAACAGCAACTCGTGGCTGAACCAGTTCGTCGAGGTGGTGAAGCTGAAGATCTGTTGAGGGTAGACGGTCAGTGGGCCGCACACGGGGCCGTAGACATAATCGGCCGACGCACAGAAGTTGGTTGAGTCGGCGCCGAAATTCGGTGGATTGGCCTGCGTGACCGGGTTGATCGGCACTTGATATTGGGTGATCGGCGAATTGTTGTTATAAAAATACGATGTATGCAGTTCATAGTGATACTGGCTATATCCGCCGATATACTTCATGTCGAAACCGTCGAAGTGGTGTGTATAGTGCAGCACCACCGCATAAGCTCTATCCAGCGTGATGTCGGTTGGGACGGCGTGGGCGAAGTCCCGGATGTTGGTCAGCGCCGGATTGTTCGTTCCAATCTGGCCAACCACCGAGCCGGGCACCGCGCCGCCGCCGTAGGGGAAGTTCGGGTTGAACACCAACTGTCCCCCGGTCGTCAGGGCGGTGTCATAGGGCCCGCTCGTCGGAACGCCGAGGAGCGAGCCTGGCCCGCCGCGGTCGTGGTTGAAGCCGACGACATAGGAATCCAGCCATAGATCGTCTTTGTCCGTCTTGTATTCGAGCTGGAGGTCCGCATAGGGGTCGTGCCGAACGCCACCTTCCTTCGGCATGCCGGGAACGAGATTGTTCAGGTAGCCGCCGTTCTGATTGTCGTCATAGGCGCTCAGGCGGAAGTAGAGGTTCGGGAAGATGAGCGGGCCCGAGATCGTGCCCTCGACCTTGGTGTAGCCGTAGTTGCCGGCTTCTACCCGCATCTCGCCCTGATAGTCCTCGGTCGGCTTCTTCGAGAGGGTATCGATCAGGCCGCCGATGGCGTTACGACCGTAGAGCGTGCCTTGCGGACCCAGGAGGATTTCCACCTGGTCGATCAGCATGTCGTCGCGGCCGACGAGGAAGGTCGAATTGGAGAAGAAGTCGTCGTAGTAGACGGCGACCGCTGAGTCCGCGAGGTAGATGTTGGTGTTGCGGGCCAGGCCGCGCATCACCGGCCGGTCGAGCTGGCTGGAATAGGTGAAGCCCGGCGTGTAGTCCGTCATGTCCTGGACGGACTCGATACCCTTCACGTCCCGGTCGTGGGAGGTGAAGGCGGTGACCGCTTCCGGCACATCCTGCAGATTGGCTTCGCGCCGTTCGGCCGTGACCACGATCTCCCCGAGCGTGGTCGAATTCGCCGCCTCTGGCGCGGGCGCCGGCCTCGGCGCCGGGGCGGCCTGGGCCAGGACGCCCGAGGCGGCCAGGGTCAGAGCGCTCGCCGCGCACGTCGCCATAAGGATGTGATTTCTCATCGAGTTCTCTCCCCTGTCCCGTCTCGATACGGGATCGTTCAGCCAGAGCGCACGCGGACGTTGAGCCCCCGTCTGCCATAAATGCACCCGTTGGCTTGCGGGAAGTTGATCAGGGCGTCAACTACCGCCGCCTTAACGCCGCGAAAGAATTTCCGGACTGTTGCAGCGGCGACGCAAGGGCGGATTGATGTGCGCGCACGCCCCATCCGGCGCCGACGGGGAAGAATTTGCCCCTAAATCTCCGTCATGGCCGACCGTCAGTCTCGGCCACCCATGCACACGATCTGACGTGTGGACGCGCGCGAGCGCGGCCAACGCAGTGCGACAGCAACCACGGATCGGATCGACCGCCCGCGCACGGCCGCGCAAGCGCGGCCCATCTGCTCTCGAGTTCATGGGTCGGCGGGACTGACGCCCGCCGATGACGGCCAAGGGTGGGGGCAATCAACTCAATTCGAAGGGGTAGGACGATATCGACTTGGAAAAGTCGTCGACCGCCAGGGTCCGGCCCGCCGGCTCGGCCGCGCGCTGGGCGCACGCCGGCCGTTCGCACACCCGGCAGGCCGCGCCGATCTCGGTCACCACGGGCGAGTTGAGGTCGAGCCCCTGGGCGTAGGCCAGGCGATGGGCGTATTTCAGCTCGCAGCCCAGGCCGATGGCCAGCTCCGAGTCCTCCTCGGCCAGGGGCGCGGCCACGCGCGGCACGGTGCGCGCGAAGGTGAAATAGCGCCCGCCGCCTGGCGTCTCGACGATCTGGGTGAGGACGACGCCGGGCGAGCGGAACACGGCGTGGATCCGCCACCTCGGGCAGCCGCCGCCAAAGCGCGAGAAGGGAAAGGCGCCGCCGCCGAAGCGCTTGGAGATGTTTCCCGCCGCATCCAGCCGAAGCATGAAGAAAGGAATGCCCCGCGCCGCCGGGCGCGCGAGCGTCGTCAGCCGATGCGCCACCTGCTCGAAGCTGGCGCCAAAGCGCATGGCCACGGCCTCGATATCGTAGCGGAAGCTCTCGCAGATGCTCCGGAACGGCTCGTACGGCATGAGGACCGCGGCGGCGAGATAGTTGGCCAGGGACACGCGCAGCAGATTTGCGCTCGGCGGATCGGGCGGCGCGGCCCGTTCCATCAGAGCGGTGATTTCCGGTCCGTGCTCCAGCAGGCCGAGCTGATAGCAGATGGCGAAGGCCCGTCCGTGCGCCCCCAGCCGCTCGGACAGCATCAGTCGGCGGCGATGATGGTCGAACCGGCGAAGCTGGTCCGGCAGCACGTCCGTTGGCGCGATGCGCACGCCCACGCCATGGCGCTCGGCCAACCGGCGGATCGCGGCCGGGGCGACATCCTGTGGCTCGGCGTCCAGGGCGCCGGCGAGGGCCTCGCCGATCTCGTCGAGTTCGCCGAAGAAATTGTGCTGGTTTTCGATGTAGTCGCGCACCCAATCGGATGGCGTCACCGCCAGGGGAAGCGCCTCGCCAGGCGGGGGTTCGACGAACCGCTGGCGATCGGAAAAGGCGCGATAGAGCCGCACCAGCGCATCGGAGACGCCCGGCGCGTTTTCGGCCACCTCGGCGATCTCGTGGCGTGGGATGGCGAGGTCGCGGAAGATCGGGTCGAGCAGCGCTTCGCCGAGGTCACGCGAGGGCGCGCCCTCGCCGCCGGAAAAGGTGCGCAGATCGATGTCGTAGGTTTCCGCCAGGCGCAGAAGGATCTGCGCCGTCAGCGGCCGCTGGTTCCGCTCGAGGTGATTGAGATAGCTCGGCGAGATCTCGAGGTCCTGAGCCATCCGCGCCTGGGTCAGGCCGAGGTCGCGGCGGAGGCGCTTCAGGCGCGCGCCTAGGAAGAGCTTTCGTTCGGGGGTCAGGACCATGACAGCTTTGATGTCATGTCTTTACAAACATGACAAGGTCATGACTTTACATACAGTCCTCTTTGTCGATTGGTTCTATGGCGGAGCAAGCGCGTCGCGCATTACGGAAGCGCCGGCGGCCACGCCGCGAGACGAATTTCGAGGAGAGACTCCCATGCCAGGCTTCGACACCCTGATTCCCGGCGCGCCGGCGGGGCGGTTCGACGGACTCGAGCGCCCGTATAGCGCGGCCGATGTCCAGAAGCTGCGCGGTTCGCTCGGCATCGCCCATACCCTGGCCGAGCGCGGCGCCAACCGTTTGTGGAAGTCGCTGCACGGGCAGCCCTATATCAATGCGCTCGGCGCGGTGACCGGCAACCAGGCCATGCAGATGGCCAGGGCTGGCCTGCAGGCCATCTACCTTTCGGGCTGGCAGGTGGCGGCCGACGCCAACACCGCCGGGGCCATGTATCCCGACCAGAGTCTCTACCCGGCCAACGCCGCCCCTGAGCTGTGCCGGCGCATCAATCGCACGCTGCAGCGCGCCGATCAGATCTAGCACGCCGAGGGCGGCGCCACGCGCGACTGGTTCGTGCCCGTCGTCGCCGACGCCGAGGCTGGCTTCGGCGGTCCGCTCAACAGCTTCGAGATCATGAAGGCCTTCATCGAGGCCGGCGCGGCGGGGGTGCATTTCGAGGACCAGCTGGCCTCGGAGAAGAAGTGCGGCCACATGGGCGGCAAGGTGCTGATCCCCACCGGCGCGCACATCCGCAACCTGACCGCCGCGCGGCTGGCGGCCGACGTCTGCGGCACGCCGACGCTCGTGTTCGCTCGCACCGACGCCGAGTCAGCCAAGCTGATCACCTCGGATGTCGACGAGCGCGACCGTCCGTTCATCGTCGATGGCAGCCGCACGCCGGAAGGCTTCTACCGCCTGAAGGACGGCACGGGCCTCGACCACTGCATCGCCCGCGGCCTCGCCTATGCGCCGTTTGCCGACGCCTTGTGGTGGGAGACGTCGCATCCCAATCTCGAGGAGGCTCGCGCCTTCGCCGAAGCCGTGCGCAAGGTCTATCCGGACAAGATCCTGGCCTACAACTGCTCGCCCTCGTTCAACTGGGAGGCGAACATCGACAAGGCCACTATCGGCAAATTCCAGCGCGAGCTGGGGGCCATGGGCTACAAGTTCCAGTTCGTCACCCTGGCTGGCTTCCATAGCCTCAACCACGGCATGTTCGAACTGGCGCTGGGCTACAGGGACCGCGGCATGGCCGCCTATTCCGAGCTGCAGCAGCGCGAGTTCGCCGCCGAAGCCGCCGGCTATTCGGCCACCCGTCACCAGCGCGAGGTCGGCACTGGCTACTTCGACCAGGTGGCCTTGACCATTTCCGGCGGCTCGTCCTCGACGACCGCGCTCGGCGAATCGACCGAGGCCGCCCAGTTCAGGAAGGAACCGGCGCGGGAAGCGGCCTGATGGACGCGCCCCGGGCCGCGCCGGCCGAAGTCGCCGGTCCCGTCGAGGGACGGGCGGGCGAAATTCTTACGCCCGAGGCGCTGACCTTCCTTGGAGACCTGCACCG
>JBOHLC010000216.1:0-4008 GCA_050729395.1 Caulobacteraceae bacterium
GGTT
This sequence comes from Caulobacteraceae bacterium, assembly GCA_050729395.1. Lineage (GTDB taxonomy): Bacteria > Pseudomonadota > Alphaproteobacteria > Caulobacterales > Caulobacteraceae > Acaudatibacter. Next base: position 5 of record JBOHLC010000216.1, read on the forward strand.
CGCGCCGTGGCCGAGAGGCCAACGGTCGAAGAGCTGCGCGCCCGTCTGGAACGACGGTCAAGCGCGACGCTGTCAGTCGATCCGGCGGAGGCCGTACGGGCCGAGCGCGATCGGCGGTGATCGTGGTCGACGCCTCAGCCTTGCTCGAAGGCCTGCTGCGCACGGCGGCGGCGCCAAGGGTCGACCGGCGGCTGTTGGACGCGGGTGAGAGCCTCCATGCGCCTCATCTTATCGATGTGGAGGTGGCGCAGGTCTTGCGGCGCTACGTGGCCGCTGGCGAGATCGACGAGGCGCGCGGCCGCGCGGCGCTCGCCGATCTGGTCGACTTCCCTCTGCGCCGGTATCCGCACGGCTTCCTTCTGACACGGGTCTGGGAGCTGCGCGCCAATGTGACGGCCTATGATGCCGTCTACGTCGCGCTGGCGGAGGCGCTGGACGCTCCGCTGCTGACGCGCGACCGGCGGCTCGCCGGCGCCGCCGGGCATCACGCTCGGATCGAACTGGTCTGAACCCTTAAGGCCCCTACCCGTCGTAGAAGAAGATCGGGTGCAGGCCGATGAGGCGGCGCTCGCGGTCGGTTTCGGTCCGCGCCACCGCCTCGGGCCATGCCTGGCTGATCTCGTCGGTGGGATAGACGCGCTGGGCGATGTCGCGCCGGCCGTAGTGGCATTGCAGGAAGAAGCGGCCGAACTCCGGCTGGGCCGGCGTGCCGCGGTGCCAGACATCGGAGACGAAGGCGATGGCGTCGCCGGCCTTGGCCGGCAGCATCACCGGGTCGCGGCCCTGCCAGGAGAGCGCCATGCCCTGCTCGTCGGCGTCGCGCGGCGGCAGGCGGCCGGAGCGGTGCGAGCCGGGGATCACGGCCGTCGGGCCGGCCTCCAGCGGACAATCGATCAGGAAGAGGTGCAAGCCGATGACGAACACCGGATAGGGGATTTCGTCCGGCCACGGAACATCGGCGGGGCGCGGGATGTGCGGCCCGGCGTCCATGTGCCAGCGGCCGCCCTGATGGCCGGCCGGATTGCGCCAGGCGGTGTTGGCGATGATGTGGCAGTCCTCGCCCAGGAGCGGCTCGATGACATCGAGGATGGCGCGGCTGGCCACGGCCTTCTGAGCCAGGGGCGAGCGGTTGAACATGGCGTAGCGCCACTCGCCGGCAACGTCGCGCTCGCGGTCCGGCGGCGAGGAGTCGTAGATGGCGGCGATCTCTTCGCGGAGGGCGGCCGTGGCCTCGGCGTCGAGGACGCCGGGGATGTGGGCGTAACCCTCGCGCTCGAGTTGGCCCGAGGCCTCGGGCGCCGGCTCCTTGCGCAGGACGAGGTTGCCATAACGGCGGGAAATCATGGGGCCGAGTATGCGGGTTCGCGGGCGGGGATCAAGTTGCCCTTCGCTGATTAGGAGCGAGTGATCTCAGAGACCGTCCCGCTCCGGGATCTCGATCTCCTCACGCTTCTGGACGGAACTGGGACGTGGAAGTTCCCTCAACTTACGGATCATCTCGGCGACCGACTGCTCGGGATGGCGCTTAGGATAGATTGTGAGCATATCGCCCGACTTCACAATGGTCAGCTCCACGCCGAGGCCGTACGCGACCTCGGCGGGCAAGAGAAGCGCCTCGCTGTCTCCACTCTTGAATGTGCGGCTCGTGACCATGGTCATTGGCTTTATCTCTTTGGTTCGAGAGTCAGACTGGGCGTCTCGCGCCGTGACGGACCGTGATGATCTCCAAGGTCTCGCCTCGTGTACGATAGCGGATGAGATACGGAGGAACGGTGGCCAACTCGCGCCGGCCTCCGGCGGCCGGCCGACCCCGCTCGGGATAGATCGCAAGACTTTCGCCGGCGGCAATTAGCCGGAGCGCCATGCGTTGCGCCGCAAGCGGATTGAATTGGCCGATATAAGACCGGATCGCGACAACGTCAGCGGCGGCGCGACGCGTCCAGATTACTTGAACCACGATCGGGGAGCGGGCTTTTCGTCGGGCGTTCCCCAGGTTTTCAGCCACGCCGCGAATTCGGCGTGCGGGATGGTCCGGCCGGCGTCGGCGTCCGCCTCGCCCTCGCGCGTGGCGGCCTCGTCGGCCTCGGTATCCGGCTGGTCGAATATGGACGGTTCAGGTTTCGCCATGACTCATTAAAGATAACATGCTTTGGCCGCTTGCGGGAGGCTGAGCGCCCGCTCGCCTCACCAAGCGTCCACGAACCGGCGCCGGGGCGCGTGGCGGGGGCGGCAGGACTTCAGGCCGTCGACGATCCAGCGGCGGGTGTCGGCCGGATCGATCACCGCGTCGATCTCCAGGCTGGCGGCGACGTTGATCGCCTTGCCGCGCGTGTAGAGCGCGCCCAGGAGCTTGTCGAACAGCGCCTGTTTGGCCGCCGGATCGGCTTCGGCCTCCAGCTCGCGGCGATAGCCCAGGCGCACCGAGCCTTCCAGGCCCATGCCGCCGAACTCGCCGGTCGGCCAGGCGGCGCAGAACACCGGGGCCAGGGTCGAGCCGCCGGCCATGGCCTGGGCGCCCAGGCCATAGGCCTTGCGCAGCACCACGGCGAACATCGGCGTGCCGAGCCTGGCGGCGTTGATGAACAGGCGCGAGGTCTTGCGCACCGCCGCCTGGGCCTCGCTCTCCGGCCCGACCATGAAGCCCGGCGTGTCGATAAGCGAGAGGACCGGCAGGTCGAAGGCGTCGGCCAGCTGGAAGAGGCGCGATCCCTTGTCGGCGCCGTCGCAGTCAACCGCGCCGCCGAGGTGCATAGGGTCGTTGGCGATGAGGCCCATCGGCCGGCCTTCTATGCGGACGAAGCCGGTGATCACGCCGGGGGCGAAGGCCGGGCGCAGCTCGAGGAACGAGCCTTCGTCGACCAGGGTTTCGATGACCTGGCGCACGTCGTAGACGCGCAGGCGATTCTCGGGGATGGCGGCGCGCAGGCGGCGCTGGTCGGCCGCCGTCCAGCCGCCGGTCGGGCCCTGGAAATAGGCGAGCGCCTGTTTGGCCAGGCGCGTGGCGTCGGCCTCGTCGTCGGCCAGGATGTCGACGACGCCGTTGGCGGTCTGCACGTCCATCGGCCCGATCTCCTCGGGCGCGAAGACGCCGAGGCCGCCGCCCTCGATCATCGCCGGGCCGCCCATGCCGATGTTGGCCCCTTTGGTGCAGATCAGGATCTCCGACAGGCCGGCGAAGGAGGCGTTGCCGGCGAAGCAGCGGCCGGAGACGACGGCGATCTTGGGCACGAGGCCGGCGAGGCGGGCGAAGGATTTGAAGCTCGGCGTCGCCAGCCCCGAGGCGCCGACGCCGTCGGTATCGCCCGGCCGGCCGCCGCCGCCCTCGGCGAACCAGACGACGGGCAGTTCCTGCGCCTCGACGATCGCCAGCAGGCGATCGGTCTTGAGGTGGTTCATGTGGCCTTGCGTGCCGGCGAGGACCGTGAAGTCGTAAGCCAGGGCCGCGCAGCGCGCCTTGTCCTCGCCGACCAGCGCGCCGTTGATGCGCGCCAGGCCGCAGACGAGGCCGTCGGCCGGGCTCATCCGCTTGAGCTCGTCCTCCGAGCGGCGGCGGCGCTGGGCGGCCAGGGCGAAGGCGCCGTACTCGATGAAGCTGCCGGGATCGACCAGGTCGTCGATGTTCTCGCGCGCGGTGCGCTGGCCGCGCTCGCGGCGGCGCGCGACGGCGTCCGGCCGGGCGTCGTCCTGGGTCAGGCGCCAGCGTTCCATGGCCTCAGCCAGGTCCGGACGGATGAAGTCGAGATCGACCTCGGCCGCCTCGCCCTCTTCGGCGTGGTCGACGCTCTCGGGGGCGATGAAGGCGAGCGCCTGGCCCTTGGCCACCACCTCGCCCTTGGCGGCGGCGATGGCGGCGACGCGGCCCGAGACGGGGGCGGTGACCACATGCTCCATCTTCATCGCCTCGAGGAGGGCCACCGTCTGGCCGGGGCGCACGACCTCGCCCTCGGCGACCTCGATCGAGCCGACGGTGGCCTGGAGGCCGGCGAGGACGGCCTCGGTCCCGG
>JBOHLC010000217.1:0-1818 GCA_050729395.1 Caulobacteraceae bacterium
CCCCTCCACCGCTTCGCGGTCCCCCTCCCCCGCTCCGCAGGGGAGGATTAAATGGCCTCCCTCAAGGACCTCCGTAACCGCATCGCCTCGGTGCAGGCGACGCAGAAGATCACCAAGGCGCTCAACATGGTCGCCGCGGCCAAGCTGCGCCGCTCGCGCGAGGCGGCCGAGAACGCGCGCCCCTACGCCGAGCGCATGGCCGCCGTCATCGCCAACCTCGCCCACGGCATCTCGCCCGCCGGCGCGCCGGCCCTGCTGGTCGGCACCGGTCGGGACGAGCGGGAGCTGGTCGTCGTCGCCACCTCCGACCGGGGCCTCGCCGGCGGCTTCAACTCCTCGATCGCGCGCGCCGCGCGCGAGCACATCGCCGCTCGCCTCGACGCCGGCAAGCAGGTTTCGATCATCACCCTCGGGCGCAAGGCGCGCGACCAGCTGCGCCGCACGTACGGCCAGCTCTTCGTGGCCAATCTCGAGGTCGGCCCGGCCGTGACCCTCGAGGTCGCCCACAAGGTCGCCGACATCATCTTGAAGCGCTTCGACGACGGAGCGGCCGACGTCGTCACCCTGATTTTCAACCGCTTCGTCTCGGTGGTGACGCAGCAGCCGACCGTCCGCCAGCTCATCCCGGCCCAGATCGCCGGCGACGCGCCGCCGATCGACCTCAAGGGCGCGGTCTACGACTACGAACCGGACGAGGAGACCATCCTCGCCACCCTGCTGCCGCGCAACATCACCACCCAGGTGTTCGCCGCCATGCTGGAGAACCAGGCCGGCTTCTTCGCCGCCCAGATGGCGGCCATGGACAACGCCACGCGCAACGCCGGCGACATGATCGCCGCCCTGACCCTGGTCAAGAACCGCACCCGCCAGGCCCAGATCACCAAGGAGCTGATCGAAATCATCTCCGGCGCCGAGGCCCTGTGATGGCCCTCACCCCCATCCCCCTCTCCCTCCGGGAGAGGTCGAGACACGCCTTCAGGCGTGTCCGGGTGAGGGACTACCTTCCCAATCTATTAATTGCGTCATCCCGGAAGACCGCGCAGCGGGCTATCCGGGCGACCCCCCTCTCCCTCCGGGAGAGGTCGAGACACGCCTTCAGGCGTGTCCGGGTGAGGGACTTCGGCGCCGACCTCCGCCCTCGCCAAATCATCCACCACCCTACCCCCTCACCCGGACGCGGCCGCAGCCGCGTCTCGACCTCTCCCCATGGGAGAGGTGAAAGTTAAGAGACCCCCCATGACCGAGACGCTCACCGACACCATTCCCGACGCCACCCTGCCGCAAGGCGTGGCTACCGGCCGGCTTGTCCAGATCATCGGCGCCGTCGTCGACGTGGAGTTCGACGACCATCTGCCGGCGATCCTCCATGCGCTGGAGACGACCAACACCGACCAGAAGACCGGCGAGCCGTTCCGCCTGGTGCTCGAGGTCGCCCAGCACCTGGGCGAAAACACCGTGCGCGCCATCGCCATGGACACCACCGAAGGTCTCACGCGCGGCCACCCGGTGGTCGACACCGGCGGCCCGATCATGGTCCCCGTCGGCCCGGGGTGCCTGGGCCGGATCATGAACGTCATCGGCGAGCCGGTCGACGAGGCCGGCCCGATCCCGCACAACCGCACCGCCTCGATCCATCGCGAAGCGCCGCCCTTCGCCGACCAGACGACCTCGGCCGAGATCCTGGTCACCGGCATCAAGGTCGTCGACCTGCTCGCTCCTTACGCCAAGGGCGGCAAGATCGGGCTCTTCGGCGGCGCCGGCGTTGGGAAGACGGTTCTGATCATGGAGCTGATCAATAACATCGCCAAGGTTCACGGC
>JBOHLC010000218.1:0-2153 GCA_050729395.1 Caulobacteraceae bacterium
CTACGTCAGCGGCACGCTCATTGGCTCGACCAACCTCGCCAGCGGCCGGTTCGCCATGATCGACGATGGGCTCGGCTTCAGCCTCGTCCCCTGGCAGCCGGTGCTGGAGCAGCGGCTCGGACGGCACATCACGGGAATCTCCATGCCCGGCGGTGGGATCGACTGGACGTTTGGGCGGAGCCGGGGGCTTGGCCTCTAACATTGGTTTGCTGGCGCCGGCCCAGCGATATCCGCTTGAGGGCATGATCCAGGACCGCTTGCGGCCGGTGGCGTTCCGATGGCCGCGACGGGCTGTTGCTGGGAAAACGCCGAGAATCGGACCGACGCCCGCCCGCATGTGGGCCATGAAGATGTTGAGCGCCTGTAGAGTGGTGCGGCCCGCTTGTAGGCGACAGATCAAAATCCGATCAGCAGACGCGCGGCCAGGGCGGGGAGGAGCGAGGCGGGCATGACGAGCGCGCCGAGCCTGAGGAAGCGCCAGAAGCCGATGTCCTGGCCCTCGCGGCGGATGGCGGCCAGCCACAGGATGGTGGCCAGAGAGCCGGTGACCGAAAGGTTGGGGCCGAGATCGACGCCGATTAGCACGGCGTCGTGGACGAGGGCGCCGGCGTGGGCGTGGGCCAGGGCGTGGCTGGCCAGCAGGCCGACCGGCAGGTTGTTGGCCAGGTTCGAGACGAGCGCGACAACGCCGGCGGCGAGCGAGGCGGCTCCCGCGCCCGCTCCCGTGGCGTCGAGCCGGCCGGCGAGCGCGGCCACCAGGCCAGTCGTCTCGAGCGCCTGGACGAGGACGAACAGCGCCGCCGTCAGCGGCAGGATCGACCAGGTCACACCTCGCAGGAGCGGCCAGGGCGCGGCGCGGACGCGCAGGAGCACCGCGCCAGCGGTCAGCACGCCCAGCGCGAAGGTCGGCGCGCCGATGGGCCGGCCGAGGGCCGAGACGGTCATCAGGACCCCCACCGCCACGACGATCCCGGCCAGGGCCCAGCGGCCGCCGACGCTGAGCGGCGCGCGCGCGACCTCGCGTTCGCAGGCACCGGCCAGGGCGCGCGCCTCCACTAGGCGCAGGGCGGCGAATGCGCCGGCGATGGCCACGGCGGCCGGGACGGCCAGACGCTCGATCCACGCGGCCAGGGCCGGGGGGTGCGAGGCGAAGACCACCAGATTGGCCGGATTAGACATCGGCAGGACGAAGCTGGCGGCGTTGGCGACGAAGGCGCAGGCGAGAAGGAACGGGGCCGGCGGCGCGCGCGCCGCTCTCGTCACGGCCAGCACGGCCGGGGTCAGGACCACGGCGGTGGCGTCGTTGGACAGGAACGTTGTGACGACCACGCCGACAAGCCAGACCAGGGCGAAGAGGCGCGCGGTCGAGCCGCCGGCGCGGCTCACCGCATAGGTGGCGATCCAGTCGAACAGGCCCTCCAGACGGGCGGTCTCGGCCAGCAGCATCATGCCGGCCAGGAACAGGCAGACGTCGGCGCTCTCGCCGATGGCCCGGGCCGCCTCGCCGAGCGGTATCAGCCCAAGGATCGCGACCAGGATCGCGGCTGCGACGGCCCAGATCGCCTCGGGCCAGCGGAACGGCCTGAGGACCACGCCGGCCAGGGCGGCGGCGACGATCGCCCAGACGGCGTAGTCACTCGGCGTTGCCAGCAAGCCAACCTCCACCCCAAGGCGCATTCGGCCTTGAACGCGCCACGACGCGCTGGCGCATTAGCTCGGGATTTATTCATCAAAGGCAGAAGATGACAGTTGCGGCGACATCCGCACGACGACTCTCAGCTGGTGCGGACGGCGGGATTTGAACCCGCACTCTCTTTCGAGAAGCAGATTTTCTTACCACCTCGGCTTTCGCCGCCGCCCGATGCGGGCGTTCGTGGTCTGGACTATCCCTTCGCCGTGCCCCGACCCGGGGTTTAGGCGCCGCCCGTCTAGTCTCTACACCTTCCCGGCCGGAGCCGGGCTTGGCTCGGGATCGGCAAGGTTTCGCACCCCAGCTTTCCCCGAATTTGAGCGGTTCTACTCCGGGCGTTTCCACCCGGGCACTCCGATGAAGTCTGCTGCGTCTACCGATTTCGCCACGTCCGCGTTCGTTCTGATTCTCCTTCGAAGTGCTAGAAAGCATACTCCATCGCGTAAGAGCCGCGGGCTCCTGA
>JBOHLC010000219.1:0-4604 GCA_050729395.1 Caulobacteraceae bacterium
GCTCACGATGGGCGTCGGCCTCGGTCGGCGTCGGCAGGCTGAGGACCTTCGCCGGGAGCACCCGCTCGGTCAGGTCGTAGACACGCTCGAAGCCGCGCCGGGTCCTGGTGGCGATGAAGCCCGACCAGAACAGCCACTCCAGGGCGCGCTTGCCATGGCTCCAGTTCCACCAGCCGGCCTGGCGCGGTCCGTCGGCGAAGTCGCCGCCGGTCAGCGGCCCCTCGCGCGTGATGCGCTCAAGCACGGCGTCGATGTAGTCGCGCCGCTCACGGGCGAAGTGCGCCAGGCCCGTCCAGGTGTCGCCGCCGCGCGCCCGCTCCATGCGCCAGCGGAACAGCGGCTGGCTCTCGATCGGCAGTAGCGAGCACTCGTGGCCCCAGTATTCGAAGAGCGACGGCTTCCTGCCCCAGGCCTCGCGCTCCAGCGCCTCGCGCGGATAGGCCCCGAGCCGGGAGAAGCCCGGCAGATAGTGGGCGCGGGCCAGCACATTGACCGAATCGATCTGGATGACACCGAGGTCGGCCGCCATTCGCCGCAGTTGCCGCGCGCCCGGCTCGGCTAGCCGGCGGGGTCGCGTCAGCCCCTGCGCGTGCAGCGCGATCCGCCGCGCCTGCCGCGCGGTCAGGTCAGCCATAATTTGCGTCATCCCGCACGCAGGAGCGTGCGAGCGCTCCGAAGATGCGGGACCCAGGGGGGATCGGGCGCCGCGCAAGCCGCCCCTGGGTCCCGGCTCTCCGCTGCTCCGCCGCTGCGGCCGGGATGACGCATGTTTTGGGGATCGGCGACGACAGTTGTGGGCCTTCGAAGGGGCGCTGAGATGCTCACAGATCGACGTCGCGGATGCCGCCCCGCAGACGCTCGATCTTTAGGCCCGATCCGCGAAGTGGCGAGACGAGCGTAAAGTCCGCGAGGTTGCCTCGTGTCTCGGACCGGGACGTGCGCTCCCACTGCTCGGCGTCGACCACCACCACGGTCTTGCGGCCACGGCGCGTGATGTCCTGCGGCCCGTCGGTCCGAGCCTTTTCCATGACTTCGCTGAGCTTCGCTTTGGCCTGCGCGACGGTCCATGTGTTCGGCTTGTGTTTGTCGACCATGGCGAGTCTCCTCAAGATATGGTCATACCCCACCTCACCCATGGGCGGCGAAGCGGCGGAAGTCGGCCAGCAGGCCATCCCAGGCAATAGTCATGTCCGGGGTCCAAGCCTCGCCCGCCGCCTCGCGCAGGCTCTGGGCCACCACCTCGAAGAAGATCGGGAAGACGTCGGGCGGCACGTCATAGCCGGCGTGGGTGGTGACCTCGTTGCGGATCATGCCCTCGGCGTAGGCGCCCCGGTCGATGTAGTCGAGGACCATCTCGAACACCCGGGCCAGCATCTCGCCCTTGATCGAGCCGTTGGTGTCGCGGACGAAGAGGTCGGCCATGGCCGGATGGGCCGCGAACAGGCGGGCGTAGACCGCGTCTGTGAGGTCGCCGCCGCGCTCCGAGGCGATCTCCAGGCTGGCCAGAATGGCCGCCGAGTTGGTCATTTGGATGATTGATCCTCCCCCGCGCGGCGGGGGAGGGGGGCCACGAAGTGGTGGAGGGGGCGGGTGACAGGGCGTTGGTGCGCGGCTTCCGCCCCCCTCCCGGCCTTCGGCCGTACTCCCCCCGCTTCGCAGGGGGAGATCATTTCCACTCCGCCGCTCACAGGTGATCCAGCACGGGCTTGGGCTTGTAGGGTTTTTCCAGCGCCGTGATCTCGTCGGCGGTGAGCTTGACCTCCAGTGCGGCCACGGCGTCGGCCAGGTGATGGGCCTTGGAGGCGCCCACGATCGGCGCCGTAACCACGGGCTTGCTCAGCACCCAGGCGAGCGCGACCTGCATGTTGGGGACGCCGCGCGCCTTGGCCACCTCGCCGACGGCGTCCACCACCGCGTGGTCCGGTTCGCGATAGTAGAGGCGCGGCGCGAACTCGTCGGTGCGCGCGCGCTCGGTATTGCCCTCGCCGGGCTTTTCCCGGCCGCCGGCCAGGAACCCGCGCGCCAGCGGCGACCAGGGAATGACGCCGATCCCCTTGGCGGCGCACAGCGGCAGCATTTCGCGCTCCTCCTCGCGATAGACGAGGTTGTACTGCGGCTGCATCGAGACGAACGGCGTCCAGCCGTGCTCGCGGGAGGCGGCCAGCATGTCGGCGAACTGCCAGGCGTACATCGACGAGGCGCCGATGTAGCGGGCCTTGCCGGCGCGCACCACGTCGTTCAGCGCCTCGAGCGTCTCCTCGACCGGGGTCTGGGGATCGAAGCGGTGGATCTGGTAGAGGTCGACATAGTCGACGCCCAGCCGGCTAAGACTGCGGTCGATGCCGTCCATGATGTGCTTGCGCGAGAGGCCGCGGTTGTTCGGATCGGCCCCCATCGGCCCGTTGACCTTGGTGGCGATGACAACCTCATGCCGCTTGGCGTATTCCTTGAGCGCCTTGCCGGTGACCCGCTCGCTCTCGCCCTGCGAATAGACGTCGGCGGTGTCGAAGAAATTGATCCCGGCCTCGATCGCCGCCTTGAAGAAGGGCAGGGAGGCTTCCTCGTCGAGCACCCACGGACGCCACTTGGGCGAGCCATAGGTCATGCATCCCAGGCACAGGCGCGAGACCTTCAGCCCCGTGCCGCCAAGCCGAACATACTCCATCGCGTCCTCCTATCCCCGCCCGTGAACCTGCCTCCGCAGGAGAAAGGTTTATCCACAGATGACGCAGATGGACACAGATGAAGGGTCCGCAGATGACGGCGCCTCGGCCCCGCCCGTGCCGCCGAAGAGAAGAAGTTTATCCGCAGATGACGCAGATGGCCGCAGATGAGAGGTCCGGAGACGCCGCCGCTTTGGCTCTATGGCGCGCCGAAGGCGCGCGAAAAGGTCTTCGTCGCTAATTCTCCGGGCCTGCGGCGGGCGCCGGCGCATCTGTGGCCATCTGCGTCATCTGTGGATCCCTTTCGCGCGAAGCGCGTCTTTCTGCGTCATCTGTGGATCTCTTCCGCGCGAAGCGCGTCTTTTCGCGTCATCCGCGGATCACCTCGCCAGCCGGCCGTCGGTCAGCGCCGCCTTTTCGAAAGCGAACAGCACATCCGCCTCGGGGAGTTCGATATCGACCGTCAGCTCCTCGGGCGCGAGGGCGTGCAGGAGGTAGCGCATGACGTTGAGGCGCGCGGCCTTCTTGTGATCGGTGGCGACGCAGATCCACGGCGCGTAGCCGGTGTGGGTGACGGTGAGCATCTCGTCGCGCGCCTTGGAATAGGCCTTCCACTTGGTCTGGGCGACGCGGTCGAGAGCGCTGATCTTCAGGTGCTTGAGCGGATCTTCTTCGCGCGCGTCGAGCCGTTCGGCCTGTTCCTTCTTGGAGATGTCGAGCCAGATCTTCACCAGGCGGATATCGGCGTGCTCGAGCATCTGCTCCATGGCCGGCGCCTCGCGCAGGAACTCGGCGTGCTCTTCGGGGGTGCAGAAGCCCATCACCGGCTCGACGCCGGCGCGGTTGTACCAGGAGCGGTTGAAGAGGACGAGTTCGCTGGCCGCCGGCAGATGGGGGACATAGCGCTGGAAATACCATTGGCTGCGCTCGCGACTGCTGGGCGCGGGCAGGGAGACGATGCGCGTGTTGCGCGGGGCGAGGTGCTCGGTGATGCGCTTGATCGTGCCGTCCTTGCCGGCGCCGTCGCGGCCCTCGAAGATGATCAGCGCCTTGGCCCCGTTCTTCATCGCCCACTGCTGATAGCGCACCAGGGCGATCTGGAGCCGGCGCAGGTCTTTCTTGTAAGTATCGCTCTTCGCCATCGTCCCTCGTCCCGCTGGAAGCCTCGCCCATGATCCGCCTCCATATCGATGGCGACCTTCGCGAGGGCGGTCAAATCGCGACGGGTCCCGAGCAGACGCACTACCTCGCCCATGTCATGCGCCTGCGCGCGGGAGACGAACTTCTGACGTTCAACGGCCGCGACGGCGAATGGCTCACGCGGGTGGCCGAGATTTCCAGGCGCGGGGCCCTTCTGGCCGCCCTGCGCCGCGAGCGGGCGCAGGAGACGGGGCCGGACCTCGAGCTGATCGTCGCCGTGGTCAAGCGGCCGCGCCTGGAAACGATCGTCGAGAAGGCGGCCGAGCTTGGCGCGTCGCGCGTCAGGGCGGTGACCACGGCCCGGACCAACGCCGGCCACGCCAACATCGCCCGCCTGAGCGCCATCGCCGTCGAGGCGGCCGAGCAGACCGGCCGTCTGGACGTGCCTAAGATCGCGGCCGAGGCGCGGTTGTCCGAGGTGCTGGCGGCGTGGACGCCCGGGCGGAGGCTGATGTTCTGCGACGAGGCGGGCGACGCGGCCCCGGCGCTGGACGCGCTCAGGGAGGCGCGGGCGGGGCCGTGGGCGATCCTCATCGGCCCGGAAGGCGGCTTCACGCCGCAGGAGCGCGCCGCGGCCCGCGCCATCGAAGGCGCCGTTCCGGTCAGCCTCGGCCCCCGCATCCTCCGCGCCGACACCGCCGCCATCGCCGCCCTGACCCTCTGGCAAGCCGCGCTGGGGGACTGGCGGTAAGAAATCCTCCCCCGTTTACGGGGGAGGGGGACCACGAAGTGGTGGAGGGG
>JBOHLC010000220.1:0-15480 GCA_050729395.1 Caulobacteraceae bacterium
ATCCCAGGGTGCTGACGGCGATGGGCGTCGTCTACGACAAGCTGGGCCGCTTCGATCTCAGTGACCGCTATTACGATCAGGCCGAAAAGGCCGATCCTGGTTCGCGCATCGTGGCCACGGACCGCCGATACTCAATGTTCCTGCGCAATGCCGGGAAGTTCGGTGATCAGACGGGCGTGGCTCTGGCCCAGGCCGAGACGCCGGCCGCGATCGGGCCCGCGAACGCTCCCCGCCTCGCGCCGGCGGAAGTCCTCTACGCCCGATCGGTCAAGGCTATCGAACGGCATGAGTATGGCGTCGCCATCGGCCTGCTCCGCCAGGCGCGGGACGCCGCCCCGGATAACGTTCGCGTGCTCACCGCGCTTGGCGTGACCTACGACCATCTCGGACGCTTCGATCTGTCCTCCCGCTATTACGACCAGGCCCAGAAGCTGGATCCGGGTTCAACGGTTCTGGCCCAGGACCGACACACCTCCATGATGCTCCAGCGGCATGGCGGCTTCTCTGGTCCCGACGACATCATCGTGCTGGCGAAGGCTGGGCGTTCCGCCCAGACCATGCGCGTGGCCAAGGTCGCCCTGCGCCGCGGAACCCGCGGATGAGCAAACCCGTGTCGCGTCGCGTAAGTCTCCTGCGAGCCTTCCTGCCGGCGGCGCTCGTTCTGGGCGCCCTGAGCCTGGCCCCCGGCGCGGCTGGCGCCGGCCCATTTTCGCATCTGTTCGGCAAGGCCCAGCCAGCCAAGGCGGCGGACACCGGCGACAAGGCGGCGGCGGTCGCCGGCCAGGTTCGCCAGGCGCTGGATGAGAAGCGCTATGTGGACGCCGCCGACCTTCTGGAGAAGGCCGAGGTCTACAAGATCACCTCGCCCCGCCTGGTCGATCTGGATGGCGAGTTGCTGCTGGCGCACGGCCGGTTCGCCGATTCCCTGACCTTGTTCCGCGCCGCGGCGGCCGACCCGTCGGAGAAGGCGAGAGCGCTGCAGGGCGAGGGCCTGGCCCTGTCCATGCTCGGCAAGTCGGACGAAGCCTTCGCCGACCTCAAGCAGGCAACGACGCTCGACAAGTCGCTGTGGCGGGCCTGGAACGGCCTGGGCCGGGAATATGACATTCGCCACGATTGGAAGCAGTCCCTGCTCGCTTACAAGGAAGCGTTGGCGGGAGCTGGCGATAACAGCGCCATCGTTCTAAACAACCGCGGCTATTCGCATCTGCTGCAGAAGCAGACGGATTTGGCCGTGACCGACTTCGTGGACGCCCTCGACAAGGATCCGGCGCTGGCCGCGGCCCGCACCAATCTGCGCATCGCCATGGCCATCGACGGCCATTACGATCGGGCGACGATGACCGGAGTGGGCGACGATCGCGCGGCGGTGCTCAACAACGTCGGCTTGGCCGCGGCCATTCGCGGCGACTATCCCAAGGCCGAGAAGCTGCTCAACGAGGCCATCCAGGCCAAGGGCGCCTACTATGAACGGGCCGCCGACAACCTTCAGCTCGCCAAGGAGCTGGAGGCTCGCGCCGTCCAGCATGCCGCCACCCCCAATGTCACTCCCTGAGCTGGTTCGCTGGGGGGTCGCCGGGCTTCTCACCCTTGTCCTGGCCTTCGCCGCGGTCACCGACATCCGCCTGCGCAGGATTCCCAACTGGACGGTGCTGGCCACCCTGGCGCTGTTCGTCCTGTGGGCCTTCGTCCATCCGATTCCCTGGGATCTGTGGGCGCTCGCCGCCGGCGTCATCGCCTTCGCCGTCACATTCGGGCTCTATGCGGCCGGCCTTCTGGGCGCCGGGGATTCCAAGCTGTTCGCGGCCGTGGCCCTCTTCGCCGGCCTGGGACAGCTCGCCCTGCTCGCCCTGGCCACCGCCCTTGCCGGCGGCGTTCTGGCTCTCATCAGCCTGGGCTCGCGGCCCACGCGGGCCATGGTCATGTTCAAGTTGCGCGGCAAGGGAGAGTACGGTCGCGGCGTGCCCTACGGCGTCGCCATCGCCTTGGGCGCCGCCCTGGTCGTCTGGGCCGGGGTGCTGAAACTGCATGTGCCCGGCCTTCTTGGATCTGCCTGACGCGGTGAGCGTCATCCCGCGCGGCCGGGTCAGCCTCGCGAGGCGCCTCTCAATCAGTCTCGCCACACTCCCGCCGTTGGCCGCCAGGGCCGTGCTGCTAGTTCTGGCGCTGGTCATCGCCCTGGGTCTGATTCCAGCGAGCCGGTTCGGTCGCGCCGCCACGCCGCCGACGGCCCAAGCCGCCGCTACGGCCCAGGCCCGCCCACGCGGCTCCGACGCGGACTTCTATCGCGCGGTCATCCGGCGGATGAAGAAGGGCGAGCCATACGAAGTCGCGGCGGTAAGCGAACAGCGCGCCGAAGGCTACGCCGTGAGACCCTTTCTCACCGTGCGGCCGCCGCTTCTGGCGACGCTCCTTTCGTGGGAACCCAGTGAGACATTCGGCGCGGTCGTCCAGGGGTTGCTGGCGCTGGCCGTCATCGTGGCCTGGTCGCTGCGGCTGCGCAAGCCGGACTCGAAGCGGACGGTGTGGAAGGCGTTCCTGATCTTCACCGGCGTCGCCGCCGCCCTTACCGGCGGATCGTCCAGCCTGTTCCACGAACTGTGGGCCGGCTTGCTGATCGCCCTTTCGCTTGCCTTGCGGACCGAGAAGCGGTTCGTCGCGGCCGTGGTCCTGGGCCTGCTGGCGGCGCTGATCCGCGAGCTGGCGCTGCCCTACCTAATCGTAATGGCCGGCTCCGCGCTGATGGAACGTCGGCGGATCGAGGCGGTCTCCTTCGCCGCCGCCTTCGTTATCGCAATCGGCGCGCTCGCCCTGCACGCCCAGGCCGCCATCGCCCTGGAGAACAGCCATGATTCGGCATCGCCGACCTGGCTGGCGCTGGGCGGCTGGCCCTTCCTGCTGGCGACCGCGAAGTGGAATGTGATGACGGTCGTCGTCGGTGGCTGGCTTACCGCCGCCCTGGTTCCGCTCGCCGTGATCGGCGCCGCCTCGAGGACGGAAGACCCCAGGCTCCTGGTGCTCGTGGCGGGCTATTCGGCGGGGTTCCTGATCGTCGGGCGTCCGGAGAATTACTATTGGGGGCTGGTGATCGCGCCCTTGATGGGGGTCGGCCTGGCGCTCGCTCCGGCGGCGCTGATCGAACTCGGGCGCGCGGCCCGACGCGCCGCCTGAGCCATGGACGGGAACGTCAGGGCCACGCCGGCCGATGACCGATTCGCCGCCCTGCCGCGCCCAGCGGCGATCGCGATTCTCGCCGCACTGTTGATCTCGACGGCGCTCGGCCTCTGGTCGCCCACGTCGGTCGCGCGGCGCGCGCCCAAAGGCGTGCCCACCGATGTGTTCCTCTATCGGGCGGTCGTGCAAAGGGTGCGCGCCGGCGAACCATACGAAGAGGCCGCTGTCACGGAACAGCGCGCGCGGCATTATCCGCTGAAGCCCTTCGTCGTGGTGCGGCCGCCGACCCTCGCCGTTCTCCTGTCGCTCGCGCCCAATCAAGGCGTGGTCAATGTGATCGAAGCCTGTCTCGGCGCGCTCGTGATCTACGCCTGGACGGTCAGGCTGCATGGCCTCGGCCCCGGGCCGCCGTGGATGATATGGACCGCCGCCTGCCTGTTCACAGGTGTCGGCGTGGCCATGGCCGGGGGCGTCGCCAGCCAGTTCACCGAGGTTTGGGCGGGTCTGCTGATCGCCCTGTCGCTCGGGCTGAGGAGCGAGAGGCGCTTCGCGGCCGCCGTGGCGCTGGGCCTGCTGGCCGCCCTGATCCGCGAGCTGGCCATGCCCTATCTCCTGGTCATGGCGCTGTTCGCGCTCATGGAGCGGCGGCGCCTCGAGGCGATCGCCTTCGCCGGCGCCCTGGCCGTCGTCGGCGCGGCGCTTGCCTGGCATGCGCATCAGGTCATGGCGCTGGTCAGGCCCGGAGATCTGCCCTCGCAGGGATGGGCCAGCCTGGGCGGCCTGGCCTTCCTGCGCGCCACGGTGAGCTGGAACCTCATCGTGCCGCTCGTGGGATCGTGGGCCGCCGCCGTAATCGCCCCCCTCGCCTTTCTCGGCGCCGGCTGGTGGAGGTCGCCGACGGGCGCCCGCCTCTTCACCCTCCTGGCCGGCTATCTGGCCGCCTTCCTCGTTCTGGGCAGGCCCGAAAACCAATATTGGGGCTTCATCGTCGCCCCGCTGGTCGCGATCGGTTTCAGTCTCGCGCCGCTGGCTCTGGCATCGCTGGCCAAGCGGGTCGCCCGCCGGACAGCGTAATTCTCCCTCTCCGGGGCGAACTCGGCTACGCGCCCGCCAGGATCATCCGCGCGGCCTTCTCCGCGATCATCATGGTCGGGGAGTTGGTGTTGCCCGACACGATGCGCGGCATGACCGAAGCGTCGGCCACCCTTAACCCCTCGAGCCCGATCACCTTGAGGCGCGCGTCGACGACCGCGCCCGCGTCGCCAGGGGCGCCCATCCGCGCCGTCCCCACCGGATGGAAGATCGTCGTGCCAAGCGCCCTGGCGGCCTCGACGAGGCCTTCCTCGGAAGTGACCCCTGCGCCCGGGCGATGCTCTTCGGGGCGGAATCGCTGCAGTGGCGGCTGGGCGACGATGCGGCGGACCAGACGAAGCGAGTCGGCGGCCACGCGATCGTCCTCCGGTGTCGCCAGATAGTTTGGCTGGATCGACGGCGGGGCCATCGGATCGGGGCTCGCGGCGTGGATCGCGCCGCGGCTCGTCGGGCGAAGATTGGCCACGCTGATGGTGACGGCGCCGAAGTGGTGCAGAGGGTCGCCGAACCGGTCCAACGACAGCGGTTGGACGTGGAATTCCACATTGGGCGTCTCGAACTCGGGTGAGGAGCGGGCGAACGCCCCCATCTGCGAGGGCGCCATGGACATGGGTCCCCGACGGAACAGGGCGTATTCCAGCGCCATCAGCGGCCGGCGCCAGGCCGAGGCGTAGAGGACGTTCATCGTCGCGACGCCGCTGACCTTGTAGTAGGGCCGGATCTGGAGGTGGTCTTGCAGGTTCTCGCCGACCCCAGGCAGATGCCGGCGCGCCGCGATACCGAGCGTGCGAAGGCGTTCGCCGTCGCCCAGTCCCGAAAGCTCGAGCAGCTTCGGCGTGGCTACCGCGCCCGCGGCCAGGATCACCTCGCCTCGGGCCCTCGCCTCGAACGGCGCGCCGTCGCGGCGCCCGGCGACGCCAACCGCGCGGCCGTCCTCGATCAGGACCTGGTGGACGTGAACGCCGGTCGCCAGCTCGAGGTTGGCGCGGCGCAACGCCGGCTTGAGGAAGCCGCGCGCCGCGCTCCAGCGTAGCCCGGACTTCTGGTTCACCTGGAAGTAGCCGGCGCCGAAGTTGTCGCCGCCGTTGAAATCGGGCGTGGCCGGGATGCCCGCCAGCGCCGCCGCCTCGGCGAAGGCGTCGAGCACCGCCCAGCGCATGCGCGGATACTCGACGCGCCATTCTCCCCCCTGGGCATGGAGCGGGCTGGCGGCGTCGATGTGATCCTCCTGGTTCAGGAACAGGGGCAGGACATCGTCCCAGCCCCAACCTGGCAGGCCCATCTGCCGCCAGCCATCGTAGTCGGCCGCCTGCCCACGCATATAGATCATGGCGTTGATCGCCGAGCAGCCGCCGATCACCTTGCCGCGCGGATAGCGCAGGGTCCGTCCGCCAAGCCCCGGCACGGGATCGGTCTCGAACATCCAGTCGGCGCGTGGATTGCCGATCGAGAACAGATAGCCGACCGGGATATGGAACCAGATCCAGTCGTCCTTTCCGCCGGCTTCCAGCACCAGAACCCGGTTGCGAGGATCGGCCGACAGCCGGTTGGCGAGCACGCAGCCGGCCGACCCCGCCCCGACGACGATGAAGTCGTAGGTGTTGGTCATGGCGGCGGGGTCACGGTGCACGATCCCATAACTCCGCTCTTCCCCGCGCAAGCGTGGATCCAGGTTTTTTGTGTTTGCCTGAACCCGCTAATCCCCTCGGAAGACCTCCAGGCTGGACACCACTGGGTCCCAGCTTGCGCGGGGAAGAGCGGAGTCTCTTGAATCAGTCGACGCAGGATGTTCACAATTCCCCGAACAGCCGGGCGAAGGCCAGGGGCGTGCGATCCTCGAGATAGGGGCCGATGATCTGCATGCCGATCGGCAGGCCGGACCGGGTGGCGCCGATCGGGGCCGAGGTCGCCGGCAGATTGGGCAGGGTCGCGATCGCCGGCCACGCCACCTGATTGCGATAGGGCGTCACCTGGCCGTCGATGACGTGGGTCCGCGCCTCGAACGGTCCATCCTGATGGGGGAAGGCGACGACGCCGAACGCCGGCGTCAGAACCACGTCGAACTCACGGAACAAGGCCGCCCATTGGCGCCGGAACGCCCACTGGACATCGAGGCTCCGCAGCCAGTCGTGCGACGAGGCAAGGTCGGGCTGGGGCGGGGCGCCGCGCGTGACGATGGGCATCAGGATGGCCGCATAGGCGGCAAAGGCCGCGGCAAGGTCCGGCAACAGATCGCTTTGCCGGGCGACGCGGGCGCCGGCCTTCTCCGCCCGCTGGGCGGCGACACCGAGCGCCGCGTGGATCTCGCTGTCCAGGGCGGCGCTGGGGTGATTGTCGATGATCAGGATACGGTAGTCGCCAAGGCGCGCATGGCGGGGCGCCGGAAGCTCCAGGCGATAGGCGACCGCCTCGTCGTCGTCCGGCCCGGCCAGGACATCGAGGGCCAGTTCGAGATCGGCCACCGAACGCGCCAGGGGACCGACCACGCCCAGCTCGACGCCCGCGCCCTCCAGCCCAGGCGGCGCATGGCCGCGCTGAGGAATGAGGTCATGGCTTGGCTTGTGGCCGAAGACGCCGCAGAAAGCGGCCGGCACGCGGATCGAGCCGCCGATGTCCGAACCGAACTCCAGGGGGACCATGCCGGCGGCCAGCGCCGCCGCCCCGCCGCCGGACGATCCGCCCGGCGTCAAGGCGTGATCGATCGGATGGTTGGTGCGCCCGTAGACCGGATTGGCGCTCTGCCAATCGCTGAGGAAGGGCGGCACATTGGTCTTGCCGAGAATGATTGCCCCGGCGGCCTTCAGCCGGGCCACGCCGACCGAGTCCTTGGGCGCGATCCAATCCTTGAATGCCTCCGATCCCCAGGTGGTGGGAAGCCCGGCGACATTGTGCGCCTCCTTCACTGTCATCGGCAGGCCCAGGAGCGGCGCCCGCTCGCCCCGCGCCAACGCATCGTCGGCCGATTTCGCCGCCGCCAGCGCCCGCTCGAAATCGCGCACCACGACCGCGTTGATCGGAGGATCGACGCGCTCGATGCGATCGATGGCGGCCCGCGCCAATTCGACCGCGCTCACCTGGCGGGCGGCCAGGGCGGCGACCAGTTCGGTCGCGGTGGACGTGGCGTAGCTCTCGATCATCAACCTTCCCTCCTCTTAACCGCCGGACGAGACCATTTCGCTGGCCGCCTTGTCCAGCCGGCCTTTCATTAGCGGCCGCGCATGTTCATATGCCAGACCATGAGCCTCTTCGCCGAAGGCGGCGTCATCCGTTCGATCGCCCGCGGCTTCATCGGTCGCTGCCCGCGCTGCGGCCGTGGCGCGATGTTCTGGCGCTATCTCAAGGTCAATCCGAACTGCCCGGCCTGTGGCCATGACCTCGACCGCTATCCCTCCGACGACGGGCCGGCCTATTTCACCATCCTCATCACCGGCCACCTGGTCGTCATCCCGCTGCTGCTGTTTCCCGCGATCTGGATGGCGCCGCTGGCCCTCGCCCTGCCGGCGACTCTCATCCCGCTCGCGCTTTTCACCGTGCTCTTCCTGCCCAGGGTCAAGGGGGCGGTAATCGGCCTGCACTATGCCCTCAAGATCAGCCGCGCCGACGGGGCCCTGCACACGGCCGACCGATACGACTGAAGTGCGCCTTGACAGCGCCTCGGCCGCCGTAACACGCGCATTGAGAGGTCAAGTCTGATGACCCAAGACGGGCAGCGAAAAAGGTTCGCACGCGCATGGGGTCGGACCGAACCTTGACCGACGACGGCGGGTCCGGTTCGGCGAATGTCGATAAATATGCTGGGACACCGGACTTTGCGGCCCAAGCGATTTATCTGGCCATTCCGGCGGCGCTTCTATTCGTCTTGTTGTTGCGACCGATCTCGGACGTGGACATCTTCTGGCAACTTCGCCTCGGGGAGATGATCCTCCATCACGGCGGGCCCATCACAAGGGAGCCATTCGCCGCCACTCACCTTGGTGAGGCCTTGCCATCGCTGGCGTGGCTCGGACAGGCGGCTTTCGCCGGCGCGAGACTTCTCGGCGGATGGACCGGTCTTCGGGTGTTCGACGCGATCATCTGGCTGGGGGGATACTGGGTCGTCTCGGCCGCCTGCCTTCGCCGGGGCGCCGCGCCCATCGCCGGGGCGACAGCTCTTGCCGTTGGAGTGATCGCGGCGCTGCCGGCCGCGAGCATCCGTCCACAAAGCTTCGCCGCGGTTGGGTTCGGCCTGCTTCTCGCCCTCCTGCGTTTGGAATTGTCCCCGCTGCGCACTTTGCTGCTGGCGCTGCCGCTTTTCGTGCTCTGGCAGAATCTGCATCCATCGGTATCGGTGGCCGTGATCGTCCTCAGCGCCGCGGCCGGTGCCGCCTGGGCGCGCTTTCTCTTTGGCCATCGATCCGGCCGCCCTTGGCTGTTTACCGCGCTCGCCGGACTGGCCGCGATTTCCATGTTCGCGACGCCCGACGGATTCTCGATCATCGCGGTTTCGGCCGAGAACGCCAAGGCCAGCGTGGTCAACGGCGCGAACGAGTGGCTTCCGATCTGGACGCCCGTCAACCACAAATTGGCTTTGCTTGTCGCCGTGGCGGCGCTGGTCACCGGGTGGCAGCTTGTCAGGAACTGGCGGCGCGTTAACCCGGAAGAGCTGGCGCCGGCGGTCGTTCTGTTCGTGATGACGCTGATCGCCTACCGGTTCGTGCTGTTCTGGAGTATCGCCCTGGTGCCGGTGCTGACCCGGACCTTGAGCGTTCCCGGGCAGCGCCAGCGAAAGTCATGGGCCACGCTGATCATCACGACGGCCGCGCTGTCCGGTGCAATTGGCCTGGCACTGCTTGTTCGCCCCACTCAGTTCCTTCGATCCATGCCGCTGGCGGGCGTCAAGAGGCTCCATGAGGCGGGGGTGAAGGGAACGGTGTTCGCGAGCCCCCCGTGGGGAGGTCCCTTGATCGACGCCGGATACCCGGATTGGACCGTGGCCTATGACGGCCGCTATTATCGCTACACGCCCCAGGAATGGCGACGCTACCGTTTGACGATACAGGGCAAAGTCGGCCCGGACGAACTCGACAGGATCTACCATCCCGCGGCCTACCTTTTGACCCCAGGGACCGACGATGCGCTCATCGCGGCGCTGCGAGCCGAGCCCCGGAATTGGCGGGAGATCTACGCCGACCGAACGTGCGTCGTGTTCGTTCGCGAACCGGCGCAACCCGCGCAGGAGGCGTCCTGATATCAGAACCCGATCCCGGCCCGTTGTGCGCGGGTGAGCTTGGCGGCCACCAGGGCGTGGGCCGTGGCCAGCCAGTCGCGCACTTCGTCGGCGTCCAGCTCGCCCAGGGCGTTGAAATGAACCCACTTGGCCCTGGCCAGGTACGGCGCCGGCCGCGCCCGCCCACTTTCGGTCAAGGCCTCGAAGGCGATGTCCGTGGACTTGAACGAAACGCCGCCCGAGGACCCGGTGACCGCGAAGATGCGGCCGCCGACCTTGTAGACGGCGTCCGCGCCCCACTGGACGACCATGGTGACGCCGGCTAGCGCCCGGCAGGCCTCGTCGAACTCCGCCGGAGTCACTTGCCTAGCCCGCCGCGACGCCGACGCCGATCGGACAGACGACGCCCGTGCCGTCCACCCCGCAATAGCCTTGCGGGTTCTTGGCCAGGTACTGCTGGTGATAGTCCTCGGCGAAATAGAACGGGCCGGCCGGCACGATCTCCGTGGTGATCCGACCGCGTCCCGCCGCGCTCAGCGCCTGCTGATAGGCGTCAAGGGAGGCGCGCGCGGCCGCCTCCTGCTCCGGAGAGCCGGTGAAAACCGCCGAGCGATACTGTGAACCCACGTCGTTGCCCTGCCGCATCCCCTGGGTCGGGTCGTGGCCTTCCCAGAACGTCTTGAGCAAGATGTCGTAGGAGACGGCCTTGGGATCGAACACCACGCGGACGGTTTCGGTGTGGCCGGTCCGGCCGGTGCAAGTCTCCTGGTAGGTGGGATTGGGCGTCGCCCCGCCCATGTAGCCCACGGCGGTCACCCACACGCCGTCCGTCCGCCAGAACTTGCGCTCCACGCCCCAGAAGCAGCCCATGGCGAAGTGCGCCAGCTCGAGGCCGTCCGGGTAAGGCCCCTCGAGCGGCCGGCCATTGACGAAAGAGGTTTCAGCCGTGGGGATCGGCTCGGGCCGGCCCTTCAGCGTCTCGCCCGGCGAGAGGGCGTCGCCGATCCTGGATAGCAGAGACATCGAAGCTCCTTGCGTCGTTGTTGGCCCAACAGATAGGCCTCGGCGCGCGATGACGCCACGTCCAGGCCGACGCTATTGTCTGTCCGTTAGTCATGCCGCCTTATGTCACATGGCGGGAGGACGCCGTTCGGCGCGATCTTGAGTGGCGGAAGGGGCGCGTCATCAAAGACCGGATCGTCTCACTGCAGGTGTTGAGATTCGTGGCGGCGGCCATGGTCGTGTTCATGCACGCCGGTTGCTATGCGCTGTCGACCGGCCGGGGCGAATGCCCCACATTCAAGCCGACGGTGATCGGCGCGGCGGGCGTCGACATATTCTTCGTGCTGTCTGGCTTCGTGATCGCCCTGACCGGGCCGCTGGCCACCCCCCGGCCAAGTGGCGCGCTCTTCTTCTGGAGGCGCTGGAGCCGTGTCGCGCCGGTTTTCTATCTGCTTTCGATTCCATTCATCCTCATCGCGATCGCCACCGGCAATTTCAACCTGCCGCGGACGGTGGCCACGTTCCTCTTCTGGCCGGCGGCGGGCCCCCACATTGTCGCGCCGTTCATCGAGGCGGGCTGGACGCTCGGCTTCGAGATGCTGTTCTACTCGGCGGTCGCCGTCGTGCTGATCGGTGGCAAGCTGAGACGAAACCTGATTGTGTTGGGTGTTCTCATGGCCGCTTTGTGCGCGGCAAGGCTGGTCAGCGGCTGGAACCCTCTGCGTGTCGTGGCCAACCCAATTCTGCTCGAATTCGGATTCGGCGTGGCCATGGCCGCGATCTGGCCCCGGCTGCGCGGCGCGGATTTGCGCCTGGGCCTGGGCCTTATTGGCGTCGCGCTGGCGGCCCTGGTCACGGAAGCCATCGTCGGCGCTGGCGGCGCGCCGTTCTATGAAGCGACACAATCCGGCGCGGGCTCTTTGTGGCGCGTCGCGGTGTTCGGCATTCCGGCCGCGGCGCTGGTCGCTGGCGCATCCATCTGCGACCGCGCCATCAGCGGTCCGATCTCGCGCGCCGCCGCGTGGCTGGGCGACGCATCCTATTCGATCTATCTGAGCAATGGGTTCTCCGTGCCGCTCGTGGCCCTCATTTGGATCCGCGCCTTCGGCCGGAGCGCGCCGCTGCCCATGGGCCTGAGCATCTTCTTTGGCGCGATCGCCGTCGGCGCCCTTACTTATGTGGTGGTCGAGCGGCCGATCGTACGCGACTTGAAGCGCGTGCGGTTTGGGCGGCCGGTGGCCATTCCGCCCGCCGCGGGGCCGCTCGAGGCGGCGCCCGCCCCGCGCTTGTGAGCCGGCGGGCCCCGGGTATATTGCCCGGCCGCACGGACCGCCCCTCGAGGACCGGTCTCTTGCCGGGGTGAGGTGGCCGAGTGGTTGAAGGCGCACGCTTGGAAAGCGTGTTTACGGGAAACCGTAACGAGGGTTCGAATCCCTCTCTCACCGCCATCCTGCTTCGCGCTACGCGCTGGTGGAGCGAATAGGTCTGGCAGAGTTGCCGGGGCTCGCAAGCCCCAGACCCCTTGTCGCCGCTTCACCTCATCGCGTGAGACGCGGCGATAGACTGAATGTGGCAGCGTCAGCGCGGACGCCGCGCAGCTTGCTGGCAATGAGGGTTGCGACGATGCGCGGCATGAGCAATCCCACTCGATGTGCTAGGAGAACGGCATGGGGACGGACCGCATCCAGTCATTACAGGCTCTGCGTTATGTGGCGGCCGCCATGGTAGTCGTGGGGCACGCCTGCCGACTGGCCGCCGGTGCTGGCGCTGGCAACCTTCCCGCCGACATCGGAGTGGCTGGCGTCGATATATTCTTCGTATTGTCGGGCTTCGTGATCGCCCTCACCGGGCCGCTGGCCACGCCCCGGCCAACCGGGGCTTTGTTTTTCTGGCGCAGGTGGCGACGCGTCGCGCCGATTTACTACCTCGTCTCCATCGTGGCGATTGTCGACGCCGCCAATCAAGGTCCGCTCTCGACCGACCGCATTATCTCGACGCTCCTGTTTTGGCCTGCTGCCGGACGCGTGGCCATACCGCCCTATGTCATGGTCGGCTGGACACTCGGCTTCGAAATGATCTTTTATTCGACAGTGGCCCTGGTCCTCTTGGGTGGCCGACTGAGGCGCAATCTCATCCTGTTGGGTACCGCGATGTTATGTCTTGAGGTTGGCCGGCAAGTGAACGGCAGCCCTCCATTCCGCATCCTCGCCAATCCTATCTTCCTCGAGTTCAGCGCTGGGGTGGGGCTTGCGGCGATTTGGCCCAGGCTGAGGAGCGCTCCCCGCGCGCTGGCGGGCATCTTGCTGCTCTCCGGCGTAGGCGCGCTGGCCGTGCTATCGGTCGCAGGGTTAAAGGGGGCTGACTCCGTCTTCGCAACCCTCAATGACTCAGAGGGGCTTTGGCGCGTTCTGGTCTTCGGCTTTCCCGCAGTTTCCATCGTTGCGGGCGTTGCGATCCTGGACCGAGGGTTTACGGGAACGCTGGCTGATTTGGGCGCGAAGCTCGGCGACGCTTCCTATTCGATCTACCTCACGCAACTGATGGTGCTGTCGCCGGTAATCTTCATCTCAGCCGGCATGCCAATTCTGGCGCGGGCGGCACTGGGCCTAGTTGCCGCGACGCTTGCAGGGTTCATCGTCTTTAGGTTCGTCGAGACGCCGATTCTACGCGACCTCAAGCGTCTCCGCTTGCCTCGCGCGAACATTCCCGCCTTTGCGGCAGAATAGCTTGAGTATGCTTAATCGTGGCCAGCCGCCGCCAACACTGCTTGAGGCGCTTCGTGTGGAATTCCAAGCCCCCAGAGTGATCAATCCCGTGAGGACTGCTCGGCCGGCTTGACGCAAGGTCATTTTCGGGCGCCCAATCCTAGCGTTTGAAACCCGATAAAGGGAGCGGCCCATGAGCGTCTATCGCGTGACGGAGATCATTGGCACGAGCAAGACCAGTTGGGAGGACGCGGCGGCCGAGGCCTTGCGCACGGCGGCCAAGTCGCTGCGCGACCTGCGCGTGGCCGAGGTGGTCGAACTTGACGTCACCTTGGGACCAAAAGGCGAGATCGAGTCCTACCGCAGCCGTCTTCGCCTGAGCTTCAAATATCAGAAGGAATGACCGCGCGCACCGCCTGCGAATGGATCGAACGTCAACGGGGACGCCCCACCTGCGCCTCCCGATATAGGACTTGACATTTTGCAATAATGGCGCGATAATTGGCGCTCACAGATTCGGATGACGCCGTGCCCCATACGCGCCAATACCTGCTCGACGCCGCCAAATTGGCGGGTCGCCTGAAAGGGCTGCCGACGCCCTGCGGAATAGAGATAATCAACGAAATCAATCAATTAACCAATCAGTGCGCGCCCGTCACCGCCCGGCGAGCGCCCTTGCGCGCCCGCCAAGCGCCCGAAATCGCCCTCCAGCGCCCGCGATCGCCCGCGTTCGCCCTCCAGCGCTCGCGCGCGACCGCAAAGAACCCGTGTCAGGACCACGCTTCGGCGGGGACGGACCGAGCCTCCGGGTGTAGACGGAATGGCGAGAAGCGCGTTCTCTTCCACGTCGGGAATTGGAGGAAAACACCCATGAACGCGCTCAAGCTGGCCGTGCTGTCATCCCTCGCGGCCGTCACCGTCGGCGGCGTCTCGGCCGCGCCCCAGAACCAGTGCTTCCTCAGCCGCAACATCAACGGCTTTTCCGCGCCCAACGACCGGACGGTCTATGTGCGCGTGGGCGTGAAGGATATCTGGCGGCTCGATCTGATGAACAGCTGCACCGGACTGACCTTCCGCAATGGCTTCGGCCTTCAGGGCTCGCCCACGGGTCCGTGGATCTGCCGCCCGCTAGACGCAACTGTGTTGTTCAACCAGACGGGAATGCGCCAGCGTTGCCCGGTCTCGGCCATCCATAAGCTCACGCCCGAGGAGGCCGCCGCCCTGCCCAAGCGCGATCGACCTTGACGGGCAGCCCGGACGAGATCGAGCTAGGCGATCATGGATGGTAGCCTTGAGTCATGATCCTGAGGACGTTGATCAGGACCCATGCGATGCCGGCTCCCACGGCGGCCAGCAGCGGCACGACGATCCACACGGCCCCGGCGCCGCCGCCCTGGCGCGACCTGGGGCCGCCTCGCTGGAGGATAACGCGCAGGATCAGCAGCAGGCCGATGCCCACGGCGATGGCGATGACGATCTGAGGCGTGGACAGGTACCTGACATCGAGTGTGGGGATGTTCATGGCGCGCTCGCTTGCAGTTGATGGGCGTCAAGTCGGCCGCGCTCGGTGATGAAGCCGGTGACGAGGCGCGCGGGGGTCACGTCGAAGGCGTAGTTGGCCGCCGCGCTGCCGGGCGCGGCGATCATCACTTCCGCGAGGAGGCCCTCGGCGGTGCGGCCGGTCATATGAGTCACCTCCCGACTGTCACGCTCTTCTATCGCAATTTGCCCCACGCCGTAAGCAAGCTTCCAATCGATGGTCGAAAACGGCGCGGCGACATGGAAGGGCACGCGGTTGTCGGCCGCCGCCAGGGCTTTGAGATAGGTGCCGATCTTGTTGGCCACGTCGCCGACGCGGGTGATCCGGTCCGCGCCCACCAGGCAAAGATCGACCTCGCCCTGCTGCATCAGGTGGCCGCCGGCATTGTCGGCGATGATCGTGTGGGCGATGCCCTGCTGGCCCAGCTCGAACGCCGTCAGCGCCGCGCCCTGGTTGCGCGGGCGGGTTTCGTCCACCCACACATGCACCTCGATGCCCCGCTCGGCGGCGACATAGATGGGCGCGAGCGCCGTTCCCCAGTCCACCGTGGCCAGCCAGCCGGCGTTGCAATGGGTGAGGAGATTGACCCGTTCGCCCACCTTCTCGCGGGCCACGCCGGCGATGAGCTGCGCGCCATGCTCGCCGATGGCGCGGCAGGCGGCAACGTCCTCCTCGGCGATGGCGGCGGCCTCGGCGGCGGCGGCGGCGGCGCGATCGCCGGGGGCGAGGGCGCGCGCCACGCCGGCCACCCGCTCCACGGC
>JBOHLC010000221.1:0-7944 GCA_050729395.1 Caulobacteraceae bacterium
GGGCTACATGCTGGACGGGCAGGTCGTCATCACCGGCCGGGCCAAGGATCTGATCATCGTTCACGGGCGCAACGTCTGGCCGCAGGACCTGGAGTGGACAGCCGAGCGCCAGATCGAGGTCTTGCGCAGCGGCGACGTGGCCGCTTTCCAGGTAACCACCGAGGTCGACGAAAAGGTCGTCGCCCTGGTCCAGTGCCGCACGCGCGAGCCGGAAAAGCGCGCCGAGCTGCGCGCCAGCGTCGCGTCCACCTTGCGCGCGACGCATGGGCTCGAGGTGGAGGTGGTGCTGACCGCGCCGCATAGCCTGCCGCAGACCTCATCGGGCAAGCTCAGCCGGTCCAAGGCGCGATCCCTCTATTTGTCGGGCGCTTTCGAGGACGCCACGCAGTCCGTCACGGCGTGAAGGTGTCAGGGCCGGTGGCCGCGCTCGCCGGCGCCACGGGATTCCTCGGAGGAAGGCTGGCCAGGCTTCTTCTCGCCCGCGGCTGGCGGGTGAGGGCCCTCGCGCGGCGGCCGGCCGGCAAGACGGCGCTGTCCTCCGAAGGTTGCGAGACGATCCTTGGCGACCTGGACAATGTCGAGGCGCTCGCTCGGCTCGTCGACGGCGCGGCCGTCACGGTCAATTGCGCCGGCCTGATCAAGGCGCGCGATCGCGCGTCCTTCTTCGCGGTCAACCGCGACGGCGCGGCGCGCATGGCCGCGGCGACCAGCGGTCGCCATGTCCTCGTTTCCAGCCTGGCCGCGCGCGAACCTGGCCTCTCCGACTACGCGGCCAGCAAGCGCGCCGGCGAGGAGGCCGCCCGCGCGGCGGCCGGCGGCCGACTCGCCATCGTCCGCCCGCCGGTGATCTATGGGCCGGGCGACCGGGAGACGCTCGCCCTGTTCAGGATGGCCGGCCGCTCGCCCCTGGCGCCGATTCCGGGACAACCCGCGGCCCGCCTCGTCCTCGCCCATGTCGACGATGTCGCCGAGGCGATCGTCGATTTGATGGAACGGCCAGACCTCGATGGAGTCTATGCGGTCGGCGGCGACCGGCCGGCCGGCTACGCCTGGCGCGAGATCATGGCCGCGGCCTGGGCGGCGATGGGCCGCGCGCCCCGATTCGCTCGATTGCCTTCGTGGAGCGTGTGGGCCGCCGCCAGGCTCTCGGAAACCGCCGCGCCCTTTCGCGGCGCGCCGCCGATTTTCACCCGCGGGAAGGCGAGGGAAATGCTCCATGTCGACTGGGCGGTCCATGCGGGCGAACTGGCGCCCGGCGGACCGACGGCGGGCTATTCGCTGGAGGCGGGCTTCGCCGACGCCGTCCGCTGGTATCGCCACGCGGGCTGGCTTTGACCGCACGCGCCAATTGCACGCATTTCCGGCGCTTGGTCGTCCGATCGCGGTCGCATTCGGGCGTAGTTGAAGCGTTGGGCGCAAAGCTGTTACGGTAGGTCGTGACTCTCGGGTCAGGCGCGATGGGGTGACAACGAAGGCATGGGCCAGGTCCGGCAACTAGCGCTAGTGGAAGAGACGGTGGGACCGCCCGAGAAAGTCACCCGCGACGATATCTCAACCATTTTCGGGCAGGTGCTGGGCCATCCCGTCAACATCGATGATCGCACTGACATTGTCGAAGACCTCGGGATGGACTCACTGGGGGTGATGAATTTCGTCATGGCGATCGAGGACTTCTATGATATTTCGATCCCCCTCGATCGGATTGCCCAGATACAGACGGTCGGCGATCTGATGCACGCGGTCGAAGACCTGCGAAGCGGGACCCAACAATGACAATACTCGCCAAGCACGCCGCTCAGCGGCTCGTCTATGAGGCTCTGCATTCCCACGGCGTCGACGTCCAATTCGACAGCGTCCTGTCGCCGACGGAAGGGATGCTCAACGGCCGCAGGACCATTCTGCTGGGCACAAACAACTACCTGGGCCTCACCTTCGATCCGGCGTGCATCGCCGAAGCCGTCGAGGCCACGCGCAGCCAGGGGACCGGCACGACCGGCTCGCGGGTGGCCAATGGCACTTACGGCAGCCACATAAAGCTCGAGCGCGCGCTGGCGAAATTCTACGGCCGCGAACACGCCATGGTGTTCAGCACCGGCTATCAGGCCAATCTCGGCGTGCTCGCGACTCTTGTCGGACGCGGCGACCACCTTCTCCTCGACGCTGACAGCCACGCCAGCATTTATGACGGTTCGCGCCTGGGTCATGGCGAGGTGATCCGTTTCCGGCACAACAATCCCGACGATCTCTACAAGCGCTTGCGCCGGCTCGCCGGGCAGCCGGGCGACCGCCTGATCGTGGTCGAGGGCATCTACTCCATGCTCGGCGACACGGCGCCTCTGAAGGAGATCGCCGCGGTCAAGCGCGAGACGGGCGCCTATCTGCTGGTCGACGAGGCTCACTCGCTGGGCGTGCTCGGCGAGAGGGGACGGGGCCTGGCCGAGGCGGCGGGCGTAGAGGCGGATGTCGATTTTATTGTTGGCACCTTCTCGAAGAGCCTGGGCAGCGTCGGTGGATTCTGCGTCTCCGATAGTCCGGATTTCGACGTCATGCGCATCGTCTGCCGGCCCTATATGTTCACCGCCTCCCTGCCGCCCGGCGTGGTCGCCTCGACCCTCGAGGCGCTCTCGCGCCTGCAACGGGAGCCCGCGCTGAGGACGAGTTTGCTGCGCAACGCCCGCCAGCTCTACGATGGCCTGCAGGCCATGGGCTTCCAGACTGGCCCGGAGGCCAATCCGATCATCGCGGTGGCCATGCCCAATCAGGACACGGCGGTGACCTTCTGGAAGCTGCTGCTCGAATCGGGACTCTATCTCAATCTCGCCATACCGCCGGCGACGCCGACGGACGTGTGTCTGCTGCGCACCAGCGTCAGCGCCGCGCACACCCCGCAACAGATCGACCAGGCCCTGGCCATGTTCGCCGACGTCGGCCGTCGGCTTGGCTTCCTCAAGGCCGAACGACGTCGCGCCGGCGGGGTCGCCTGACGACGTGACTTCATTGGCGCTCGCCGCCTCGGGAACGCGCAAGAGCACCTGGCGGCCCTCGATCCTCGACGGCTACCTGCTGCGCCTGTTGGCCATGCCGGCGCTCGGCGTGCTGGGCGTGACCCTGGTCGCATTCCTCCTGGACCAGACCCTTAGGCTGATCACCCAGCTCGAAGCCAACGGCGCCCATATGGGCTACCTGTTCGGCCTGGTCACCAACCTGGTGCCCTATCAGCTCGGTCTGGCGCTGCCGGCCTCGTTCTGCGTGGCGATGTTCATCGTCATCGCGCGGCTGGGCGATGATTCGGAACTCGACGCGATCCTTGCCGGCGGCGTGTCGTTCGAGCGCATCGCCGCGCCGCTAGTGTTCGTCGGCATCATCCTTGGCGCGGTGAGCCTGCTGCTGGCCGGCTATCTGCAGCCCTACAGCCGCTTCGGATATCGCGCCGTGCTCAATGCGGCGACCCAGGCCGGATGGACGGCCCAGCTCGACCCGCAGGTGTTCATCAACGCCGGACCTGATTTTACCATCACGTCCGATGAGGTCGACGCCACCGGCCGCCAACTCAAGGGCGTCTTCATCCGGCGGACGACGCCGAACGGAGACATGATCGTCACTGCCGAACATGGTTCGCTCTCGCTCCAGCCGGATCGGAAGACGACCGATCTGGACCTTACCGGCGGGCTGATTCTCTCGGACACACCCCACGGCGTGCGACTGCTGCGCTTCGCCGATTTCAATGATCGGCAGCTCCTCAGCAACCATTCAACGCTCGCGCCCAGGGGTGGAGACGCGCAGGAGCTGACCATCCCCGAACTCATCCGGGAGATGCACCGGCCGGACGCCCTCATCCCCAAGCGTGTTCTGGAAGCCGAGCTCTATTCCCGCCTGGCGAGATCGTTCGGCGTGCCGTTCCTGCCCTTGCTCGCCCTGCCGCTGGCCATGGCGGTCAAGCGCGGCCGCCGCGCGCCTGGCATGATCGTCGGCGCGATCGTGCTCGTGGCGTTTCACCATGGCGTCACCCTGTGCGAGAGCTTCGCCGATTCGGGCGAGGTCGATCCCCTGCTGGCCATAGGCGGTTTGTTCCTCGCCTTGGCGGGCTTTGGCGTGTGGCTGTTCATGTCCAGCCGGCGCCGGCCTGGCGAGACACCGCTGTCGGGCCTGTTCAGGCGAATGGAGTTTCTGTTCGAGCGGCGGCCAAAGGCGCGGGCGTCGGCCATGCGAGTCCGGGGATCGCTCGGCATCTCCGCCTATCTGACCCGCATCATGGCCGTACGCACCCTTGCGGCGACGGTGGCGCTGATCGGGCTCCTGCAGCTCATCGATCTCCTCGAACGGACCAACGACATCCTCGCCCGCGGCGGCGCGATCGAGATTCTGCGCTACATGGCGCTGCGCCTGCCTTATCTCTTCGAGCAGGTGGCGCCGTTCGCCGTGTTGGCTGGCGCCCTGTTCACCTTCAGCCAGCTTGCGCGCAACAGCGAGCTGGTGGTCATGCGCATCAGCGGCCTGTCCCTGCTGCAGATTTTCCGCCGCACCCTGCCGGTGGCGCTGGCCGTGGCCGTGCTCGATCTGGTCGTGGCCGATCAGGTCACCCCCCGGGCCGAACAGGCGCTGGCCACCTGGTGGGCGGCAAGCGCGCCGGGCTCGGCCGCCCATGCGTCCGCGCCCCGCTGGTTCCGCATCGACGGCAACGTGGTCCTGGTGCGCGCGGCGGCTCCGAGCGGCAGGGTCCTGCGCGGCGTATCGATCTATGACCGTGACGCCCAGAAACAGCTGTATCGTCGGATCGTCGCCCAGACAGCGACCTGGGACGGTCGGGAATGGCGCCTTGCGGACGCCACCGTCACCGATCTTCGCCAGGACCACGCCGACAGCATGACCGTGGGGACCATGGACTGGCCGACCACGCTTCGGCCGTCCGACACGGCGCGGCTGTTCGCCGGTTCCTATGAGATGACGTCCGAAGCCGCCTATCGCTCGCTGTTCGGCAAGGGACCGGTCAATCAGAGCCCCAGCGAGTTCCAGACCAGGCTCTACCGCACGCTCGCGGAGGCCATGGCGCCGATCATCATGCTGTTGCTGGCGCTGCCGACGGCGCTCGGCTACGCGCGCAGCAACCGGACGATTCCGGTGATCTTCGGCCTGTGTTTCGGCCTGCTTTATCTGGTGGCCGACGGCGTGCTGACCGCCATGGGCGAGACGGGCGTTCTGCCGCCATGGGCCGCCGCCTGGGGGGCGCCGGTGGCCTTCGCCGCCGGCGCGGTCACCTATCTGCTCTACGCCGAGGGATAAAGCCGCCATGCCGATCGAGATTCTGCCGGTCGCGAGCAAGGACGAGCTGGAGCGATTCATCCGCGTGCCCATGCGGCTGGGCGCGAACGATCCCAACTTCATCGCCCCCTTGATGTTCGAGCGCCGTGAGGCGCTGTCGCCGAAGGTCAATCCGTTCTTCCAACACGCCGACTGGCAGTTCTGGCTGGCGGTGAAGGACGGGCGCGACGTCGGCCGGATAAGCGCTCAGATCGACCATCTGGCGACGACCGATGCAAGCGCGCCGGCCGGCTATTTCGGCATGATATCGGCCGAGGACGATCCGGAGATCTTCAAGGCCTTGCTGACGACGGCCGAGGATTGGCTGCGCGCGCGCGGACGAGCCCAGGTCATCGGTCCGTTCAACCTCTCGATCAACGAGGAGGTGGGGCTGCTGGTGGACGGTTTCGACACCCCGCCGATGCTGATGATGGGGCACGACCCGCGCTATGTCGGCAATCGAATCGAGGAACAGGGCTACGCCAAGGTCAAGGACGTCTACGCCTACATCTCGGGCGTGCCGACCTTCACGCCGGGCGTGCAGGCGCGCCTTAATCGGCCGCCGCCGCCGGGCGTGGTTATGCGGCCCATCAACATGAAGGATTTCGACGGCGAGGTGAGCACGCTGGTCGATATCTGGAACGACGCCTGGGCGCAGAACTGGGGATTTGCGCCGGTCACCGAAGCGGAGACCCGGCACCTGGGCGAGTCGCTCAAGCTGCTGCTGCACCCGCGCCTGATCTGGTTTGTAGAGATCGACGGCGAGGCGGCCGGCTTCGGCGCGCTGCTGCCCAATCTCAACGACGCGATATTCGACCTCAAGGGCAAGCTGGTCCCGTTCGGCTGGGCGAAGTTGCTCTGGCGGCTCAAAATCAAGGGCGTGAAGCGCGGGCGCGTGCCGCTCATGGGCGTCAAACGCAAGTTCGCCCGCGAGGCGCGCGGCGCCTTCGCCCCCTTCCTGATCCTCGACGCCTTCCGCCGCGAGGCCGTCAAGATCGGCATCACCGAGGCCGAATACTCATGGATCCTCGAGGACAACGCGCCCATGCGCCACATCCTCGAGAACTTCGGCGCGCGCATCTACAAGACTTACCGCATCTACGGAAAGCCGCTCGCGGGCGAGGCGTCGGCCGTCGGAGTGGATGCCACGTCGGTGGGGCTGACGCTCTGAGGCGGGCTAGAACAGGAAGCCGGTTTCGATGAGGCCGCGGAACTGCGATTTGGCCTCGCCGTCCTGACCGAATCCTGCGCCGGGCGAGCCGCTGGTTATGCCCACGTAAGATGCCTCGGCGCGCGCGAAAAAGATCCCCTGCTGATAAGTGGGCGTAAGCGTCACCGACACGGCCTTGCTGCCTGGCCCGTAGAGCAGGTTGGTCTGCTCGCAAGTTTCCGACTCGACCAGACACGCCGCGCTCGAGCTGGCGATATATTCGACTCGGCCCGCCAAGCTCCAATGGGTGTTGAAGCTGTATTTGGCCAGGACCGCGCCGCTGTAGGTCTCGCCCCCTGCGTAATCCACGCCGAAGGCTTCGATCGCCTCGGCTCGCGTGTACTGAAAGTAGGGACTGATGAACCACGCACCCTCGGTGTGGCTCCACGCTAGGTCGAGAATGCCGCCGTTGTTCTGGAACAGAGGCGTCGCCGCCGTGGCCCGGGCATAGTGCGACAGGCTCGCGCCGCCGTCGATGGTCAACGTGTCCTTCGACGTGACCGCGTAGCTCAGGAGGCCGCTGAGCCAGTTGTAGCGACTTGAATAGAATCCGTCGTTGAGTGAGGCGGATACCGTCAGCGGGCCCTTCGCATAGTTGAGCTGGACGCCGTCGCTCACGACCGGCTCCTGGTTCCACAGCAGGCCCCGCTCGATGTTCATGTTCTGGAACGAGAACGCCAGTTCGTTGCCGATCAGTGTGGGCAGCTTGCCGATTTGGATCGAGAAGGTGCTGGTGGGCTGCAATTTCAGATAGGCCACGGGAATGGCGCTGTAGGTGTTGTTGGCGGTCGGGATGGCATGGGTATAGGGGACGCCCAGGTCCGGAAAGGAATAGGCTCCGGCCTCGATGAAGAACTGGATCGGTCCGGATGTGTTCTGGATGAACACCTGGGCGTTGGAGAGGTCGGCCAGGGCGGAACGGTCGTAGGGGGAGTGCTCGGTCTGCACCATCGCCAGGCCGCTCAGCGCGCCGGTCACATAGATCTTGCCAAGCGGCCCAGCGTCGAAGCTCGTGGGATTGGGATCGGCCGACAGCGGCGGCGTCATGGCCGGCGTCCCGAGCGGCGATGGCGCGGGCGCCGCCGGCGCTGGCGCGACAACCTGAGCCGAGGCGCCACCCACAGTGAGAGCCAAGGCCGACGCGGCGGCGCACAGCAGGTCTCGAGACCGAGAGATCATGGTAATCCCCTTTGAATTTGTGATTTTTTTAAATTTATGCGCGGATTTCAATAGTCAGCGCTAGTATTATTTTAGTATATAAAGCCAAGTGTTCACGTATTATTACCTGAATTAAAGCAAAATTTCCATCCTAGCATTTGAAGTACATGTCGAACTCGACGGGGTGGGGGTGGAGCTGGAGGCGCATGACCTCCTCCATCTTCAGTTCGATGTAGGCGTCGATGAGGTCGTCATCCATGACGGCGCCCTTCTTGAGG